>CALLLS010000057.1 GCA_938008215.1 uncultured Verrucomicrobiales bacterium | reverse complement strand
CCAGATGGTGGAATTGGTAGACACGCGTGATTTAGGCTCACGTGCCGCAAGGTGTGCAGGTTCGACTCCTGTTCTGGGTACCATTTTTCTAATTTCCTTAATTTATCAAATTTAAAGGAATGATCCTCCCCGAAGAGTTTACCGCTTTTAATTTTAGTGAAGGAGTTAGTAGGTATGTAATGGGATACCAAAAACTAATCCATACTAAGGCACCAAATTATATTTCAGGTTTGTGATTATCAAATCGTTTGTTTACGAAAAAAATCGTAGTTCTAAAAACCATTAATTGGTAGGGACGGTGGGATTTGAACCCACGACCAATCGATTATGAGTCGACTGCTCTAACCACTGAGCTACATCCCCAATTGATGGGTAAAAGTTATAAGCAGGATGTTTTTTCTTTGGCGATAGGAAAATAGAAAAAAATCACCTCCTTTTCAGCCTTACTTAAGAAGCGACTACTTCCGTGCCGATTCCTGAATCTGTAAAGATTTCAAGGAGTAAAGAATGGGCATTTCTACCATCAATAAAGTGAATTTTATTAACGCCGCACTCTAGTGCATCCAACGCAGATTTTACCTTGGGAAGCATTCCGCCCTTGATAATTCCTTCTTTAATCAGCCCCTGCGCTTGTTCCTGATTTATAGAGTGAATGAGCGTTTCTGGCACTTCAGGGTTCCTCATAAGCCCAGGCACATCTGAGAGATAAATAAGCTTTGCTGGTTTTAACGCCTTGGCTAGAGCTGCCGCCGCAAGGTCTGCATTAATATTATAAAGGTCTCCATTTTCCTTATTCCTACCTAAAGGGGAAATAACGGGGACAGTGTCTTCACTAATGAGGCGATTAATGACTGATACATCGCAGCTCTCTACCTCACCAACAAATCCTAAGTCTATAGGCTCTTCTTTACTATTTACCGTCGTAAGCTTTCTCGCTCTAAAGACAGATTGCCCTGCTAACCCCTGCGCCTTTCCTTTATTATCGATAAGCATCTCAACCAATGATGGATTAACATTATCATTTAAGGTTTTATCCACGATGGAAATCGTCTCCGCAGTTGTCTTTCTTAGCCCATCTATAAATTCATGCTTTAACCCTGAACTGTCAATGGCAGCTGAGATAGCTTTTCCTCCACCATGCACGACAACTGGA
The DNA here is from genome assembly GCA_938008215.1 of uncultured Verrucomicrobiales bacterium. Classification (GTDB taxonomy): domain Bacteria; phylum Verrucomicrobiota; class Verrucomicrobiia; order Verrucomicrobiales; family Akkermansiaceae; genus WTJZ01. Next base: position 11,848 of record CALLLS010000057.1, on the reverse strand, counting down.
TTGATTCCGACTACTTCTAGAAAGACAATGTCACGCATGACGGCATCTACTAAAGCAGGATTTTCCATCGCAGAGCCTCCCATTTTAATGAGGAAGGTCTTACCGCGAAATTGTTGAAAATACGGAAGAGCCTCAATGAGAACCCCCGCCTTAGCGTCTGGAGAAATATTTCTTGCCATCTTATATTATGCTTTTAGGAGAGGGTGAAAGACTGGCTCATAAGGAGTGTCTTCCGTAAGAGAAAGGAGCATGTCTACTGCTGGCTGCATATGCTGCGCATACCAGTCATTACCTTGATTATGCACAATGTTTCCATACGCTCCTAAAGCTTGCATGAGACGCTGTAGCGCGCAACGGCGGATCAGCTCTGTATTTAAAGCACGTCCACTCATCTCAGCCCATAGCTCTCTAAGCTTCATTCTCTCTTCTAAGGGATGTAGCATATAAGGATCATAGATAAAGGAAGCTAGGTCATACTCTACATATCCAGGGCGAGCACCTTGAAAGTCAATCACGTACACATTCTTTCCTTGAATCATTAGGTTTTGCGACTGGAAGTCTCGATGAACAAGATCTGGCTGTAGCTGGCCTAACTCTTCAGCCAAGGATACTAAAAGAGGGTTATCAATGAACGCTTGCCCGTCTTCATCTAGATGCGTCCCTATAAAATGCTCAGCGAAGTAATTCTGTTCCCAAAGATATGTCTCCTTTGTGAATGGAGGCATCATATCAATTCCTTCAGGCGGATTACTCCGTGATATTTTATCCAACTGTGTGAACACTTCTCTATAAAATGGTTCACGTTCCTCCCACGTTAGCCCTTTAAGAGATAATAGATCCACTTTACCCACATCTCTCACGAGAAGAATTTGGGCATCTAAATCTGAAAAAACAATTTTAGGTACTCTCACACCCGCAGACTCTAGAAAATCGCTTACAGGTTTATGCAAGGCATTATCCTTTCTCTCAAAATTATAGTGAATACCTATGATAGGCTCTCCTCTTTCTGCATTTAATCTGACGATTGTTCTTCCAGAAGCACCTTTTTTAATAGGATCTACTTGAACCTTTAAAATTGGCTCTAAGTTATAATGCTTACGGTATGCTTCTTCTAGTCTTGAAACAGGCATGGGATGTGATCCAATACTTAATGATCGACGGAATCAAGCACGGTTTCCTCTGGGACATCAGAAATAATAATGCTTCTACGTATTTTTGAGCCATTTCCTATAGTTACACCTTCCCAAATCACAGAATCTTCGATCGTCACATTCTGTCCGATTTTCACTTTATCGGAAATCCATGACTTAGTTATTGAGGAACTATCTGGAATAGTGGTCTTCCCTGCTACTTCTTCCACATTGTCTGGGCGCATTGACTTAGATTTATGCGCATCCAAATACATTTCACGAGTTCCTAGATCAAACCATTCACCATCATCCACCACGACAGCACCAAGTTTCCCTTCCGAAGCTAACTCAATAAACGCTTGAATAATCGACTCTTTTTTATTCGCCTCTAAGCGCTTTAAGATCTTTGGGCTAATTGCGTATATCCCCGTAAACTGATGCGTCCCCTCACCTTTCCCAAGTGTGTTTTTAATATCGATGACCCTATCCCCCTCAATCGCGAGGTGCTTGGCTGGACCATCACTCCTCAAAATAAGTGTGGCTTCAAATCCCCCCGTTTCATGCAGATCAATTAATGGCTGGAGCGGAATAGAGCAATAGATGTCTCCATTATAAATGAGGACATCATCTGATCCAATCCAGTTTTCTAGGTTCTTTATTCCGCCACCTGTTTCGAGCAAATCATCCTCTTGGAAGAGTGAAATTTTAGCACCTTTATATTTTGAAGGGCGGCTAGTAATTCCATTAAGTCCTTCAAATACTTGATCTTGAGTAATAGGAAAAAATTGCTCCCAAACAGGTGCCAGATGGTGAGTATTAATCGCCACATCCTTAATCCCGACATCAAGCGCGCGATCTAAGGCATACTGCATCATTGGTTTATGGAATAGTGGGACAAGAGGCTTAGGTCTTACATTTGTAAGTGGACGTAAGCGTGTGCCCAACCCCGCACCAAGTATGAAAGCTTTGTTTATCATAACTTAAAAATGTTCTTTCACTTGGAATCAATCCAATCAAACGAATTATATATTATTATTCGCATAAGAAATATTACCCCCACCATAATAGGTAAACTACTAGGTATCTACCTCACGATTCACTTTGAAGCCTCGCGGCTTTAACCGTATTCTTCATAAGCATGGCAATCGTCATAGGACCTACTCCGCCAGGCACTGGAGTGATCGCTTCTGCTTCTTGAGATGCTCCTTTATAATCCACGTCCCCAACTAAACGGTATCCTTTCTTTTTTGAAGTATCATCTACGCGGTTAATACCTACATCTATGACATATGCACCACGTTTCACGGCATCTTTTTTTATTAACTCGGGTACACCGACCCCCACCAAAAGAAGGTCAGCTTGCCTACAAACCGTAGGCAAGTCTACAGTGCGCGAATGTGCTATTGTCACTGTGCAACTCTCATTAAGAAGTAATGCTGCCAGAGGCTTACCTACGATCATACTTCTTCCTACTACAACTGCATTTTTACCCGACAGCTCTATCCCCTCACTCTTTAAGAGCTCGATACATCCCGCAGGCGTACAAGGTACAAAACCAGATTCATCGCCCATTACGAGCTTGGCGACATTAATCGGGTGAAATCCATCCACATCTTTCTGTGGAGCTATCCCTTCTACGATGGAGTCCTCCACTTTCCTAAGCTCTCCCGGTAAAGGCGACTGCAAGAGGATACCATTGATTTGTGCATCGGCATTCAACTCTGAAATAACCTGCCTCAAGTCTGTTTCCGTCGTTTCAGTAGGAAGTAAAATTTTTCTAGAATAGATGCCTAGCTCTTCACACTTTCGCGCCTTGGATCCTACATAGACTTGTGAGGCAGGATCCTCTCCCACTAAGACTACCGCTAACCCTGGTGTAACACCGTTCGCTTTTAGCTTCTGAACGGATTTCGCCACTTTCTTTAGTACCTGAGCCGCCACTACTTTACCATCGATATTCCGCATATGATTTATCTTTCGTGTATTTTATGGAAGAATTCAAGGTCTCTTCTATAGAAGATTTTAGCTCCTCTTCCTCCTCCTTAGAGAGCTTCTGCTTTATTGCTTGTGGAGCATTAAATCTCACTTTCACTCTGCTAAATGGTTTAGGAATCCTGAAGCTATCCCACGTTTTTAATTCCCAATAGTCAGAGTAGTCCGCCTGAACAAGGACTATCTCTCGCTTGGTGGCGGCCGCTAATTTTAAGACCCCTGGGTTTAACTCGTAGACAGGACCTCTTGGACCATCGGGTGAAATTGCCAGTCCATGCCCTCCCCTTATTTTTCGCATCATTTCCACAGTTGCGGATCTTCCACGGCGTGAAGTAGAGCCGCGGACTGACTCTATCCCCTGCTCATTCATGACTGCTTCAATAAGCGCGCCGTCTTTACTAGCACTCGTTAAACATGCCACTCTTGTTTCAGGAGAAATAATTCTAAAAGCACCTCCTAGAGTGAAAATACGATTATGCCAAAACACATATATATAAGGGTGGTTACTTGGCTGAGAAAAAATCCCCGCTTCGTCATAAAAGGTGAAGTTCAGGCATCTCATATAAAGATGAATGACTTTTCCTGCCATGCTCCCTAAAAGCCTCTCTTTCAGACCGCCATGTATATTATCATTTAAACTCAATTGCCTTCTTTATTAAATTTCTTGTGTATTTTATGATGAGAGATGCAACTATAAAAGTATGAAGAGCTTTGAAGAAAAGGCCCAAGAGGCCATCCAAAACCCGCAAAACATCGGTGAAATGCCTGATGCTGATGGGGTTGGCACAGTAGGATCTGCAGATTGTGGAGATATGATGCGCATGTGGGTGAAGTATAAAGAAAAGGATGGGAAAAAAGTTATAGATAAAGCGTCCTTCCAAGCCTTTGGATGTCAGACAGCCTTAGCAGTAGCCTCCATGGCCACTGAACTCCTTAAAGGGAAATCAATTGAAGAGGCAAAGGGATTAGGTGTTGATGACCTTAGTGGCGATCTAGGCTCCCTTCCTCCTATGAAAATTCATTGCGGAGAAATGGTGCAAGATGCGCTTCGGCAAGCACTCAATGGTGAATTAGAACCATCCCAACCTTCAGGGCTTCAAAACCCTAATACCCTAATCTCGGACATGAATTCAAAAGCGAAAGGAACAATTAAGATCATTCCCTTAGAAGACTGAGAGAAATCACTAAAACTTTTTTAAAAAAACTCTGTGCCTCTTGGTCTTCATGCGATAATCAAAAAGTATGAATGAAGAAGTAACTTTAAATCGTGAAGTAGACGCAGTCCAAATTCCTTCAGGTGATACCATCACTCTTCCTGAAGGAACGCCCGTAGTAATTACGCAAACTCTTGGTGGCACTTATACCGTCGCTACTTCGGCAGGGCTTGCTAGAATTTCCTCACAAGATGCAGACTCTCTAGGCATAGATAATAAAGAGAATAAGGAACGCCAAGAGCAGGCTGACGCTATGAAAGACGCGCCTCTTGAAGATCAAGTGTGGCATGCGATGACTCAGGTGTTTGATCCAGAAATACCTGTTGACATAGTTAACCTCGGTCTCGTGTATGACTGCCAAATCGATGAAAACGGAAAAGAAGGGATTGAAGTTAATGTGAAGATGACACTAACCGCACCTGGTTGTGGGATGGGACCGGTTATTGCTGCAGACGCTCAAGCAAAAATCATGAATATTCCTGAGATCGCGAAAGCTAGCGTTGATGTGGTATGGGAACCTGCCTGGAATCAAGACATGATCACCGAAGAAGGTAAAATGAAGCTTGGGATGATTTAGGCTAAGCACTATTACAATAGCGGCTCATCTTAAAGACATTTGCATTAGGCGGATTCCCCCCTCCGATCTCTTGGCAAAAATCAAGACTGTGTTTTTAAAAAATGTTTGAAGGATTACATTGGTCAGTATGTGCTCTAGTGATCGGAGCGTGCGTGGGCTCTTTTTTAAACGTTGTCATTTATCGTGTCCCACGCGGGATGACGATACATAAGCCAAAGCGTTCTTTTTGCCCAGGCTGTAAGACGCAGATTCCATGGTGGCGGAACATTCCGATATTCACTTGGATTTTTCAGCATGGAAAGTGTGCAGAATGTGAAGGATCCATTCCAGCTAGATATCTTGCAGTGGAGATTATTACTGCGATGCTTTTTATGGCGGTATGGCGGCTTTTCCCAGGACAATGGGAAGTGTTGTTAGGGTGGATATTTGTCTCTCTTCTCGTTTCCATCTCATTCATTGATGGAGAGCATTATGTAATACCCGTCAGTTGGTGTTGGGCCGGAGTTGCGGTCGCTATAGCGGGAAGTATTTGGACGGGAGACTTGGTGAATTTAGATAATTACATAGATTTCCCTTCAATGCAAAAAGACGTCTGGCGGTCTGCCTTAGGAGCATTACTAGGATATACGATTTTAGTAGCGATTGTCCTTTTAGGTAAGTTGGCGTTTGGAAAAAAGAAGGTGAAGTTAGAGAAGCCAGAAAAGTGGACTCTGAAAGAACCAAAAACTGATTCAGAGCAACTACAGTTTGTGGTGGGTGAGGAAGTCTTTGATTGGGGAGAAGTGTTTTATCGTAAGACAGATCGGATAGAGCTAAAAGGAAGTGATTTTTTGGTGGATGGTAAAGCTGTTCTAGGATCAGCTCTCACCATTAGAGAGCGTGAAGTAGAAATTGGCGCAGAAACATTTTCGATAGAAGAGATCAGCTCTCTTAGTGGTTTAGCCAGGGAAGTAGTCATTCCGCGCGAGGCAATGGGCGGTGGAGACCCTCCTTTTCTGGCACTAATAGGAGCATTTCTTGGAGCTCCAGCTGTGCTTTTTACACTCTTTAGCTCCTCATTCTTTGCTATAGCAGCCGCAGTCTTAGGACGCGTAGGGTTTGGAAAGCCGCTACCCTACGGTCCCTTCCTAGCACTGGGAGCTCTCACGTGGGTATTTGGTGGACACAGACTATTTGCTTGGTATTTAGAGGTTCTTGGCTTTTAGGGTTCAGATTTAATAAGAATAGCCCCTCTGGATAGTTATCTCTTAAACTCCATTTTAATTCCTTGTGTCCTATAGGTTTTATTATCTTTAATAAGAGTTCATGTCCGACATTTCATCCTCACTTAAAGACGCAGTTCAGGCAAATTCCTTACTAGAATCCTCCTCAGAGAATATCCACAAGATGCTTGGGACATCTACCCTTGCAAGAATGGTGATAGAAGAACTAGTGAGAAATGGTGAGTGGAAGGAATTAAATGATCGCTTTTACAAGACCATGACCTTCGGGACAGGTGGACTACGCGGAAGAACGATTGGTAAGGTCGTAACCGCTGCAGAACAAGGAAACGGGACAGAACATCCCGAACATCCATGCGTAGGGACGGCTTCCATGAATTACTATAATGTGGGGAAAGCGATTCAAGGCATGATTGCATACTTGAAAGAATATGTAGAGGGGCATAAAAAACCTGCCATCGTCATTGCGCACGACTCCCGCTATTTTTCAAAAGACTTTGCTAATTATTGTGGCAAGGTCTGTGCAGATTTGGGATGTGAAGCTTTTCTCTTTGATGGACCTCGCTCCACTCCCCAACTCTCATACGCTGTAAGGGTACTAAATGCCGACGCTGGCATAGTGCTGACTGCTTCTCACAACCCTCCTCATGACAATGGATTTAAGGCTTACTTTTCTGACGGTGCACAAATCGTAGAGCCTCATGCATCTAGTATCATTAAAAAGGTTAATGCGCTAGAGAGTGAGCAGTATGAACCTTTACCCGAAAGAGATAGAGGAACGATAACGATTCTTGGAGAGAAAGAAGACCGTGAATATATGGATCGTTTAAAGTCTGTATTATTGCGTCCAGAACTTCTTAAAGGACGCTCTGCAAAAGTCGTATACACCAACCTTCATGGCACGGGAGGGCACATCATCGTCCCCCTTCTTAAGGAGCTAGGCTTTGAGGTGCTCACTGTGCCAGAACAAGATGATCAAAACGGTGCGTTCCCAACTGTTTCATCTCCAAATCCCGAAAATGCTTCCGCCCTGCAAATGGGTATAGACTTAGCGGAAAAAGTAAATGCTGATGCGGTTATTGGAACAGACCCAGATTGTGACCGCATGGGAGTAGTCGTCAGAAATGGCGCAGGAAAAATGCAGCTTCTCACTGGAAATCAAATTGGTTCTCTCATGGCGTGGTATCGTGTGAAGACAATGTTTGAACAAGGAAAATTGAATGACTCAACCCGTGGTAGAGCGTGCTTTGTTAAAACACTTGTTACAACTGAGCTTCAGAAAGCCATAGCAGATAAGTATGGAATAGGCATCGTCAATACACTCACTGGATTTAAGTATATTGGAGAGAAGTTGCGAAAATACGAAGATGCGATTCCCACTGAAAAGAAAGGTGATTATCGCTCACTTACAGAAGAGGAGACGCGCAATTTACGATTAGAATACTCCAAGTTTTTTGTCTTTGGCGGTGAAGAAAGTTACGGCTACCTAGGCGCGGATTTTGTGCGTGATAAAGATGGAAACGGCTCTGCTGTGATGTTAGCCGAATTGGTGGCATATGCTAAAGAGCAAGACTGCACATTGGCGGATTTACTCGAGAGAGTGTTTGCGGAATTTGGGGTTTACCTAGAGCAAGGACGATCCATCGTTCTAGAAGGCGCTGACGGAGCGGCCAAGATAGCAGCTCTTGTGGCCTCTTATGCAGAAACCCCTCCATCAATAGTAGACGGTAGTAAGGTGATTACCGTAGATGACTATAATGCTAAAGACTTCTATGACGAGGAAGGCGATCTTATTCCGAGAACTAAAATGCTTATAATTGAGCTAGAAGACGGTCGACGATTTGCAGTTCGCCCATCTGGGACTGAGCCCAAAATTAAATATTACCTCTTTGGGAAGGCAAAGCCACAGAGCGATGTTGAAGATAGTAAACTTCAAGTGGCCGCGAGTTTAGAGTCTCTTTGGTCTGCGTTAAAAGAAGATGCTACCAAGAGAATGATGTAAGAAAGCCAAAGAAATCCTTAGTTAGAATATTTCACCCTAAGATTCTGTTTTTCACTTTCTTGGTAATCATATGTTTCACCGCGGGTTGCGATGCACCGAGAAGCCATTTCAGAATTAGAATTCCAAAGCCGAATTTGGCGACTTGATTATTTTCTTTAGCTTGCGCGAGGATCTTCTTTTCCGTCGACTTTTTCTTCTTTTTACTCCCTCCCATTAGAACGCCTAAAATAAGAAGCGAGCCTAGTCCAATGACGATTGGCTTAATGGGTAAATCAGTAGGAAATGATGAACTGGTTTTAGCTGGCAGAAATAGAGACTCACTCCCTTTAACTTTATGCCTATTCGACGAGAGCCCTTTTACTTTAGAAGAAAGCTTCTTAACTTTGTCCATAACTGAAGTGCTACTAGTTCCTTTAAGGTTAGGAGTAATATTCCTTAACTTTTCAGTTTTTGACATCACGCCTGTCGGGATTTGTTTGAGTGCCCCTTGAACGTTCTCCGCTTTATCGTTAATAGATAAACGGCGTAACTCAAGTGAATCTAAGAGCTCTTTCTTTTTTGTTTGGATAGATTTTGAAGCCATATCTTATCGTTTTGAAGTTCTTTTTTAGTATGGGAGAAGAAGGATTCTTGGGGCTTCTTCTTTAATAAGCTGAAGCAAATCATGATTAAAATAAGGAATAATAATGAAACGCCACTTGCGATTAAGTGCCAGCTGTAAGGCTGTAAGCCTTTAGGCATAAAGTCTTTAAGAAAGATGCCAAGTGCTGATATTCCAGCAGTGAGTAGGACACACACGAGGAAAAAAGCGATGAGAGCAAGTGTGACACCTGCTATTACCTTAAGCTTAATGAAATCCGTGCACTCCTTAGCCTCTACTTTTAGCAGCTGCGCATGAACTTGAGAAAGTTCTTTCACCTCTGAAGAAATATTTGAGATTTCCCCCGTGGCATCTTTTAGGATATTTTTCAAATTCATAATTTAAAGAAACATACCTTCAATATTTAGAAGGTATAGAAAATAGAATGGGAGTATTCTAAAATTACTTACGCATTAACAGCCCAAGGACAAATCCTGCGCCCACAGCAATAAGAGCAGATTTAGTTGGATTTTCTTTAATATAGTCCTCTACCTGCACTTGATATTCCTTTGCTTTTTCCTTAGAAGTATCAAACTGAGTGCTAGCTGTTTCTTTAAATTGAGCACTCTTTTCAGTAGCCACTTCTTTAAATTTAGCTCCTTTATCGACAGCCGCTTCCTTAAATTTGACACTTTTGTCAGTTGCTACCTCTTTAAATTTAGTTCCCTTATCAACTGCAACTTCTTTTAACTTGTGCGCCTGGTCAGATGCTTTAGATTTTATTTCCTCCGCTTTCTCGTTTGCTACAGCTTTGAAGTCATTTGCTTTCTGCGCTGCGGTTTCACGTAATTCTCTAGCTCTTCCTGCGGCTACTTCTTTTAATTGGTTAGCGCGCTCGGTCGCAGATTGGGTGCGGTCTGATAATGATGATTCTGGTTCTATATAGTTCTCACTCATAATAGAGTTCTTTTAGCAGAGTCATCCACGCGATGTAAATGAGGATTTAAGGTCTCTTTTGTAATCGACCACTTTTTTATGTGTCACACTGAAGAAAATACCACAGGAAAGGCTAAATTAAGCCGCTTCTTTTTTGAAAAGAATTTCTGGATCCGCGTTCCCTTTAACTACCTCTTCGTTGATGATTACTTTCTGAATGTTTTCATCCGATGGGATTTCAAACATTATCTCAAGCATTAAAGACTCAATGAGTGAGCGTAAAGCGCGAGCTCCAGTGCCACGTTCTACCGCTTCTTTTGCAAGGGCTTTAAGGGCGCATTCTGTCATTTCTAAATCGACACCCTCTAGAGAGAGTTGTTTTCTATATTGCTTAAGGAGAGAGTTTTTAGGCTCGGTAAGAATTTTAACGAGTTCCTCTTCTGTAAGCTTAGAAAGAGAGGTAATAACTGGGAGACGGCCAATAAATTCTGGTATTAGCCCAAAATGAAGAAGGTCTTCAGGTTGCACTTTTGCCATCAAGGAAACCTCATCAATTTCTGAATTTTCTTTATTAGTATCTACACTTTGAAATCCTAAACTGCCCTTCCCCGTTCTTCTACGGATAATATCTTCAATCCCAACGAAGGCACCACCACAAACAAAAAGGATCTTACTAGTATCGACCTGTATATATTCTTGTTGAGGGTGTTTTCTGCCGCCTTGTGGTGGAACATTACAAATCGTCCCTTCAAGAATCTTTAAAAGTGCTTGTTGGACACCTTCACCGGAGACATCACGAGTGATAGAAACGTTTTCTGTTTTACGTCCGATTTTATCAATTTCGTCTACGTAAATAATTCCGCGTTCTGCTTTTTCTACATCGAACTCACAAGCCTGTAGTAGGCGAAGGATGATATTTTCTACATCTTCACCCACATAGCCAGCCTCCGTAAGAGTGGTGGCATCTACAATGGTAAACGGCACATCTAAGACGCGCGCTAGGCTCTTCGCTAAAAGAGTTTTTCCTGACCCGGTAGGTCCAAGGAGAAGGATATTAGATTTCTCTAACTCTACTTCTCTCAATTCTTCTGGCACACTGTAACTATCATGAAAAATGCGCTGATAGTGATTATGCACGGCGACTGAGAGCACCTTCTTCGCGGTATTTTGCCCAATGACATGCTCATTGAGTCGCGCAAAGATTTCTGCGGGCTTAAAAGAAGGGGTGGCTCCAGTGGTTTCAGTAAGACCTGATTCGTCCTCTAGATCAGTATCACCTATTCCAAGCTCCTTATTAAGAATGGTAGAGCATACGCTGATACATTCATTACAAATGTAAACTCCTGGACCTGCAATGAGCTTACGGACTTCCGCATGGCTCTTTCCACAGAAAGAACACATTGTGAGGTTTGAAGGCTTTGCCATAAAATAAAGAGGTTTTTAGAACAGCGTAACTAGGAGGCTAGAAATTTAGTCTTTCTTCTCTTTCTCTTCTGGAAGTTCGCCTTTCTTAGCAATTACGTCTTTTTTTGGTAGAGATCCTAATTCCAGCACCTTATCTACTAATCCGTAATCGGCAGCATCTTCTGCAGACATATATTTATCTCTAGCGGCATCATTCACAAGGTCTTCCTTCTCTTTACCAGTGTGATGCGCGAGAATTCCATGTAAGCGATCATTTAGATCATACATAAAGCCTACCGTTCTCTCTACATCCATCGCTGTTCCTTGCGCTCCGCCAGAAACTTGGTGAATCATGACGTGTGAGTTCGGTAAACAAAATCTCTTTCCTTTCGTTCCTGCAGTGAGCAAAACCGCACCCATAGAGGCACAGATACCTATACAATACGTATTCACCTCACAGGTGATAAACTGCATCGTGTCATAGATCGCTAGACCTGCTGTAACGGAGCCTCCAGGAGAATTAATATAAATGTGGATATCCTTTTTCGGATCCTGCATTTGAAGGAAGAGCATTTGTGCAATCACCGAATTTGCTACTCCGTCATCGATTCCCGTCCCGATAAAAATAATTCGATCCTTTAAGAGGCGTGAGTATATGTCATACGCGCGCTCCCCTCTTCCGTCTTGTTCAACGACTGTCGGGACGTAGTAGTTATTTTTGACCTCTGGTGAGCTGGCTTGAAATGGGTTATTTGTCGTCATTTTCTTCTATAGCGTTTTCAACAGTAACTTT
>CALLLS010000056.1 GCA_938008215.1 uncultured Verrucomicrobiales bacterium | reverse complement strand
CTTCTTTGCAGTTGGGTTAGTCTCATTACCGGGAATGATGACTGGACAAATCCTCTCCGGAGTTAGCCCACTCATTGCAGTGCGATATCAAATCATGGTCATGGCGATGATTATGAGTTCCTCCAGCCTCTCCGCCGCCGTTTTCCTTTGGATACTTCACCAGAAAAATCTTCCTCAACACCCTTAGAGTCATCACTGTGTTCTTACTTTCATGCGTGGAGCTGAACAAACCTCCATCATCCTTAAGCCTATAAACAGGTGGATAGTGATACGTAAATAGCTTCACTGCATTTTCAAAAAAAATGGTGGCCCATCTCGGATTCGAACCAAGGACACAAGGATTTTCAATCCTCTGCTCTACCAACTGAGCTAATGGGCCTTTAACGAAAAGTGATATTTCGTATAGGGTGGGAATTCATAATTGGCATGAAAAACGATGACAAGTAAAATCGACTAGAGGATGGAAAATTTTTCCCCACTCGCTTATTGCATACTTCAGATAACTGGTGTTACTCCTGTCACTCAATTATGGCGGGCAAACTCACCTATAAAGAAGCAGGAGTGGATACGATCGAGGCTGCCTCGTTCATCACTGATATAAAAGGGCATGTCCAACGGACGCAAAAAAACCGTAGTCTTATGGGAAGATACGGTCTTTTTGCAGCAGCGTTTGACCTTAGCGATTATAAAGAGCCCGTGCTTGTTACGGGGTGTGATGGTGTGGGTACAAAAATGGAGGTTCTTATTGAAGAGGACCTGCTTGAGATTGCTGGGAAGGATCTGGTCGCCATGAGCGTAAATGACATCCTGACTACGGGAGGCGATCCGCTTCTTTTTCTCGACTACGTGGGAGTAAATAAGCTGGATAAGGAAAAGCTCACGCGTCTCATCGCAGGTATGTGTGACTATCTGGAAGCATGCGACTGTATCCTTGCAGGTGGAGAAACAGCTGAGATGCCCGGAATCGTCCCTGAAGGAATGATCGAGTTTTCTGGGTTTTGCATCGGGGCAGTGGAAAAGCCAGACTTAGTTGATCCTTCTACAATAGAAGTTGGTGATGTCCTAGTGGGATACCCTTCTGACGGCTTCCATGCAAATGGCTGGTCTCTTGTCCGTCGAGTTTTGGCTGAAAATCCAGATCTCCTAAACAAAGATGAGCTTCATGAACTCCTCGCTCCTACGCGCCTTTATCATGATGTAACAAACGACATAAAAGCCGCTAACATCAAACCAAAGGCGAGCGCACATATCACTGGCGGAGGGTTACCAGAAAACCTTGAGCGCCTCTTTTCAGATGATCTAGGAGCAGAGCTTAATGTCCCTGAATGGCAGCACCCGTCCGCACAAAAAATTCTAAGCTTCACGGATCCTGTGGATCGCTATCACACCTTTAATATGGGGATTGGCTGGGTAGTGGTAGTTTCACCTAATGAAGTGGATAAGGTCACTAGTGCTGGTAATGGCGGAAAAGTCATTGGCACGATCACTAATCAAAAAGGCATAAAGATTTCCTAATTTATTATGTGCGGCATTGCAGTCATCCGTCTCAGAAAGCCTTTAGAATACTATAAGGATAAGTATGATAATCCCCTCTGGGGCTTCAACAAACTTTTCCTTTTAATGGAGAAGCAACACAACCGTGGGCACGATGGTGCTGGCATAGGCTGCTGTAAACTTAATAGCCCTACAGGAAAGCCTTATATTTCAAGACGAAGAGACTCTGAGAAAGATGGTTTAGCGAATATATTTAGGCGAGAGCTCAAGCACCTTAATAAAGCGGATCGGAAGGGTATCTTTGACCCAAAAAGCCCCGCAGATTTAAGAGAGCACTTTGACTTTGGTGGAGAAATCCTCATGGGACATTTACGTTATGGGACATCAGGAACGTTTGATGAAGCTGCTTGTCACCCTTATATTAGAAAAAGTAACTGGCAAACCCGAACACTCATGGTGCAAGGGAACTTTAACCTCACTAATACAGGACAACTGAACCGCAAGCTCATTTCAAGAGGGCAACACCCAGTCTTTGATACCGATACACAAACCGTCCTAGAAGAAATCGGTTACCACTTAGATGAAGAGCACACGGAGCTTTACCGAAGCCTTAGAGATCAGCAAATGGCTGGCGAAGAAATACCAGAGCACATTTCAGAGAGTTTAGACCTAGAAAAGATCATTGCCAAGTCTGCGCAAGATTGGGATGGAGGTTACGCAATATCAGGGGCAGTAGGAAATGGTGATATGTTCGTCATCCGTGATCCACATGGCATTCGCCCTTGCCACTATTACATCGATGATGAGGTAATAGCCGTTTCCTCAGAGAGAGTCCCTCTAATGACCGTCTTTGAACTGGATGAAGAGAATGTTACGGAACTCATGCCTGGAGAGATGCTTTCGGTCAAAAACACTGGAGAAATTTCCACATCTCAATTCCTAGAGGCTAAACCACCTTCGTATTGCTCCTTCGAAAGTATTTATTTCTCACGTGGAAATGACCCTAAGATTTACCAAGAGAGAAAGGATATGGGACAGGCACTAGTGCCGCAAGTGATGAATGCCATAGACCATGACCTAGAGAAAACAGTGTTTTCTTTCATCCCTAACACCGCTGAGATTGCCTATCATGGATTACTAGATGGCTTAAGACTAAATAGAAGACGAGAGGTTCTAGGGGATCTTAAGGAAGCTAGAGATAAAGGCACTTTAAGTGATGAACTCTTAGAAAGTCACATCTTAGGGAACTGGCCGAGATCTGAAAAAATTGCGCACAAGGATATAAAACTCAGAACCTTTATTTCACAAGAAAAAGACCGCAACGTCCTCGCGTCTCACGTCTATGACATCACTTACGGCGCCGTAAACCCAAGCGACACTCTTGTGGTTCTAGAAGATTCTATTGTCAGAGGCACTACATTAAAAAAATCTGTATTGCGCATCCTCTCAAATCTCAATCCTAAGAAAATCGTCGTTTGCTCTACCGCTCCACAGATTCGCTTTCCGGACTGCTATGGGATTGATATGGCAGAGATAGGTAAATTTATTGCGTTTCAGGCTGCAGAAAACTTACTACGCAAAAATGGGAAAGCGGGATTACTCAATGATATCTATCAAGAATGTAAGGAGGAGCTACTTAAACCAAGACACGAGCGAACAAACCCAGTCAAAAAGCTCTACTCATGCTTTACCGATGAAGAGGTCTCCGCAGAAATTTCTGTTATTTCATACCCTGAAGCAGTGAGCTGGAAGGGAGAATTAGAGATTGTATACCTAAGCACTGAAAACCTCCATAAATCACTCAAGGGTGAATACGGTGATTGGTATTTCACAGGGAACTATCCAACTCCTGGCGGATATACTACGGTTTGTCGCGCATACATCCAACACTTTGAGAAGAAAACTGGCAGAGCTTACGATCTAGGAATATAATTCCAACTATTAGAGTGAATAGAACGATTTGCTCACACACTTTAATTCAGCACCCAATAAAGTGAAAATCCCACGCCGATCAATGATGAATACACGCGCTGAGTTTCAGCGAGTGAAAGGCGAAGGGAATTCAAAGGTCGGTAAATATTTCATTCTATCCACTTTGCCATGCTCTGACTTAACGGAGTGTAAATTCGCCTTTGTGACCTCAAAAAGGGTTGGGAAAGCCCATGATAGAAATCTTGTTCGACGTCGCTTTAGAGACCTGATCGCTCGACATGGAGATAAAATCCATGAACAGTGCTACATTGTAATGATAGGTAGGTATAGCGCACCAGGAATCGACTTCTCTACCCTTGAAGAAGAGTTTCTAAAGCTTGGTCACAAGCTAGGGATCTTTTCAAGTTAGATCATTAATTCGCCAATATACTGGTCGCTAGGTCAACACTTTCAGACACAACGTTTTCTTCCTCACAAATTAGATTAGAGCTAATACGTGCTGATTCTAAGATGGTAGGTAATCCGCTTCCAGGATGTGTCCCTCCACCTACAAGGAAAAGGTTTTGGAATCCTTTGAGTTTATTATGCGGGCGGAAGTAAAGCATTTGATCAATAGTGTGAGCTAGGTTAAAAGTAGCTCCCATAAAGATACCACTATCCCGCCAAGTGTCAGGCGTGTAGACTTTCTCTTCTACGATGTGACTTCTTAAGTCTTTCATACTCGTCCTTTGCTCTATACGATCCAGAATTTTATTTCGGTATTCAGCTTTAGTAGTTTCCCAGTCATGCCCGTGGCGGCAGTTAATAGTGGGAACTAGAATGTAAAGCTGAGAATGCCCCTCAGGTGCAACGGTTTTATCAGTAATCGAAGAATTACGGATATACATGGACATATCATCTGACACCTGCTTTTCACCAGAAATCTCATCAATATTTTTGGAATAGTTATCCGCAAACATTATGTGATGATGTGGTTCCTCTTCGTAGAGGGTATCTAACCCCAGATAGAGCATGAAGGTGGAGCATGAATACTTTTTACCTTCCAGCTTTTTCTTAGATTTGCCAAATCCATTCATGACGGTATGCATCGCGTTCGCATAGTCCGCATTCATAATGACATGATCTGCTTTGATTTCTTCACCTGAAGTGAGCTTAACACCCGTTGCACTCTTACCTGAAAATAAGATCTGATCTACTGGCGTACTTAGGCGGAGCTCTCCTCCTTCTTCCGCAAAGACCTTTGCCATTGCTTCTGGAATTTTACATAACCCCCCCGTAGTATGGTAAATGCCATATTTATACTCGGTGTAGGAAAGAATGGTAAATAGTGCAGGGCATTTCCAAGGAGACATGCCCAAGTATTTAGATTGGAAAGTGAAGGCGAGTTTTAGGTTATCATCTGGGAAATAACGGTCTAATACATCTACCACCGTGTCATTCGTAGCGATGTAAGGAAATACTTTTAATAACTCCGAGCGACAGTATGCAGAGAGTTTATGGTAAGGCTTTTGTAGCACTGGGTAAATGCGCCTAAGCTTTTCCCCATGGTCTTTCATAAAACGCTCATACCCCTCTGAGTGTCCAGGGAAACTGGCTTCAATGTTTTCCGCCATGCGCTTTTGATCATACGTCGTTTCTAGCGTCTTGTCTCCCCAGCTGAGCTTCGTCATCGGGTCTAACTTGACTAAATCCAGATAATCACTCGAGTTTCTTCCTGCTTCTGCAAAGGTCTCATCTAACGTGAACTTTTGGTGAAGAAAGGTAGGACCTGTATCAAAAGAGTAATCACCGAGTTTAATCTCTGAAGTGCGACCACCAATTTTATCGTCTTTCTCTACGATGGTTACGCTAAACCCTCTTTTAGCTAGGATCATCCCTGCTGCCAATCCTCCGGGACCAGACCCTACTATAACGATTCTCTTTTTTGACATTATATTGATAGCTAACCTAAGCTTATCAAGAGCGCTAATGATTTTTACATATATTTTGCACTTCTCACGATAAGCCCCTAAGACTTATCCTATGTTTAACCTCATTAACGGAGATTGCCTTGTTCATATGCAGGCTATCGCTTCAGAGAGTGTAGATCTCATTGTCACCTCTCCGCCATATAATATCGGCATTGCCTATAATTCCTATGAGGATAGAAAAACTTGGGAGGAATATAGAGCCTGGTGCCTCCAATGGGCAGCCGAAATTAAGCGAGTAATGAAAGAAGACGCCAGTTTTTTCCTAAATGTAGGCAATGCTCCTAAAACACCTTATTTCTCCCAAAAGCTCATGCTAGCGCTCGTCGATGGAGATGACGCCCTCTTCCATCTCCAAAACCACATCCATTGGATAAAGTCTATCTCTGTAGAAACCAGAGCTCAAGAAATGCTCAGTGTCGGTCACTTTAAACCTATTAACTCTAAGCGATTTATTAACGATTGCCATGAAGACCTCTACCACCTCACCAAATCAGGAAGTATTCCCTTAGACCGAAAGGCCGCTGGCGTCCCCTATGCTGATAAGTCCAACATCAAAAGGTGGGGACATACTGACGGAGAAGATAAACGGTGCCGCGGAAATAATTGGTTCATTCCATATGAGACGATTCAAGCGCGCTCTAGAGAAAGACCTCATCCCGCAAGCTTCCCCCCCGCCCTCGTGGAGCAATGCATAAAGCTGCACGGAAAAGGGAAAAATACCGTTTTACTAGAGCCCTTCATGGGGATTGGATCTGCTGGAGTAGCCGCAAAAAAAATGGAACTCCAGAACTTCATCGGCATAGAACTAGATGGAGAATACTTCCAAGTTGCTCAAAAGCGTATCGAGAAAAGCACGCTCATCCCTGAAAGCCAGGACAATCAGAATTAGGCATTTCACCTAAGTAACGATTAAGAATTTCCATCGCAGCGGCTTGATCTATGATGCCTTTTTGCTTCTTAGCATTGAGACCGACGGCTCTTAGCTTGGATGATGCCTCTATTGTAGAGAAACTCTCATCAACATATTCTACAGGGAGCTCTGGAAATTCTTTAGAAATTTGCTGCGCGAAGGCTCTCGCCTTTTGGGCAGATTCCCCTTCGCTACCGTCCCTCAATAAAGGTAGTCCCACAACTATTTGCTTGATCCCTTTTTGTTTAATATAGTCAGAGACCTCTTGGAATCCAGTCGCTTTAGGAACCGTCGCTAATGGATGCACCGCAATACCTAATGGGTCTGTGCAGGCGAGGCCAATGCGGGCGTCTCCATGATCGATTGCGAGAATAGGGTGCTCCACCATCGTTACTGTAATTCAGGTGGAAGCTTTTTAACGAGTTTTTTAATGGCGTCCGCTTGGTGCCTCTTAGCAATCAAGACGCCGTCTTCCGTTTGCACGACGATGAGATCATCCACTCCTAATAAAGCAATGTGAGAGTTCTCTCTCGTATTATAAACAATGTTCGATTCACTATCCATTTCCGTGATCTTTGTATTTGTGCGGTTTACCTTACCGCTTCCACTCTCCTCCAAATACTTAGAAACTGAAATCCACGAGCCTACATCATCCCAGTCAAAATTCGCCTCTATATTATAAACACAACCGGCACTTTCCATTAAGGCATAATCGATAGAAATAGGACTGAGACAGTCAAAGATCGTATTGATCACACCTTCTTTATCGTCTGCATCGCGCACTTTCTCCACAAAGGAAAAGAGGTCTGGAGCATTCTCTTTAAGCTCCTTCATCACCGTCGGCACAGACCAGATAAACATTCCAGCATTCCAGCTAAATCCTCCCTGCTCAAGAAACTTCTCAGCTAATTCTGTAGCTGGCTTCTCACGAAAACGCTTTACTAGGTGTGGCGTATTAGCAACGGTCAGCCCTTTTATCTCTACTTCTGCGCCCCTTTCAATATACCCATATGAAGAACATGCCCAGGTAGGTTTAATTCCGACTGTCACCAAAGCTTCTGTATGGCTTGCAACACTTAAGGCATCTGAAATGACTGCATGAAAATTCGCCACATCATTAATGAGCTGATCCGCGGGCAACACCACCATTGAAGCATTAGGATCACGCGCGGCTATTAAGCCCACACCTAGCGCAACGGCAGGTGCAGTATCTCTCTTAGCAGGCTCAGCGAAGATATTTTCTTCAGGAATATCAGGGGCCTCAGCTTTTACTCCCTCAATTTGAAGCGCATTTGTCAGGATAAAAATATTCTCTTTGGGAATCAGTCCTTCTAAGCGTTTAATAGTCTGCGCCAGTAGTGAGCCTTTCCCAAAAAGATCGAGAAGTTGCTTAGGTCGTGAATTTCTGCTTAATGGCCAAAACCTCGTTCCACTTCCTCCAGCTAATATGAGTGCATACTGAGATGACATAACGTATCATTGCTGATTAGGTAGTGAATTGTAAAGCCGTTCTCTTCAGAATATTCTTAATCAAAAATACTTACGAGAAGTAACACAGGACTCAACTCGGTATTGGGAGATAATTTTAAAGATTAAAGTCTCATTCGGCTTTGGTAGCTAGGAGCAGATTTCGCAAGCAATATGTAGCCATAAAAAGTAAAAATATTAGTTGTTGTTTATAAATATTTCCCTCATTAATGTTTAGGATATGAGTAATAATGATCTATCAATACCTTCCGCATCAGTTATAAGTAAAGAGGCTGGTCTTGTTGTTTTTGGAGCCGCTGCAGGTCTTTTACTTTCTAGTACAATAGGTAATCACGCCAGAAAACCAATGAGCCTGATCTTAGCTGCTGCTGGATTAGCTGCCGCAGGACCTGAAATCGCTAAACTTGTAGACCGCGTCATGCATAGCCCATCCAATTCAAGGGGCAGTAAGAAAACACTAGAGAGCATTAGATACGGAGCAGGTAAGCCCTCCGAATACGTAGATCATGAAACTGGTGAAAATATGTTCATTGGATAGATTTCCCTTCACTTACAAACTTTAAAAAACAAATCTCACCTTATATAATGAAATCATTTTATATTCTCTCCTTAATGAGCATCTTTTTCTTTAGCTGCTCTAATGTTAACTTAACTCAACCTCTTAGCGGTAATGGAGCAGATCCACTAGCCTCCCCCCTTAGCAATTTAAAAGATACCAAGAAGCAAAGCCTCGCAAATACTCCTTCAACAAGTTTCACTCCAGGCACATGGGTGGAAACAGCTATGCCAGATGCTGAGTTTTACAGAAAATACCCACTTTTTGGCGGACGCCCTGACAGAAACCTACAGGTTGCTTCACAAGCTAAAATAATTAGCTACAGAGGAAAATATGCAAAAGTAGAATTAGATACGGGAGATGTTGGATATGTTCCTAGCTTAATGCTTATTGAGAAAGGAGAAGATAATGATGATTACTACTCATCAGAAAGCTCCCCTAGTAATAAGAGAATTCCAATTGTTTCTTCATCTGACCCACCACCACCTTCAGAAGATGAAATTTTACAAAAAATTAGAGAGCGAGAAAACCAAGAACCTACAATCGAAATTCCTGCTTCTAATGACTTTGTGGCTCCAGAGCCAGAAATAAGAGGTGTTACAGTACCTAATGAGGTAGATAATAGCTCGACACAAATCTCTCCGCCCACACCCACAATTCCAAGAAGCATACCTGAAGTTACCTCTCCTATTGATGATGAAAATATTATTGCTCCTAAGCCTGTAATAGCACCTGCAATAATTACTCCCGCACCATCTACAGGCATTCAAATTGATAAACCTGTAGACACATCAAGCGCGTCTTCTATTACTGCTCCTATAGGAGATAGAATCAATCAAGATGCAGCCTTAGAGCTCAGAATTACTGAGCCATTCTCTAAATAAAGAGAAGTTGCTATTTGTTTAAATATTTTTCTTATTTAATGAGGTACTTTGGTTCTCAATTACACTCGCCCTCATTCTCACCAAAGTCTAAACTGTATTCTAGCACTTGTGTTGTTTCTTCTTACAACCATCGTCATTGCTTCTCCAGCTTTGGCATCTTTAATGTATTTATAAAATCGTTCTGTTGCACTAGATTTCTCAGTACTTATGAGAGGTGTGCCGTTCATACTAATTACTCTATCACCTTTCCTTAGTCCTGTTTTTGATGCCATACTTCCTGGTTGAATGGAATATACGATGACACCAGTGTCTCCACCCCTCCTTTTTTCAATCCACTCTAGGTCACGTACCCTTAAACCAATACTAGCCAACCTTCCCATTACTTCACTATACTGGCTATCAATAATCGTCTCCTTCATGCCACCCTTTAGATCCGCAGAGTCCAAGACGTTTGCTACCAATGTTAAGGGCTCACTTTCTCGTGAAAGTGTAATCTTAATTTCACTATCTATATCTGAAGCTTGTATTAAATGAATGAGGTGCTTCCTCCCTTTTACCTCTTCTGAATTAAACTTTATGATGACATCCCTTGGTCTTAATCCTGCTTGCTCAGCAGGTGATCCTTTAGTAACTTCCGTCACCGCTACACCCTCACCCTTGTAGTCCAAGAAGACCTTTACCTCAGGAGTAAGATCCATTAGCTTCACCCCTAAATATCCACGGACTGGACGCCCTCTTTCCGCAATCTGTTGGAATGTTCTTAACACATCATTAGAAGGAATTGAAAAACCTACCCCCTGTGACTCCGGCTGCTCACTATTACTTGAAAAAATAGCAACATTTACTCCTATTATTTCACCGCTCACATTCACTAAGGGACCTCCAGAATTTCCAGGGTTGATCGCCGCATCTGTCTGAAAAAGGTCTTTTTGCTGGTCAGAGAAAGATCTTTCTCTCGCTGAAATAATACCCTGCGTAACCGTTTCCCCAAGACCAAACGGGTTTCCTACTGCAAAGACTGATTGACCTACCTGCACCTCTTCAGAGTCGCCAAAAGGTATGGGGGAGAATTTTTGGTCTTTAGAAATAATCTTTAAAACTGCTACATCTAGAGATGGGTCAGTTCCTATAAGTTTAGCCTCATACTCATTTCCATCATGTAAAGTAATAACGAGACGAGATTTGTCATCTATCACGTGATGATTAGTCACGATGTGTCCTTGCTTAGACACGATGACTCCAGATCCTACGTCTTTTACTGCGGTAATTTGTTCACCTACCACCCCCCTATTTTGGAAACGCCTTCTCTGTAAACCTTCTGTTGAAATACAAACGACAGATTCTGTTACCTTATTAACAAGATTCACCCTTTCTCTATCAAGTCGATTGAGCAACCCCACCTCATCTGGATCTAAAATAGCTTCGAGTTGAAGCTCATACGTTTCCGGTTTATAATTCATACCATAACTCCCCTTCTCGTTGGCGTCTCTTTTAAATAGCTTCTTTACGCCACCTTTACTTAAGCAATATGCCAATAAAAAGCATCCACCAAATAACCCAATCAGCATTATACTACGTTTAAAGAATATTCCCATAAATAGATTTAAGTGCTCACACGTCTAACCACATTTCTTATAGATTGCTTGCATTATTTTGTGATTTTTTAGCAACATTCCCTCTTCTTAGAAAAATAAGTCTTAAAAGTAGCCAAAATATTAAAATAATAAATATTGGACTCTTAGTATGGTTTGTGGTTGCCTAATACTACTTAACTGTGAATAACTAGACCAATAACTTCTTAATTATTGAGGCCACTGCACACATATGACACTTTCTCCAATAGAGTATATTGGCTCTAAGCCAAGAAAACCAAAGAAAAAAGCTTCTTTTCTCAGAGTTTTTCTTTTCCTCATTATGATATGTTTGGTGGGGTCACTAGGTTACAAATACGGCATTACTAACTTAGTTGCATCTCAAGTTGGAGCCCAACGGAAATCTTCTGTTGATGACATCATCTCTTCTCAGCTCAGTGAAGACACAACATTAAATAAATTTTTAAAAGCTGCACTCTGCCGTACTAAACTTTCTATTTCCTATGATCCAGCATACTTTGAGATTCCCTACCCTATGGGTGATATCCCACCTAGTAAAGGAGTTTGCTCAGACGTCATAATCCGTTCTTACCGTGACATCGGCATAGACCTACAACGCCTCGTGATTGAAGACATGAAATTAAATTATCAGTCTTATCCTAAAAATTGGGGTCTAGAACAACCAGATCCTAATATTGACCACCGACGAGTGCCCAATTTGAAAAATTTCTTTACCAGAAATGGGAAAAGCCTCACGATTTCTCAAGATCCAAACCACTATAAAGTCGGGGATATTGTTACTTGGGAGCTCTCGCATGGCGCACCTCATATTGGCATAGTCGTTCCGAGTGCTTTAGAAGAAGACAATAAGCTTTGGATCGTCCATAATGCAGGTTTGGGGCCACGATGGGAAGACGCGCTATTTAACTACCAGATTACTGGGCACTTTAGATACAGCGTCGACTAATAGCTCTAGAGAATATCCATGAAGTTTTTTCCCTTTCAGTTCTTCATTACCCTAGCTATTTTTTTCATCCCCTCTTGTTCACTTTTTTCATCCAAAACATACACTTGGGATTGGAGAAGGGATCATCCTCTATATCAAAAATTAGCTACTGAAATGATTCTTAAAGAGGCTCCTGAGCTTCTAGAATACTCCCCAAGTGATATTGATAATTACTGCCCTCAATACAAAAATTTCTCTGCAAAAGATCGGCTAGAATTCTGGGGTCTCTTTCTTTCCGTTATATCATGGATGGAGAGTAGTCACCGCACTGAACACTTCTATGAAGAAGTTGGAATTATAGACAGCACTGGAGAAAATGTGATTAGCAGAGGATTGTTACAATTCTCGTATGAAAGCGCACAAGGATACTTGCCTTCTTTAAATAATCCTCAAGAACTTCATAAACCGAGTGTTTCATTACGTATCGGCGCCATCGCACTCAGACGTTTTATCATTGGTGACGGAGTCATCTCTGAGGGGAAAAAAGGTGATTGGAAGGGCGCGGCACGGTATTGGAGCGTATTAAGAAGAAACGCTAAACACACCCAGATTCAAGAATGGCTAAACTCCGCAGATTACCAAAATCCTAAAAATAACCTCATCCCTCCCCCTCCCCATGTTACCGAAGAAGACTATGAACCCTGGATCAAAAGAGTATTTAAGACTTCTGATCCAGCCGAAAAGGTATAAAAGACCTCCTTGGAACACACAGATGTAAAATATGAGGGTTTTGCTCTCTTTGATTTAGACCAGACCCTAGTGCCCTGGGATATGCAGTTACTTTATGCAAATTGGATTTTTCATAAATATCCATTGCGTAGAATATTTCTTCTCCTATTTTTATGTGCCTTGCCTCTGGGGAAACTACTAGGGGCTAGACGCCTGAAGCGGCTTTTTCTCGCCATCCTTTACGGGCTTTCAAAAGAGGAAATAGAGAGTATTGGTCAAGAATTTGTCGATCATTACCACCCTCAACTCTTCTATACTGATGTAGTAGCTAAGCTGAAAGAGCACTTGGCAAAAAACCATTGCGTTATCCTGACCTCTGCAAGCCCAAGCCTTTATGTCAAAATGATTGGAGAAAAACTTAATGTTACCCACACATTCTGCACTGAAGTAGGAATATCGGGAAAGATGCCCCTCATTCCACAGATCCTAATCAATAATAAACGAGAAGATAAGATCGTCGCCCTAAGGCACTGGTTAGAACAAGAGAATATTAAAAGCCAACTTCCGCTACCTAATTCTGTCTCTTACACCGATAGTAGCGCAGACCTCCCTCTACTTGCCGCCGCGGAAAGAGGCGTTCTTGTGCATCCCTCCGATTCACTCATTAACACAGTAAAAAGAAATAAGCAGCCTTACGATATCATGTTGCCGCCGCGTCCCTTTAAAAATACAAAAAGCGCAAAATTACTCTGCGCCTTAAAATTATTATTTGGTATTTATCCCTTATAAGGCTCCTACCAAGTCTTTACTGCTTGGTGAAGACCAGTAGCACCTGGACCCCAATTAGCGACATCGATAGTCCCTCTTCCTAGGGCGATAACACCCTTTCTTAAATTGGGAGCCGTTGTATCAAACGGGTTAGCCAGTTGTCCATCATAGTCAGCATCCCAATGCACTTCATAGGGAACTCCTTTACGATCTGTAAACGAATATGTCCCACCATAATCGATTCCACCTTCTCCTCCCTCCGCAACATCCGCTTCCAAATAAGATATATTTCGCACATTAAGCGTCGGGACTGCTTCTTCTGCTACTAACGCTCTTACAAGAGTGGCGCCGCTCCCTGCTCCACCCGTCCCAACTGCCACATCACCAGCATTAGACATAAAGTTATTATCTGAAGTGGTCACGCTAGGATACACGTTATAATCAGAATAATACGACTCTACAGCTTGCGCTAATTTGGTAATATCAGCTTGAGATTTCATCTTATGCGCTCGTTTAATCGCTCCAGATCCAGCTTGCACTCCGATCACAGAAAGGGAGGCAATAATTGCGATTACTACCAATAACTCAATCAACGTAAAGCCAGCTCGCTTTTGTCCTTTGGAAATTTTCATTTTAATGTATTTACTTTGTATGTTATAAGGAATCATTTTCACTTCTTCAATTGCTTTTTCTTTAAATCATAGCAAAAACTATCACGTGTCAGTATCTAAGCCCTTAAAAGACCAAATCCTTTCCCTCTTGAAAGAAAAACCTAATCAATCATTTAATAAAAGTGAATTTGCACGGGCTTTAAACATTCCACCACCTCAGCGAGCAGAAATGCGACGTGCCGTTATAGAGATGGAAAAAGAAGGTGTAATCACCATTGGCAGACGCGCTCGATATAGTCTCTCAGAGCAGAATGTAGTCCAAAACGACTCGTTAACTGGCTCGATCCGGGTATTAGGATCTGGACATGGAAGCGTTCGCTTGGATGGAGAGCATCCTAGCGGGCAGTCACTCGTGCATATCCCTGCGGGAAAATGTAGCACTGCACTCTCAGGTGACCAAGTACTCATCGAGCTAGAAGCGCGTGATCAAATGCCGAGTTGGATGAAAAACTCTAAGAAGCATAAAGAGCGTTATAAGACGGAAAAAAAGAGAAGAGATGAAAGTGACGAACTTACTGGAAGAGTCATAGAAGTCCTTAAACGTGGTGATCACTCACTCGTCGGGACAGTCTTTAAGAAGAATGGGAAATTCTTCATTGATTCAGACTCCCCCTCCCTTCCTAACGTAATTGAGATCAATAAACTTGGTGATGCCAAACCTGGTCAAACAGTAGCCCTTTCCTTGGAGCGTTGGGATATAGAAAACCTTCCTCCTATCGGAAATGTCCGTCAAATCCTTGGGTGGCATGATGCCCCCGGCGTAGATATCTTGGGTATTATTCATCGTCACAATCTCTCCCTGGAATTCCCTGATCACGTGCAAGCAGAGGCAGATACTGTTCCTAACTCCATTTCTAGTGAGGAGACAAGCACTCGTCTCGATTGCCGAAAAGACCCCGTTTGCACGATTGACCCCCATGATGCCCGCGATCATGACGACGCGATTTGGGTGGAACGCCTTGAAGAAAACGGCACCCACCTAGGATGGAGACTTCAAGTCCACATCGCGGATGTTTCCCATTATGTTAAGCCAGGCACAGAACTCGATAAAGAAGCTCTTTCACGCGGAAATTCTACCTACTTAGTTGACCGAGTCATTCCCATGCTCCCCACCGTTCTTAGTAATGGTCTTTGCTCCCTCGTCCCAGATGAAGACCGGCTCACCAAGTGTGCCCTCATTACCTTTGATACGGAGGGTCACATTAAGAAAACGGAATTCCACTCCGCCATTATCCGATCTCACGCCCGCCTCTCTTATGAAGATGCACAGGAAATACTCGATAAGCCAAAAATCCAGGTCCCCTTGGCGAACGAAGTCAGAGAAGCTTGGAAGCTCGCCTCCCTACTGAGAAAAAAACGTTTCAAAAATGGAGCGCTAGACCTAGAGTTCCCCGAGTACCGCATAACGATGAATGACCTCGGAAAGGCTGATGGCTATCGTATGACTGACCATACGGAGTCTCACCAACTGATCGAGGAATTCATGCTCATTGCTAATGAAGCGGTCGCGCTTGCCTTAAAAAACGCCAAGCGCCCAACAGTTTATAGGGTGCATGAAGACCCTGATTACGATAAGCTCCATGAATTTGGAGAGACAGCGCGTATCTTAGGCTTTAAAGTGGGTGACCTCACCTCTAAGCATGAGCTCCAAAATCTCATCAATCAACTTTCTAATACTCCAGTGGAGCAGACTGTTAAGCTCGCCCTTCTTAAATCTCTTAAGCGCGCCACCTATTCGCCAGAGCCCATGGGGCACTATGGACTCGCAAAGGTAAACTACACTCACTTCACCTCCCCGATTCGGAGATATGCGGATCTCATTGTGCACCGCTCCCTGCAAGCCCTTCTAAAGAATCCACCTAAAAATCTAGATAAAGTTCCAAAAGGCACAGCACTCGTGGAAGCCGCCGATCATATCTCTACGACGGAACGCACGAGCTCCGAGGCAGAGATGGACTCTAAGCGTCTGAAACTTCTCGAATGGCTAAATACTCAAGCGGTAGGAACCGATAATTTCACTCTTGAGTCCGCTCCTAGCTTTGAAGCTCTCGTCACTGATGTCCGCCCTCTCGGACTCTTTATTGAACTACAAGACACGATGCTAAGAGGCGTCGTTAAAAGTAGAGACTTCCCGCCAGGACAGTGGAGCATCGATGATAAGAAAAAACGCTTCGTCAATAACAGAAAAGGGGAACAAGAAAGCATCGGACTTGCCGATAAAATCACGGTAAAAATTAAAGACGTCGATTTTGACCGCCTCCGTGTAGACTTCTACTTAGTGTGATGCATGACTATCCCTCAAGGAGCATAGACATCCTTGTCTGGTTTTTTTTGAAATCTCTCGCAAAACCGCAAGAAAAGAGATTTTGCGCTTTTGCGGCTTTGCGAGATAAACATCAAAGAGTCTGAACCACTTTTGGCACATCCTGACACACTGTCACAGATAGCTGTGTCATCTTGTCCCAAATAGAGAGGTTTTCATATTCCCGATAGACGCTTTAATTTGAAAACCCCTTATTCTATATAGAATGAACGCCTATTTTTCAGTCATGGCACAGCGTCTGCAAATAAAATGGTATATAACAAAATAAAATCATGGCTAAAATATTAGGAATAGACCTCGGAACGACAAACTCTTGCATGTCCATCATGGAAGGCGGAGAAGCTGTCGTATTAGAAAACTCAGAAGGAGCACGCACTACTCCATCAGTAGTTGCGTTTACAAAAAGTGGTGAAGAGCTCGTAGGGCAATCCGCTAAGCGTCAAGCTGTGACCAATGCGAAGAATACGATCTTCTCTGCTAAGCGTTACATGGGGCGTAAGTTTGATGAACTCACAGATGCGGACAAACAAGTTCCTTATGAACTCGTAAAAGCTAAAAACGGTGACGTGCACATCCAGGTAGAAGTAGATGGCAAAAAGAAAGCTTACTCTCCTCAGGAAATTGCAGCTAAAGTTCTCGGTAAACTTAAGTCAGACGCAGAGTCAAAAATCGGAGAAACGATTACAGAAGCGGTCATCACCGTTCCTGCATACTTTAATGATTCCCAACGTAGCGCTACAAAGGTAGCAGGCGAGATCGCAGGACTAAAGGTTCAGCGCATCATTAATGAGCCTACAGCAGCGGCGCTTGCTTACGGACTTGATAAAAAATCTGAAGAGAAGATCGCAGTATATGACCTCGGTGGTGGAACCTTCGATATCTCCGTCTTAGAAATCGATGATGGTGTCTTTGAAGTTCTCGCGACCGATGGTGACACCTTACTCGGTGGTGATGATTGGGATAACGCTCTCATTAATTACATTATCGGTGAGTTTAAAACTGCAGAAGGAGTAGACCTTAAAGGACAAGCAGATGCTCTCCAACGGATTAAAGAAGAAGCGGAAAAAGCGAAGATCGCCCTCTCTTCATCACAGTCTTACGATGTAAACCTCCCGTTCATTACAGCAGATGCTACTGGACCTAAGCACATCCAACTCACCATCTCTCGCTCTAAGCTAGAGCAGCTCACAGAAAGCCTCTTCGCTCGCACGAAGAAGCCTGTCCTAGACTGTATGAAAGAAGCTGGCGTAACCGCTTCAGACATTGATGAGCTCGTTCTCGTAGGTGGAATGACGCGCATGCCTAAAGTGCAAGAAACGGCTAACGAGCTTGCAGGTAAAAAAGCACACCAAGGTGTTAACCCAGATGAAGTTGTTGCTATTGGTGCAGCTATCCAAGGCGGTGTTCTCCGAGGTGATGTAGAAGGAGTTCTTCTCCTAGACGTGGCTCCCCTCTCTCTCTGTATCGAGACAGAAGGATCTCGCGCAACAGCGATGATTGAGCGTAATACAACTATTCCAGTGAAGAAGTCTCAGGTCTTCTCTACTGCTGCGGATAATCAACCAGCGGTTGACATCAGAATTTGTCAAGGTGAACGCCCAATGTTCGCGGATAACAAGCTTCTCGGGAACTTCCGCTTAGATGGAATCGATAACGCACCACGCGGAATGCCTCAGATCGAGGTTACCTTTGACATTGATGCAAACGGAATCCTCCATGTCTCCGCTAAAGATAAGAAAAATAACAAGGAGCAGAAAATCTCCATTGAAGGTTCTTCTGGTCTCTCTGATGAAGAGATTGAAAATGCGAAGCGTGAAGCAGAAGAAAATGCAGATGCTGATAAGCAACGTGCTGAAGACACAGACGTGAAGAATAAGGCTGAAAACCTTGTTTACCAAGTAGAGAAGCAAATCTCTGAACTTCCGGAAGAGGCTCCTGCCGAACTTAAAACAGAACTTGAAGGTAAACTTCAAGCCGTTAAAGATGCTCAATCCTCTGAAGACATCGCTGCTATTAAAACTGCTACCGAAGACTTAGAAGGAATGCTTGGGCAACTTATGCAAGCTGCCGGCGCCGCCACTGAAATGCCTGATATGGCAGACATGGGTGGAGCTGCTGCTGAATCAGAAGACTCTGGAGAACCTCGTAAAGCTAAAGGTCAAGTCGTTGACGCTGAAGTTGTCGAAGAAGATAAAGCTGACGAAGCTAAAGCATAAATTCTGATCTAAACAAAATTTAGGAGCCCTCATCTTTGGGGGCTCCATATCTAACCAAAAACAAATCAACTAATAAATAATATGGCAAACATACAACCACTCGGTCAGCGCGTTCTCGTAAAGCGTTTAGACGCAGAAGCAATCAGCTCTGGAGGCATCGTCCTTCCAGATTCAGCACAAGAAAAACCACAAGAAGCTGAGGTAGTAGCTCTCGGAACTGGTGGAAAAGACGAACATGGGAATGACTTCTCATTCTCAGTTGCTGCTGGAGATAAGGTTCTTATCAGCAAATACGGTGGAACAGACGTAAAAGTAGACGGAGAAGACCATCTCCTCCTCTCTGAGTCTGACATCCTCGGAATCATCAAGTAATTCAAACAACAACTTATAACTTTATAATAATATGGCTAAACAAATAGTATTCGACGAAAAAGCACGTCAAGCACTCCTACGCGGAGTTGAGCAACTCGCAAAAGCAGTTAAGGCGACCCTCGGACCATCCGGGCGTAATGTCATCCTTGATAAAAAATTCGGTTCTCCAACAATCACTAAAGATGGTGTTACCGTTGCAAAAGAGATCGAACTAGAATGTCCTTATGAAAACATGGGTGCACAACTCATTAAGGAAGTATCTAGTAAGACGAACGACATCGCAGGAGACGGAACGACCACCGCTACTGTTCTTGCAGAAGCGATCTATAAAGAAGGTCTTCGTAACGTAACGGCAGGAGCTAATCCTATCAGCCTCCAACGCGGAATCATGAAAGCTTCAGAAGCGATCGTGGCGAAGCTACAAGAAATCTCCAAAGAAGTTTCTGACTCCAAGGAAGTAGAGCAAGTAGCTACCGTTTCCGCTAACTGGGATACCGAGATCGGAAAAATCATTGCAGAAGCGATGGATAAAGTCGGTAAAGACGGAACGATCACAGTTGAAGAAGCAAAAGGCATCGAGACTACTCTCGACGTTGTAGAAGGTATGCAGTTCGATAAGGGATACCTCTCACCATACTTCTCCACAGACCAAGAAGCGATGGAAGCAAACCTTGATAATGCACACATCCTTATCTTTGAGAAAAAGGTAACAAGCCTTAAGGATCTTCTCCCACTTCTTGAAAAAGTAGCTAAGACTGGTAATCCATTCCTCATCATTGCGGAAGACGTAGAAGGTGAAGCACTCGCTACTCTCGTAGTGAATAAGCTCCGCGGAACGCTTAATGTAGCAGCTGTTAAAGCTCCTGGATTCGGTGACCGTCGTAAGGCTATCCTAGAGGACATCGC
>CALLLS010000055.1 GCA_938008215.1 uncultured Verrucomicrobiales bacterium | reverse complement strand
GGCAAAATTCCCAGAATTAGAAGCACTTTTAAGACCATTAATTATTCCTCCACCCGATACAAGAGTCGCCGCTTGGGATTGAAAAGAAATATTTGTTAACAATATTAACAGTATTTTTTTCATAGAAATTTTATGCAATTTCTAACTTGAGCAAATTTTATTCTTTTTTAATTAGAAAGAAGTTTCTGTTAAAAGAGGGGGGAAGATTACTAAAACCACCTTTACCCCCTTATAGATAGAGGGAATAAAATAAATGGCGGACCCGGAGGGATTCGAACCCTCGATACCCGTGAGGGTATACTCCCTTAGCAGGGGAGCGCTTTCAGCCACTCAGCCACAGGTCCTCAAGAGAAGGAGTAGGATACAATCACGAGAAAAAACGGCTGTCAATAAAAGAGCTAAGCTTTATATCTTAGGGTCATTTATTAAAGTATCTGCTATGCGGGAAATCCCTCTTTCTACCTCGTCGTTATTCATAGAGTAAGTGATACGGAGACATTGCTCCGCATGAGCACATAGGTGCTCTTTACCGTAAAAGAACCAGTGTCCGGAAATAGCTAACACTCCATTCTGTTTAAGAATTTTCACACATTCCTTAGAGCTCACTTTTAGTTCGGGAAGCCACAACCATAAGAAAAACGCTCCCTCCGGTGCATGCACAGTGTATTCGATCTTTCCGTCAAAATTCTCTTTTAAGACCTTTAGTGCACGATCTCTCTTTGCTTGGTAAAAAGGCTTCACGATTGACTCTGCTATTTTAGGTAACCTTTTATTTTTTATATCTGGCATCACCAATGCCTGCCCTAGGTTTGGGTTCGCTAGGCTTGTTACCGCTGTCATATTTCTCAGCAACGTTATTATTTCTACACGTGCCAGCACTATCGCTGTTCTCGTGCCTGGTAACCCAAGCTTTGATAAACTGTGAAGGTGGATATGGTGCGGCGCCCAAAATGGATCTGTCTCCACATAAACAGCAGCCGGAAAAGGCTCACCGTAAGCATGATCAATTAAAAGTGGGACCCCTCTTTTCAGACATTCATCAGACAAGAACTTCACCTCCTCATCGGAAAGCACATTTCCAGATGGGTTGGTGGGACGAGAAACCGCCATCATGCGTACGGTCTGTGGAGCGTTCTTAATCGCTTCTTTATCTAGACGGTATTTGAATTCATTTTCCTCTCTCTCTATTAGTCCCTCCACTCCATAAAAGGAAGCACCGCTTACCAGTTGATCTCTATACCCCATATAATCAGGTAAAAGCGGAATCATGACCTGCTCACCTTCTCCCACAAGAGCGTTCATCAGATGAAAGCACGCGGATTGCCCTCCAGCTGCTATCCCTATATGATCTGAAGATAAGCCCCATCCATATAGTTGATGGAACATCTCTGCGAAGGCTTTCCTGAATGCTAAGTTTCCATCCGCAGGGTCATACTCGCCAAGGACGGTATGCACCATTTCAGGATTATTAGAAAGATCTTTCAGTCGCTTTTGAAAGAGATCAATAAGCTCTGGCACATAAGCGGGCTGACCACCACCAAGCATACATAGCTCTCCAGATTTCTCAGCCAAAGCTACACCTAGATCATCCATAAGTTCCCCAATCCCTGTCTGCTCACCAAGCGCACGACCAAAGGCAGAAAGTGAGAGAGTAGAATCTGTAGAATTGACGGAAGAATTCACATCTGGCATAACTTACATATCTAGCTTTTAAATAAGCAGGCATCAACCAAAATTACTTAACCAATACAAACTATGGCAATTTCTACAGGAGACACCGCACCAGACTTCACTCTCGTCACTATGAGTTCAGAAGGCCCCGCATTACTCACTCTTTCTGAGGAGCTTAAGGAATCTAAGGTCGTTTTACTCTTCGTACCGATGGCATTCACTGGAGGGTGCACGGCGGAATTCTGCTCGATTTCTAATGGTATTTCTGAATATGAAAATTTAGGGGCGAAAGTGATCGGCATCTCCGGAGATAACCCATTCGCACAAGCTGCTTGGGCTGAAAAGGAAGGCTTTACGCTCACTCAAGTAAGTGATTATGAGCATAAGGTGACGGAAGCATACGGGGTGGCATATGAGCAATTTTTACCAGAAAAGAGTCTCATCATGGGCGGTGTACCTAAGCGTTCCGCCTTCGTGATTGGGCAAGATGGAAAAGTCCTTTACGCAGAAGTCTTAGAGAATCCAGGAGACATGCCTAACTTTGATAATGTAAAAGCAGCCTTAGCTTAACTTTTACCCTAAAGGGTATGAGAGTCCTTATCTGAAGCTCCACATCTATTTCGTAGCTTCATCACTCATATTCCTTCATCATAAATGCACCACATCTTCCAAGTAAACACCCATGGTAAAGGCACGTATGATATTACAGGTGAGGTGAAGGGCTTCGTCAATGGGTGTGCGGTCTCTAGCGGGCAATGCTGTGTCTTTACTCGACATACTTCTTGTTCACTTGTGCTAATGGAGAATGGAGATCCACGCTCTAGAACTGATTTAGAAGAATACTTTGAGCGGCTCGTCCCTGAAGACACTCCCTATTTTATCCATACAGATGAAGGCCCTGATGACATGCCCAGCCATATAAAATCGGTATTAACTAATCCTAGCACTACCATCCCGGTGATAGATGGCTCTCTTATGCTAGGAACATGGCAGTCACTCTACCTTTTTGAGCATCGGAAAGCACCTCACCGTAGGTCTATCATTGTCTCTCTCGTAGGTGCGTGAACTTCAGAGTTGCGAAAGGCTTTATTTTAATTAAAGAAAACTTATGAAGAAAAATGATCCAGCCATTAACCAAGAGCGAGAGGAGGCTTGGGTAGGTGATGCCGTCCTTGCCCTCTTTGCGAGAAATTGGATCTTAGCAAAAGATAGTAAAATGAATGGCGAAAAGTTTGTTCGTTTCACCTCTAATGATTTTCTGCGCCGCCTAGGAAACCCTACCAGCGTAGAAGCAGAGATAGGGCGTATCTATAAAAAAGACGGCATAGAAGCCGCCTTTACTCACTTAGAGGAGAACATTCTCCCGCTCTTTATTCAGGTAGAGAAGTCCCGAGTGAAGCAGAGGCTAAAATAGCCTCTCCGTTAAGGGATTTAGCTATCGGATGAGCCATCACCGCGAGGTCCTTTTTTCCCGCGCTTGCCATCTTTATCGCATCTTTTACGCATTTTTTTCATACGCTCCTTAGCTTTATCCGCACGCGCTTGCTCATCAGCATTGAGGGATCCGTCTTTATCTTCATCAAAGCGCTCGAGTATTTTTTGCTCTCTGGCCACATCAAACGTTGCCTGCTCCGTTTCATTTAGCTTGCCGTCTCCGTCGGCATCAAATGATTTACGGAACTCACGCATTTCTTCCATCTTAGATTTCATTTGGGCACGGGCTGCCTCGCGCTCTGACTTACTTAGCTCCCCGTCTCCATCAACATCGAATTTCTCTATCATATGTGGTGGTGGTCCTTTACGTGGTCCTCTCTCTCGCTCTCCTTGAGCGAAGGCAAACGGTGCTAATACTAGTGTCGATAATAAGATTATGTTTTTCATGATTATATTTTGATTGTCATGGGATGAAACACCACCGCCGGAAAAAGGTTGCAAAAAAATCCTCACAGAATTCTGCGAGGATGAATGAAGAGTGATATTACCCCTAAGCCTAGAGGTTTTTATTAAACGTCGTGAACTTCAAGGTTTGTTACTTCTTCACGCACGCTCTCCGCAAGTGGCGTAGAGAGGTATCTTTCTGTTGATGAACACCCGATCGTTACGATCTTTTTCCCCACCATTTCTGGGCGCGCTGCGATCTGCATGGACGCGAAGACATTTGCTCCAGTAGAAATCCCCGCGGGAATTCCCTCATACATAGCAAGCTGCCGAGCGGTCTCAAAAGCTTCCTCGTTAGTCACTTTAAGCACTTCATCAATGATCTCGGTGTTTAAGTTTCCTGGGATGAAGCCTGCACCTATACCTTGGATTTTATGTGGACCTGGACTCCCACCTGAAATAACAGCACTGTTAGTAGGCTCTACAGCTACTGTATGAAGATTACGACGTTCCTTAATCACTTCTGAAACACCCGTAATTGTTCCACCTGTTCCGACACCAGAAACGAACACATCAATCTCCCCTTTTGTAGCACTCCAGATTTCCTCAGCGGTCGTCTGACGGTGGACTTCTGGATTCGCCGGATTATCAAACTGACTAGGACCAAAGGCACGCTCTCCATACTCTTCTATTAGCTGTTTCGCCTTCGCTATCGCTCCGCCCATTCCCTTCGCTGCTGGAGTCAACACGATCTCTGCCCCTAAGGTGCGGAGGAGCACGCGGCGCTCTACAGACATGGACTCAGGCATAGTAAGGATACAGCGATATCCCTTCGCACGTGCGACAAAGGCGAGTGCAATTCCTGTATTACCTGAAGTAGGCTCAATAATCGTGCCGCCAGGTTTAAGTTTCCCATCCCATTCTGCTTTCTCAATCATCGCTTTCCCAATGCGATCCTTAACACTGAAAAGAGGATTGAAAAATTCCGCCTTCAAATAAATGTCTGCACGACAGTCACGAGAAATTTGATTGAGTTTGATGAGGGGCGTATTCCCCACCGTTTCCACCATATTATTAAAAATTTGACTCATACTGGGGTAACCTGATCCAGATTTCACAGAAAAGCGAGTAACTTTTTATGACATAAGTATTGAAATAAAGAAAACGTGGCTATCTTAGGTAATGAGTAAAACTGCCCTTGTCTGGTTTAGAAATGACCTTCGCCTCTCAGATAATGATGCACTTTCTTGGGCAGTGGATGAAGGATATCACATCCTACCCTTTTTTCACTTAGAGGAAGGAGAATCTTTACCAACGGGAGGAGCTACCAAATGGTGGCTTCATTTCGCCTTAGAGGACTTTTCCTCGCAGATCTCAGACCTCGGCGGACAGTTAATCATCGGGAATCCAGAGCTTACATGTGATGAGGCGCTTAAGTCTGTCATTAAAAAGTATTCTATAGAGGCTGTCCTTTGGAACAGATCCTATGAGCCAGAACACATTAAGCGTGATACGAGGATAAAGGCCTACCTGAAAAATCAGGATATTCACGCTGAAAGTTTTAACTCTAACCTCTTATTTGATCCCACAAAGGTAACGAACAAATCTGGCACGCCATTTAAAGTCTTCACGCCCTTTTGGAAGTCCTTAAAAGAGAATGAGATCTGCCCTGCTCCAGAATTAGATTTAGGTAGTATCTCATGGGCTAAAGCTATCGCTCCTCTTTCCGTAGCGGATTTGAACCTCCTGCCCAAGATCAAATGGGGCACTGGGTTCTATGATGCTTGGCAGCCCACCCGTTCCGGAGCGATGGAACAAGTAGATAGCTTTCTGCCAGAGCGCGCCAGTGCATACCCAGAGCAGAGAGACCGTCCAGATCTAGAAGGCACTTCTAAACTCAGTCCATATCTGCACTTCGGGCAGATCGGGCCTCGAGAACTTCTCACCAAGTTCCGCGCTACTGGAGACCCAAAGGTAGAAAGCGGCGTCTCTCGGCAACTCTTTTGGCGAGAGTTCGCTAACCACCTCCTCTACCACTTTAACTGGACGCCTACAAAGCCGCTCTATGAGAAGTATGCGGACTTCCCGTGGGAGGAAGACCCTACGTTAGTAAAAGCGTGGCAACAAGGACAGACGGGCTACCCTATGGTGGACGCCGCTATGCGAGAACTCTGGACGACAGGCTGGATGCATAATCGCGCCCGCATGATCGTGGGCTCCTTTCTCGTGAAGCACCTTCTCCAACCGTGGCAGGAAGGTGCCGCGTGGTTTTGGGACACCCTCGTAGATGCAAACTTAGCGAATAATACCTTCGGCTGGCAATGGGTAGCAGGGTGCGGAGCAGATGGCGCACCCTATTTCCGCGTCTTTAATCCTATCACACAGGGACAGAAGTTCGATGTCACCGGCGGATACGTCCGTAAATGGTGCCCAGAGCTAAAAGACCTCCCCTTAAAATACCTGCATTGCCCATGGGAAGCAACCCCGCTTGAGCTCACCGCTGCTGGCGTAACGCTAGGTAAAGATTACCCTCATCCAGTTATAGAACACCCTGATGGCAGAAAAAAAGCCTTAGACGCCTTTGCGAAGTGGAAAGATATGTCTTAAAGCAGGTATTATTCATTTCTCCTGCTACAAGAGTTGACCCTAAACATACAGCTATCACGATAAAGCTAATACTTTCTATTAACCACCAAAGTAATGAGTTCTCCATTTTTAAAAGTTTCAAACAAAACAAAAATGAATTCCACTTCCACTCAATAGTTCACTTCTCAAATAGTGGCGGAGGGTCAGGGATTCGAACTCTGGGAGTTACTTAAAAAAGCAGGCGGGAAATTCTAAGAGAATACGTTAGAAAATTTATATGCTCTATTGCCACTTATAAACTCTCGTATCTACGTTTAAGCATTCTTTTTTCCTCTCCCTTTCAACCTCGGAGAAAAATTTCCCTCAGATCATAAGCACCCCTCTTGATTTTTGATTGTCGGGGAGTCCTCGCCATTACTTTTTGAGATCCAGTAAATGAGGGAGTATGCGTCACTCTATTGTATTACCCATAGTATTACTGGCTCTTTTCTTGAGCTTTAAAACGCTCTGAAACCTTATAAGTAAAAGGCTTCTAAAAATGGCGGAGGGTCAGGGATTCGAACCCTGGAAGAGATTGCTCCCTTGCTGGTTTTCAAGACCAGTGCATTCGACCACTCTGCCAACCCTCCGCGTAAGATGGAAATCATTAAAGAAAGATTTTTGCTCATGCAAGAAAACTTATCGATTTATTTGCTTAGATAGTTAACTTTCGGATATGCGAATCTTACTAGCGTTTGATAAGTTTAAAGGCTCACTTAGTGCGCTTGAGGTTTCTGATGCCGTTTCCTCTGGTTTTCAGAAGTCATTCCCGAATGCTGAGTTCATTAAGAAGCCGATCGCTGATGGAGGGGAAGGATTTACGACTACTCTTGTAGAATGCATGGGTGGGGAAATAAAAAGCGCATTAGTAGAAGATGCCTTAGGTCGAGATGTAGAAGCGGAATGGGGCTTAATCCCATGGCAAGGAGACAAAAAAGCCGGCGTAATAGAAATGTCCGCCG
The DNA here is from genome assembly GCA_938008215.1 of uncultured Verrucomicrobiales bacterium. Classification (GTDB taxonomy): domain Bacteria; phylum Verrucomicrobiota; class Verrucomicrobiia; order Verrucomicrobiales; family Akkermansiaceae; genus WTJZ01. The sequence goes on along the minus strand of CALLLS010000055.1, from coordinate 4,397 downwards.
CTTCTGGACTCTGGCGTATGTCAGAAAATGAAAAAGATATCATGCAGGCATCCACCTATGGGACAGGGCAGCTCATTAAAGCGGCAGTAGAAACAGAAGGTGTGGAGCATCTTTATGTCGGACTCGGAGGTAGTGCCACTAATGATATGGGTGTAGGTATGGCTGAGGCTTTAGGAGTCACCTTCCAAGGAGTCACAGATCGGCTATGTCCGCAAAGTCTAAAGAATGTTACAGGTATAGATTTATCAAAGCGCGTTCCCCTGCCCTCTATTACGGTAGCCTGTGATGTCGACAACCCACTTTGTGGAGCAAACGGCGCGGCGGCTATATTCGGCCCGCAAAAAGGCGCGACTCCGCAGATTATAGAAGAATTAGACACCCTAATAATGCAACTCGCTCATTTTACTCCCTCAACAGAACTCATGAATTCACCAGGTGCTGGCGCCGCAGGCGGACTAGGTTTTGGCATGATGGCATTTACGGGTGCGAAACTGGTTTCGGGCTTTGACTTGGTGGCGGAAGCGATTGCTCTTGAAGAAGCTATTTCACATGCAGACCTAGTGATTACGGGCGAAGGCGGTCTAGACGCACAAAGCCTTTCCGGCAAGGGACCGATCGGGGTAGCTAAGTTAGCACGAAAGCACAATAAACCATGTTTGGCATTAGCTGGTCTGATCGAAAAGAGCGTAGATTGGACTCCTTATTTTGACCTCACTGCCGCAGTTGCAGATAACGGGCTTCCTCTTCCTGAACTCATTGCGAATGCTGACCATCATATCACAGAAACCTCCACGTCACTTGCTAGCTCATATAAAAAATCATTGAAATCGCAGGGTGCTTAAAACCACACACAAAATTCATTTACTATTCTAAATCCTCTCCCTAGTTTTTCATTTAAAGAAAGATGAAGTTTCCAGTCTCCCTTATATTTCTATTCCTACTTTTTCTCGCTTCTTGCTCACCGCTTACTGAGACAGTAGATGCTGGAGGAATACTAATGACAGAGCCCCAATCGGTGATCATTCAAAAGGAAACTCCTCCAAATTATAAAAATAAAATCATTATCAAAGAAGAAGAAACAGTAGCTCCTAGCGCAATTGCGCTTCCTGAGCGCAAGTTTAAATTTCGCACCCCTGATCTAGTGAATGATCTTCCTTCACAAAAGGAGATAGAAAGCAGCCCTAGTTTCACCAAAACAATCGATGACTCTGTGCAAGAAAGCACTACGATACGAGCGACAGATTAGCCATGCCCAGACCTTCTAAAAAATTTAAGCCCTTTCCTTTTCAATATCATGAGGAAGTGGAATTACGCATCACCTCTCTTACTAACTTAGGCGATGGGCTAGGACGTATCCCTATAAAAGACGACGCTGGAGAAACGCAAGAATGGGTCATCTTTGTCCCATTCACCTTACCTGACGAAAAAGTGACTGTCCGCATCTGGAGGAATGATGCGAACTGCTCTCATGCAGATTTAATACGTATCATCGAGCCATCTCCAAACCGTGTAGAGCCTAAGTGCAGACTTTTTGGTGAATGTGGTGGATGCCAATATCAACACTTCAATTATGCGGAGCAACTGAAATGGAAAAGAAACCAAGTATCTGAACTACTGGAACATCTCGTAGGCGTATCTCATCCCGTCAATGAGCCTCTCCCCTCCCCTGTAGAGTGGAACTACCGCTCTAAGATCACACCTCATTTTCAAAAACCGAAGTCGGGGCAGATCGGTGACATCGGTTTTCTTCGGAAAGGGACACGCCAAGCCTTGGTAGATGTCGACCACTGCCACATTGCCTTAGACCAAATTAATGACGTGCTACCTGCCGTTCGTGAAGCAACGAGGCAGAGAGCAAACATGTATAAAAAAGGTGCCACTCTTCTTTTTCGCGCAAATAAAGAACAGGTTTTTGAAAACCCCAGAGATGTGATGTCTGAGCAAGTGGGAGACCTTACCTTTCACTTCCTCGCGGGAGACTTCTTCCAAAACAATCCCTATATCTTAGAAGACTTCGTAGGGTATGCCTCAAAACAAGCGATGAATGGGGCTAATTACCTGATAGATGCCTACTGTGGATCTGGACTCTTTGGACTTTCCCTCGCCTCGCACTTTAAAGAAGTCTCCATGGTTGAAGTCTCTGAATCTGGTGCGGACTGGGCACGCTATAATGCAGAAGCTAACGATATTAAGAACGTTAAAATCCTGAACGCTTCGGCGGAGGAGATCTTTAAAGACATTACTTACCCCTCCACAGAAACGACTGTCTTGATTGATCCGCCTAGAAAAGGGTGCAATGAAGAGTTTCTCAACCAACTTTTCTCTTTCTCGCCCACGAGAGTCGTCTACATCTCATGTAATCCTGCTACGCAAGCTCGGGACCTTAAGCTCTTCGATAATGCAGGATATGAGATTGTAGATGTGCAGCCCGTAGACCTTTTTCCGCAGACACGCCACCTAGAATGCATCGTCACTCTTACCAAAGGTGCCGCCTAATCTAGCTCAACGCTATTCCCTTTGACCTTTTTATAATCACGCATATAAACCCGTCTAGTGAGTAATGCAGACCAAGTATTAATAGAGTGCCTCAGAGCGGGCATTACAAACTTTGTGCTTTGTCCAGGAGCGAGAAACGCGCCACTCGTTCTCGCGCTAGAGAGAACTGAAGGACTAGAGATCTATTACCATCCTGATGAACGTGGCGCGGCTTTCTTTGCACTCGGACGCACCATGGCATTTAATGAGCCTTGCGCTGTTGTCACTACATCTGGAACCGCGGTAGCGGAGTGCCTCCCCGCTGTTATTGAAGCACATTATCAAGGTCGCCCCCTTGTCATTCTTAGCGCGGATCGCCCTGCCGTTTTCCGTAAATCTGGTGCTCCGCAAGCCATCGTGCAGACTAACCTTTTCGGAGATTACGCCTCTTTTGGGCAAGATTATACTTCGCCAAACTCCCCCTTTGAGGATTGGGACGGAATTAAGCCATTACATATTAATATACCATTAGAAGAAGAGTTTATCGCGGAGAACATTCAGGCTCTTTCCTTGGAAGAAATCGGGCAATTTAAGGCAAAGAAAGTCTCCTTCGATGGAGCAAAAATCGTCGAATTTTTACGAGAGCGTTCCTTTGAAGGCGTTGCCGTTATGCTGGGGGGACTTCGCCCACACGAAAGAGAGCCAGTCTTCCACTTACTGGAGCAACTGAAAGTCCCAGTAGTAGCAGATCCGCACTCAGGGCTTAGAGAGGTCTTACCCAAACAGCTCCTCTTAGATCCAGACCAAGCCTTAACTCAAAACTTGCCTGGGAAGATTCTGAGGCTCGGAGAAGTCCCCCACGGACGATTCTGGAGAGATCTAGAAAAACACACTGAAGTAGATGTCCTTTCCGTAACGAACTCAGGCTACTCTGGGCTTGCCAGAACATCCGAGGTCATTACTGGGGATGTAGGACGCATCATTACAGGGATTGGAGAACAGCCAGAAATAGGAGACGCTCTAGACCTCCTCGTCGCTGAACAAGGAAGAAGGAATATCATCGATGAGCTTTTAGAAGCCTACCCATCGTCGGAGCCAGCTCTTGTCAGAGCTCTTTCCCTTCATACCGCCACCGCTGAGTCACTATACCTTGGGAATAGCCTCCCCATTCGTGAGTGGTCTCTCTTCGCCCAAAGAGAGCTTCCCGTTTCTGAAATTTGGGCAAACCGGGGTGCTAACGGCATCGATGGGCAAATATCTACATGGTTCGGCGCTACTCGCGAGGTTGAAGAAGCATGGTGCGTGATCGGAGATCTCACTGCTCTGTATGATATGAACGCTCTCATTATGAGTCCACAATTAGAGTTACCTGGCAGGCGGCTCGTCATCATCAATAATGGAGGAGGATGTATATTCACTCATCTCCCACGCTTAAAGTCTCTCTCAGATTTAGAGACTAGTCATTTTACGCAGGCCCATCAAACGAGATTCTCTTCTTACGCTGAAATGTGGGGCTGGGATTATCTCAGTGTGAAATCTCCAGAAGACCTAGACGCACAGGAAGAAAATCCAAATCCGATGATCATTGAAGTCCTTCCTGATAATGAGGAATCAGAGGAATTTTGGAATGCTCTGAGAAGGTAGAAGCACTTTTCCTAATGCTCACTTGCCTCGCCTGCGCCATGAGGAAGGCGAATCTCTTCGACCATATCTTGAATCTCTTGGGGTGGTGCTGGGGTCAATGCGGAGACGATGCCTGTGACAGCGAAGTTAATGAGCATCCCGATGCACCCAATTCCTTCCGGAGAGATTCCAAAGAGGTATTGCTCAGGTGTTCCCCCCATGAATTGGAAGAAGATAATGTATCCTAAGGTGAAGGCGATACCCGCGATCATTCCTGCGATTCCTCCCTCGCGGTTGAT
>CALLLS010000054.1 GCA_938008215.1 uncultured Verrucomicrobiales bacterium | reverse complement strand
CATTGTCAATGACGTTACAGGGCTAAAGGATCCTGAAATGGTGCTCGTTTGCCGAGATGGTGAAGTAGGTGTGGTGGTGATGCATATGAAAGGAACACCACGTACAATGCAGGAAAGCCCCTCATATAATGACGTTAATGGAGAGATTAAGCATTTTTTCCAACAACAGTATGAGATGTTAACTCTGGCGGGAATCCCAGACCATCGAATTTGTTTTGATCCCGGAATCGGCTTCGGAAAAACGGTAAAAAACAATACCGATATTTTAAGCAATTTAACTCAACTTCAGGTGGAGCAAAGACCGCTATTAATCGGGCTCTCTAGAAAGTCATTTATCGGGAAGTTGCTAGAGTCAGATGCCATTGATGACCGAGAATGGTCTACGGTAGCACTTACCGCATATTGTAGAAAGCAAGGTGCAATGCTTCACCGCGTCCATGCCATAAAAGAGAATTACGAGGCAATTCGAATGGTAGAAGCGATTATGCATGTGGACTAATACCAACTCTAAAAATTATCTGGTAATATTTGGAATAAAATTATTTTTGATATTTGGCTTCGCATTCAAGAGAGAAAGTTTCGGTGTCCTTTAGCCATTTACGGCGTAGTTACTCAGTTGCGGTGCACGCACCGCGCCTTCGTTACGCCTTGTAAAACCCACTCGAAAATATTACCAAATACTTTTCCTCATTGGTATAAGAGGGCGTTGATATTGCAGCCGCTCTTCCTTGAACTACTTCTAGCTTCTGAGAAAGGATATGATAAGAGACCGTTATGGAACTCCCTGTTTCGACATACGCGCTCCTTTTCCCAGCGGTCAGTTTACTTTTTCTTTCTTACACGAACCGCTTTTTACATCTTTCTGCACTCATCAGAAAGCTTCATAGTGATTGGGTAGGAAATCATGATGATTTACTGATTGCGCAAATCTCTAACCTCAGAAGACGTCTTGTTCTTATAAGGTCTATGCAGTTTTTAGGCGCGGTTTCCCTCCTCCTCTCCATTTTAGCTATATTAATTCAACTATGTGGTTTGGAAGAAGTTGCGTGCGGCCTTTTTGTAGGAGCGCTGGGAGTTATGTCTTTGTCCCTTATTGGTCTCATCTGGGAGGTTTGGATTTCTGGCGGAGCATTAAGAATTGTGTTAAAGGCTCTTGAAGGAGATTTAGAGCAGGAGAAAAGAAATCAGCGTTGAGATATCTTTCTTTTATTTTTAGATGTCGTTCGCGAAGCTTAGTTAGTTTTTTTAAAAAAAGACGCCTTCTCCACACTCTTTGCGATATAAATATAAAATATAAAATCGTAAGGTAATTAATGTCTATTTAATCTATGCTAAATGCTTGCCAATGGTATTTTTGAGATCAAGATTTATTAATAGAAGAGGACAGATATTATGAAGTTTAAAATACCAAGAGAAGCACTCCAAGAAGCACTCCAAGATGTTATCCATGTAGTTGGAAATAGGACGACATTGCCGATTTTATCAAACGTTCTTATTGAGGCAACTAAAGGTAAAATCAGAATGACCACCACGGATTTAGATGTGGGAGTCAGCGGAGAAACTTCTGCTGAAGTAGAAGCGGAAGGGCGCACAACACTTCCAGTCAAACGCCTAGCGCAGATCATCGGAGTGTTACCAGCATCAGAAGTTCAAATAGCGGTAGACAGTAAAAATGTTGCAACGATCACATGTGGCCCTTCATTCTTCAAAATCATGGGACTACCTGATACCGAGTTTCCGTCACTTCCAACCTTTGATGATTCCAAGGTATTCAAGCTTCCTCAAGAGGATCTCAAAGTAGCGATTAAGAAAACATCTTATGCTATATCTAATGATGAGACTCGTTACGTATTAAACGGTATTTTCATGTCCTTCCATGACCAAAAGCTGACACTAGTGGCTACAGACGGTCGTAGGCTTGGTCTTGTAGAGCATGATCTAGAATATCCTGAAGCACAGGATGGCGACATTATCGTGCCTACAAAGGCTGTTTCAGAACTACAAAGACAGCTTAACAGTGAAGGGAATGTTCTTCTAAAGTTGAAAGATAACCAAGTATGCTTTGAGATAGGTAGTAAAGTGATTATCAGTAAGCTAATTGATGGGAGTTACCCTAATTATAAGCAAGTGATCCCTGGTCCAGCCCAAGAGCGTTTAGAAATAGATCGGACGGTTCTCCTAGATACGACTAAGAGGGTTTCTCTTCTTGCTTCAGATAAGTCTAATTCAATTAAGCTGGAATTTAGGAAAGGTGAAATAGCATTATCGGCTAACACTCCGGATGTAGGAGAGGCGAGTGAATCCATCCCTATCGATTACTCAGGCAATGAATTTGCAATCGCCTTCAATCCCGAATTCCTTATGGCTCCACTGAGAAACATTGACTCTACGACAATCAATTTAGACCTCATTGATGAAATGAGTCCTGGAGTAATTAGAACAGGAACGGACTTCCTTTACGTTCTTATGCCGATGCGCGTGACGAGTTGAAGGGTTCTACTATATTAGACCTCAAATAAGGGCGGTTTAATGACCGCCTTTTTTGTTTTAATACTGAAGAATCAAGTGTTACCTCTATTTCCTATGAAATGCCTTCTATTTTTCTACTTGTTCATGACCTTTTGCTCGGCGGATATAGCTGTGGCAGATAGGGCGATAGAGGACTATGAAGAGCGTGCTGAACGTTGGGAGAGAAGCGTAATCGCCACAGATGAGGGGGAACTCCGTGAGCGTCTTATTAAGGAGAAGCCAGACTCGAGAAAGGTATCACAGATAGTATCACGAGAAATAAGTGCTGAGATAAATGAGCCCGTAGCGATGAGGAGTATTGCATGGCTTTATAAGAACGACCCTGTCTTCTTATTAGAAGAGAACGAGACCAGTCCTGGAAAGGTGATTCGGAGCAGCCTAAATAGATATCATTATAAATACCCTGGGGCAGGGCAATTATGTGTTGCTATGGCACAAAGCTTTAGTCCGCAAGATATGGGTTTTTTAGAAAAGGTGGCAGAAAAGTCTCCCAATAAAGAGGATAGAGGATTAAGTGCTCTGGCGATTAGTATGGCTCTTTCTACTCTTGGGGATGAGCCAGAGCTTTTAGCTAAGTGTCTGGAACATTTAAAGAAAGCGATTCAACTCTTGCCTTCTGATACTCTCGTGGAGGGACGCAAGGTGACTGACATCATCAATGATCAAGTGTATGTTATATTACATCTTACGAAAGGGCGTGTTGCACCTAGTTTCTCAGGTCTAGATTTGGGCGGGAAAGCTGTTTCATGGAATAGTGATACAGGTAAAGTAGCAGCACTTGTTTTTTGGTCATATAAAGATCGTATAGATACCCTTTTGCCATTTTTAGACGATCTGAATAAGCTTTTAAATGATCTGGGTGGTGAAATGGTAAGTGTTTACACGGGAGACTCAGCTACATTACGAGAGCTTCTAGCCGAGAAAAAAATCACATGGCAGAATGCATTTGATGAAGACCAGAGCATTACTCAGCAATACCGAATCAGCCAAACGCCAACCATATTTGTATTAAGTAAGAAGGGAGAGATTCAATCAATCGGTGAACCGAACGCCTTGATTAATCTGACGATCAGAGCACTAGCTAATACCTCGGAGTAGTCGCTTTTAAATTGGTCTATGGCGACTTCAACACAGAAAGAGAGAGTCTCCTTTGCTCAGTTACCTCAGCTAGATGGGTTACGTGCTATCTGCCTGCTGAGTATTGTCATCCACCATTGGACGGTTCATTACATAAAGATTGAGTTTCCCTTTGAGATTGGAGCTTTCGTCTTTTTTGCCCTAAGTGGTTATCTTATAACTCGCATCTTACTTAGGGGAAAAGAGAAGATAGCTCTGGGGCAGAGCTCCTTTTCAATCCTATTGAAAACCTTTACAATAAGAAGAGTGTTAAGGCTTCTCCCTGGCTACTACCTTGCTTTACTGCTCTATGTGATATTGCTGACGCCAGACGTATTACAAAACTTTATTTGGTATGTGACGAACTCTACTAACATTCACTTCGCCCTCATGGGAAAATGGGCAGGTGGTGCAGATCAATTTTGGACACTCGCAGTAGATCAGCAATTCTACGCCATTTTGCCTTTTATCGTTCTTCTAGTGCCTAATAGATTTCTTCCGTATGTCTTCATTATTATTGCAGGGCTTTCGCCATTATCACGTTTCATGACTTACTTTGACAATCCTCTTTTTACTGGCCCGAAGCACGATAAACTCCCGTGGTTTCTAACAGATCATTTGTGCTTTGGGGCACTACTTGCTTACTTTCATGAGAAAGGAAAATTGCCGAGGAAGCTTATCCTTTGGACAGTTTTGGTATGTTCATTAATGCTGTTTATTCTAATGCGCTATCATCTCTTAATCTTCGAAAACGCTGGTAAAGTTTTTATTTGGCAGCAAACAGTGTTGGCAACATTTTCTACTTGTCTCGTTGCTCTTTGTACAAAGGGGATCGGGGGGCTAGGCAAGGTGGTTTTAGAGCATCCTGTGATACAATATGTAGGGAAGCGTAGTTATGGCTATTACCTCTATCATAACCTCGCCTTTCTCTTGCTTGGTAAAACCTTCTTTTTCCTCTTCCCTACTGAGGCGGAGCCAGACCCTTTTTTCATTCTACGAATTATTCTGGCTTCCGTCATTCTTTATTTCATGACGCATTTCTCATGGAAATATGTGGAAGAACCTTTGATGAGACGTAAGCAAAAGCATCGATACCTGAAAGCGAATTAGAAGAGCAGAGTAAGGGAGGTAATACCCACTTAAATATTTAAGAAACCATTAGCCTGATGGCGACACAGAGGAGAATACCTTTAACAATAATTAAAAAATACTTTTCGTTTAAGAAAGGTAAGCACTTTTTACCTACAAGTGTACCTAGTATGACACAGCCTAGACTTGCAGGAAGAACTCCTGAGAAGCTAGCAAATGTAACGTTACCTATAGAGGACAGGATGCATAATTTTACCGCTTGCATCACAGCTTGGCACATAGCCTTAGTCCCGATGAAATAACTCTTATCCTCGCCCTTTTTGATAAGAAATGGTGAAATAAAAGGCCCCGTTGCACCTATTAACATTCCTAGCCACCCAGAGGCAAAACCAAGCGCAATAAGCCCCTTGCTACCCTTCTTTTCTTCTTTTGTGCTATTACCTTTTCCTAGCTTAAAAATGACTAAGTAAATGAGAAATAAGGATAAAAATAATTTCAATAGTCTTTCATCAAACACGTCTAGACAAACTGCACCCAGAAGACAGCCAGGGATAAGCAACATTGAATAATAGCCTACAGTCTCCCATTTTATATAGGAGTAGAAGAACCCTAGGCGACAAATGTTAGAGAACAGCTGTATGGCCGCGTGAAGCGCGACTGCTTCATGCAAAGGGTATAGTAAAGAAAGGACAGCAAAAATAAGAATACCACCTGCTAAACCAGTCATTGTAGAGACGAAGGTTCCTACAAAAACGGTTATCAGCGTAGTAATCATACCCACTCAGTAATGTCAGGTCGCTGGATAAGCTTTCTTATGAAGCTTTAAAAGAGAGGCGTGTATATCCTCGATGAGCTGAATCGCGTCTTTTTTATTTTCAGACCAGTGAGAAATAAGGTCTTCAGGCTTAAATTGCTCTTCTAGGCTTAGCGCGTGGGCTCTCCCCAGTTGAGACCCCACAACAAAGGCTAAATCCTCTTGATTCGTTTTATTTAAGAGGAAAGGAACTTTTAAACTATAGGCTGGTATTTCACGTCCCCAATAATCGTTCTTTTCATAGGTGAAATATCCGACACGTTGTTCTAAAGAAGATCCATAGAGCATTCCAGATTCTACCATGCGTTGTCCGCTATGATGAAATGGATTACTGAACCAAAGGTCATCAGGTTCATAGTAAGTTTCTTTAAGGTCTATAAGTAAGGGTTGACGCTTTTTAGACTTATCTTTCATCCAAAATAAAATGTGCTTTTTGCCAAAGCTTCCTACAGATTCCCCAACGGAATGAACATAATACTGCTCTAGTAAAAATTCCTCGCTACGGTTTAATAAAAATAGGTCTAGCATTTCTAACGCCTTTTTATATTTCTTACCTTTTAGCTGGTTCTTCTTAAGCTTTTTTAACCATTTATATCGAGCGTCGGCATAATTTGTGACTAGAGTCTTACCTTTTTGTGGTGTGATCCTAGTGAACAGAGAGGGCAGTGCGTGCCTTACAGAAGTATTCATCCCAGAACGCTCGTAGCCGAGAGAGAAGGATTCTACCGCTTTTTTATAAAGCTCCTTATTCTCTGAAGTATCAGAAAATATCATCAGCGAACCTAAAAAGCGTATGGCATCCCACACATAAGGACCTCTTCTAGAGCGATCAAAATCTAATAGACCTACTCCTCCGACTGTTTGCCTAAAATTCTCTAAGTGAGGATTACCATGTAAAAATACTTTAGGGTATCCTATTAGGTCTAAGTTGTCTGGCAATTGATCTCTAATACCAGGACCTAATGCGCGAAATAAATATAAGAGCTCTTTAGGCTTAGAGTTTAAGCTCTCTAGAGGTAAATTAAGCTGTTTAGTGTCGAAATTCATTTTTATTTTAATATCTGCTGAGTAAATTTCAGCAAGGACTCTTTATCAAAAAAGTTAGGTAACAAGGCAACCGTGGACTTTATCAGACTAAAGGATAAAACTTGTTAAGGAGCAGTTTTTTTAAAAAGATCGCCTTATATATGGTCAGGAATAGCATGGTGGTATGTGTGGAATAGTTGGTGGAATAAACCTCCCAGAAAAGGCATTAAGAAAAATGCTAAGTAATTTATCCCACCGAGGCCCTGATGGGAGAAGTGATTACTATTCTGGTAACTTTGCGATGGGGATGAGCCGGTTAGCTATTGTTGATCAATTAGGTGGAGTACAGCCATTTTTTAGTAAAGACGGAGTCATTCAAGCTATCTTTAATGGGGAGATTTACAATTGGCGCACATTAAGAAAAGAGCTTGAAGAAAAGGGTTACCGATTTCAAACAAATTGCGATGGCGAGATCTTACCTGCGGCATGGCAAGAATGGCAGTCTGAGATGTTTAATAAACTTAATGGGATGTTTTCCATCGCTATTTATAATGCCCAAACTTGCGAGCTTATTTTAGCCAGAGACCATTGTGGGCAAAAGCCGTTGTATTACACGAGGAGTGGTGATTTATTTGCTTTTTCCTCAGAGATTAAAGCTCTTAAAGAAGCTGGGATTGCACTTAGCCCGAACCATGCGCAATTAGCACCTTACCTCATAAATCGCTATGTTTCTGAACCAGCTTCGCTCTTTAATGAAGTAGAGGTGTTACCAGCAGCTCATTGGATGAAGGTCACGCAAACTGGTGAGCTTAGCATGCAGAAATATTGGACGCCTCATACGACTTCTGAATCACTGCCTTTAGCGGAGACGCTTGATAGGTTAGATCAGGTCACACGGGCATCGGTATCTCAGACCTTACAGAATGACTGGAAAAGCGTCCTCTATCTTTCTTCAGGGGTCGATTCCTCATTGCTCGCACAATATATGAGTGAGCTGGGCGCAGGCGTATCATCATTAGCAATTGGGTTTCAGACACATCAGGACGAGACGTTTGCGGCAGAATCCTTTGCGAAGTCGTTAGGAATAGAGCATCATAATATTCATCTTGGATGTGAGGCACTAGAAGAGCTCCCGAGGGTCATTTCTCAAATGGAGAGACCAGTGGGAGACGCCTTGATTATTGCTTTTGATGCCCTCGCTAAAGGTGCTAAGAGTTTGGGAGCAAAAGTTGCCTATGGAGCAGAAGGCATCGATGAACACTTTGGCGGGTATTCTTTTCACCAAGCGTATTTGAAGGCCCACAAACTAGGGAAGGCTGGGCGGTGGGGAGCATCGCAGTTTTTGAAAACTGCCCCGGATGCACTAATCAATCGACTCACGAATTTTCCTGCTTCATTGGGAGAGGAGGGGAAACAGCGCGTGATAAAATATCTAAGAGATTTCGATTCACTTTCTAAAGATGGGCAGGCAGATTACTTACGGTTTCTCTATGAGCCTTCAGAGCTAACAGATGTTATAAGTTCAGGAGCCCCTCCCCATTTTTCTGAGGAATATACGATGTCGGAACAATGGTCTGTGAATCAGCTCTTAGCGAGGCAATATGATTCATGGTTACAGGACTGGGCGCTGATTCGGCAGGATAAAAACAGCATGGCACATAGCCTAGAATACCGTTGCCCTTTTCTTAATCCTGAACTGATTAAGCTAGCTTTCTCTCTCCCTGCTCACTGGAAAATCAGGAATAAACATGATAAATGGATTTGGCGAAAGCTAGCAGAGAGAAAGCTCTCACGTGAAAATGCTAGAAGACCGAAAATGCCTTTTTATTTACCTCTTGAGCAAGAGCTTTGGAGGAAAAAGCTCGTGGAAATGAGTCATGATATATTAACCCCACAGGCTCTTTCGCAACACGGATGGATCTCTTCATCCGAGGTGGAGAAATTAAAACAAGAAAAGAGCTTCCTTCCTCTTAAAAAACTGGCTGCGCTCTTGATCTTTCAACTCTGGTATGACCAATATTTTTAATCCTATGGGAAAAGAACGTTGCACTGAAATAAAAGTGGGAATTGTAGGCGCTGGCGCTATGGGTACAGCGATAGCTTTTCAAGTCTCCTCGACTCCAGAAATGAAGCTTTCTTGGGTCTCAGATAGTAAAAAGGAAGCGGCTGAAAAAGCAATTCAAGTCGCTGGTGAAGGAGAGGCAGGGGATGATTTTTTCTCCATGCTCAATGATTACCCTATCGATGTATTAGTAGAGGCGACCAACTCCATCGGTGCGGCCGCAGAATATTGTCTGGCAGCCATTGAGAAGGGCGTGCATCTAGTCCTTATGAACGCGGAAGTGGATTTAGCTTTGCGTCCCTTACTGGAACATAAGGCTAAAGAAAAAGGTGTGTGTGTAACGTCTGATGCTGGAGACCAACACGGGGTGCTAGCGGTAATGATAGAAGAAGCCCGAGCGATGGCTTTTGATATCGTCCAAGCTGGAAACATTAAAGGCTTCCTAGATCAGTCCGCTACCCCTCAGTCCATTGAGTTTGAGGCTAAAAAACGTAATCTTTCTGCAACCCAGTGCTGCGCTTACACCGATGGGACGAAGCTTCACATTGAGATGGCTCTCCTGGCTAACGCTTATGGATTTATTCCTCCGGAAGGCGGAATGACTGGTCCGAGAGCATCTTATGTGCAGGAAGCGCTAGAAAAATTTGATTTTGAATCGTATAAGGGTATTCCAAGAATCGAATACCTCCTTGGGGCTGAGCCAGGAGGAGGAGTCTATCTCGTTGTAAAACCGCAAAAAAATCTCCCTCCTGAACAGGCGTTTTACTTAAACTACTATAAACTCGGTAGTGGTCCTTACTACCTCCTTTATCGCCCATACCACCTCTGCCATTTAGAAACGCCGAAAGCCATTAAAAGGGCGATTGAGGGGCATCCACTGCTTTCATTTCATCAAACACGTTGTGAGGTCTATGCATACGCGAAGTGTAAGTTAATAGAGGGAGATAAAATCTCACACGCGATTGGCTCACAAGAGTGTTACGGGATAGCGGCACCATATGACTCTGAGCTTGTTCCAATCACTTTACTAGAGCATGGGGTAAAGCTTAAAAATACTATTCCGCCTCATACTCCCATAAGGTGGGAGGATGTTCTCATTTCTGACTCTAAGATTTTCGGGTATTGGAAAGAGCAACGCTCACTTAATTCCCATGTCTGAGAATAAAGACTCTCCACATTTCTACATTTTAGGTGGTGGCGTATGTGGACTATTCGCCGCTCTAGAAGCACAGAAAAAGGAAGCGCGAGTCACAGTTTTAGAAAAAGAAAAGCAAGCAGGTGGTCTGGCCGCTGGACACCTAAGAAAAGATAATTGGTATGATTTAGGTGTCCATATGCTTCATGCCTTTGACCAAGAAGTCTATGACGCTTGCTCTGATGCAATGGGGCAAGAAAGGATAGAAGTGCCACTTAAAGCCCAAATCAAATGGCTAGGAAAGCAGTACCAATACCCCTTACGGGGACGAGATATTCTGCGAGGGCTTCCCCCTATGGAGTTAGTTTCGTGTATTACAGGGCTTCTTATTGCTGATATCCAAGGGAGGTTAAAGATGGTTACCCAAGTAGACGATGCTGAATCTGCCCTTAAAGAACTCTATGGTATACCTCTCTATAAGTTTTTCTTTGAGGAATTCACTCATCGATATTGGGGAATGCATCCTAGTGAACTGTCTGCTGAGTTTGTGCGTCGTAAAATGCCGCGCCTCTCAGCTGTAGATGTGATTAAAAACTTTTTGAGCTGGCTGAAAATTCCGAGCCCTAATGATTCCGTGGAAGGGGCATTACGCTTTGAAACCCTTCACTATTCAAAATCAGGGGCAGAAGCACTTCCCCGTTGTCTAAGTGAAAAAATAAGAAAGCAAGGCGGCAATCTGATTACAGGTGCACCTGTGAGTGCGGTTATTCATAAGCATGGGGTAATCCAGGAAGTAAAAATGGGCGATGTTCAAGTAGGAACTGCGGAAGATCATTATTTATCGACCATTCCTATTACCGAGCTTATTCTCAGCCTCTCTCCCCCTCCCCCTCAGGAAGTATTAATAGCGGCAAGATCCCTTCATTACAAGCCGATGGTCGTGTATGCCTTACTCGTTAAGAAAGAGCGATGTATGGATGCACTCTATACCTATTACCGAGATCAAATTTTTCATCGGGTCGGAGAGCCCAAAAATGCGGGATTAAAAGTAACTCCAGAAGGGCATACTACACTTATAGTGGAAATGACCTGCGAGGTAGGGGATGAGAAATGGGGGGACGGTTGCTTCCCAGATATATTACAAGGATTAGAGGCTGAAGGTTTATGTTATCGTGAAGATGTCATAGAAAAACACCTTATCCGCTCACGTTACGCCTACCCAATTTTTAAGAAGGGATATGAGGAACACCTTCAGGTTATCGCTAGCTATCTAGCTCAATTCAGCAATCTCAAAAGCGTGGGGCGGCAAGGTGCTTTTTGTTACCCGAATATGCACCAAGCCATGAAAATGGGAGCTAACGGCATTAACGAGTTACTTCAAAATCGACCTTAATTTGGTTTAGCTGCTGTTTTTTCTCTGGAGAAGAGGCATGAAGGAAGGCTTGTTTTAAATGTTCTTTAGCAGCTTCTTTATCTCCTAAGTTCCAAGCTAGTTTGGCAAGGGTTTCATGTAACCAGTCCTCATTTTGACGCATAGGAACCGCGATTAAAAAATGCTCGTATGCTTTCTGATATCTCTGTTCCCTGAGAGCGAAATCTCCCAAATGTAGGTGCGCGATAGGGTTTTCACGATAACTTTGCAGAGAGCGGTTCAGGAGTTTTTTGGCTGCCTTAGTGTTACCTTTTCGTTTTTCTAAGTCTCCTAATTGAGCAAGCGCTTCTGAATGCGCCGGTTGTATAGATACCACTCTTTGAAAGAGCGTTTCAGTGGTTTTCCAATGTTGCCGTTGTTCCCAAGTGAGCTGACTAAATAAAAAGACTATAAGTGATGTAGCTCCAAACATAATTTTTGGCACTTTAAATAAGAAGTAGAATATGATTATGGAGAGACCAATCCCTGAAATATACAGGTATCTATCTGCTACTAGGCTATTTCCTGCCCGTAAAAGCCCAAGGGTAGGGAAAAGAAAAAAGAAGAAGAGACCTAAGCCAAGTCGTATTAATGGAGGCACTCGCTTTGACCCAATTCCGTAAATAAGCACAGGAAAGAGAGTTGCTAAAAAGAGTAGATAGCTGATGCTCAGGGCAGCTGGATTATCATAACAAACGTGGAGTTTCTGAGGATATACCCATAGTTTAATAGACTTAAGAATAGCCCAACTAGCACTCGTAAGGCGCTCATAAAAGGTTCTTTCATCTCCTATTGCTTGCCCTCCATTTAATTGAAAATAGAGCGTCAGGGCAGTGACTACAATAGAGGCGAAAATTAGAGGCAGGTTATTCCAGACGGAGCTCCTTAAGTATTTCCAATCCCATAGATTTTTTCTGCTAACACAAAAGCTTTGTAAAATAACTATCAGTGGTAAAACTACTGCCGTGGGCTTTGAAAGCATGGCGAGAATGCCCGCGCTGAAAAAGAGGACGCGACGTTTGGGGTAGTTAGAAGATAGCAGGCAGATTAGGCAGAAGAAAAGACAAAGAATGTCCTTCCTTCCTGACACCCAAGAGACGGATTCAACTAAGACAGGGTGTAGTAGCCAAGTTAAGCATACTGAAAGAGAGATCTCTCGATTCGCTTCTATTTTTCCTAAGAAAAGAAAAAGTAAGTATGCGTTTGCCAAGTGCAACAGCGCATTCGCAATATGATGAATTCCTCCTATCTTTGGTAGAGCAGTCGATAAAATATCATGGCTTAAGACTGTAAGGGGATGCCATAGATTTACAACAGGTTCTGAGAAGAGGCGTGTCCAATAACGGAGGCTAAATATGCTACTTTTTTCATTCGATAGGTAACTTCCGTCATCGAATAATATGGGACGGTATGTAAAGACGTCGTGATAAGCATAGACGTAGAGCAGGATCCCTACAACACATGAAAAAATCCATGAAAACTTTATAAAGTCCGAGGGGGGGACCTGACTTATTTTACTACCATACTTCAATTTAGAAGTAATTATAGGTTATAATACTATTTACGCTTTCGTAATGTAATTAATCCTAATGTTGAAAAGAGGAATAAAGAAAAGGTCGTAGGCTCTGGAATAGGAACTAAATTATATGAAATTTGTAGTTCTGGAGCCTTCACAACAGCATTTGTTCCTCCAAATCCAATATTTGGACCTAATCCTGAGCCAAAGGTGTAGAAATTCTGCCCAGGGTTTGTCGCCGCATTAGGAGCATCCAGTGTAACTGAAAAATCAGTTGCAGAATTGAGATCTAAGTCTGTAGCTCCAAAGGAAATGGGGACAAAAGTACCATTAGGTGAGTCAAAAGTATTAGACGCTACAGCTGGATTGGAAAAAGATCCAGTAGGAGTAGACCCTTCATAAAAGTCGATGAGTGTAGCAGGCCTGCCATCATTAGTTCCGCCACTGACCTCTAGGATAAGAGTCACGTCTGTGACATCGTAGCTAAATCCTGCTGGGGCTGCGGGTATTCCTCCAAGATCAAAGGAGGTTACAGCTCGCCATAAATTACTGTCACCATAACCACTACCTACCATTATAGCATTAAAAAATGACGGGTTTCCTGTTGCTCCTGGCGGGTTACTATTTTGATTATATAGACCTGTTATTTCAGCTGCTGGAGTATTACCTGTAACAGTGCCGTCTCCATTGGAGCTGTAATTATCTCCTAAGATGAAAATGGTTTGCGCCGAAAGTATTCCAGTAAATAATAGAGGCAGTATGATTTGTGTGAATTTCATATGTGGAGAGAATTAATATATAACAAACTCCACTTTGTACGAAAAAAATAATTAGGCAATTCTTTTTTAAAAATATTTAAAAAGAGTGTAAAATACAAAAGATCTGGCTTTTGTGCTTTTGATAAGGACTGTTAGAAAAAGATGAATCTACACTCTTAGTTTTTGAAAATCATTCCCTGTAGGTTCTTGGAAGAGGCGTAAATCAAAGAGGGGTAGAACAGAAAGAAAGTGATCAAAGAGGTCACTTTGTATGTTCTCATAGTTAATCCAATTATTATCTTTCGAGAAGCAGTAGATTTCAATGGGGAGCCCATGAGGAGTAGACTGTAGCTGCCGAACGAAATTTTTCCCTTTATCTGAAATGAGTACGTGTGCCTCTAAATAAGCAGTAAGGTAGGCACGGTATGTCCCAATATTACTCAGGCGACGTTCTTTCTGTGGATGAGCTGGATTTTTCTTTTCCATGCAAAGCTCTTTATCTGTCAGGTAATCTTTCAAGAGGGGGTGTTCTTTTAGGGTGGCGATCTCTTCATCGTCCAAAAAGCGAATTGTATTCACATCAATATTGAGTGAGCGCTTGATACGGCGGATGCCACTTTCTGACATTCCGTTCCAATTTTTAAAGCTCTCAGAGATGAGTGAATACGTTGGAATCATCGTAATGGTCTTGTCCCAGTTTTGAACTTTTACAGTGGTCAGCCCTAATTCTAGCACTTCTCCATCAGCCCCATATTTAGGCACTTCTATCCAGTCACCTACAGCGATCAACTCATGAGAAGAGAGTTGAAGTCCTGCCGCTAGTCCCAGAATCGGGTCTCTAAAAACAAGTATTAAAATTGCAGTAATGGCGCCTAAACCACTAAAGATGAGGGCAGGTGATTTCCCTAAAATAACAGAGAGAATTAGTATTCCGGCACCAATAGATAATAAAATCTTGGCGGTATCGATAATGCCGTTAATGGGTCTTTTCTTATAGGATTTACTTTTTTGGTAGAGCCTATTCGTAATATTAAGGACTGAAAAAAGAACGGAAAGAGAGACAATAGCGAGTAGGATACTGAGCACAATCTCGGAAAAATTTGAAGTAGGATCATTTCTGATTATCTCTGGTACTAATTTCCATAATAGAAGTGTAGGGATAAGCCTGGCCATCCGTTTGATAATTCGACTATTTATAAACTCTTTTCCAGCAGGGCTATTCGATTTCTTTATGAGCGAGGTGAGAAAGCGCGCAATATTGAGATGCCCAAAAACGTGAACAAGCCAGGTGATAATGAGTAGGGCGAAAACGAGGATCGTATCAACAGCGGCATCGAGTATCCACCCTGTATCAGGCATGAACGGGAGGTGCTGGACGATCTTTTCTGTAAGGTATGCTTGGAGAGAGCTCATGATGGAGGAGAATATACGATGACAGGGCCCACGCCGCGCACTTGCACAGAACGGAGTTTGGTAACTGCTTTCTTAACAGCTTGGAAAGCGATTTCAGCGTCGGACTTAGTGTGAAGATGAGAAAAAGAAAATCGTAGAGAGCTTTTAGCTTTTTCCTCAGAGAACCCCATCGCTTTTTGGACGTGAGAGGCCTCCTGTTTTCCTGTCATACAGGCACTACCTGCGGAGCATTGCACTCCGTATTCATCTAATAGAATTACGAGTCCCGCAGCTTCACAGCCTTCTAATGAGATGTGGGAAAAATTGGGTAGGCGATGGTTAAGATCGCCATTAACAGTAGCACCAGAGACATTCTCAACAACTAAGCTTTCAAAATGGTCTCTTACTTCACCAAGAGCTTTACTACATGAGCTATTATTTAGGCGCTTTTTTGCGAGCTCAGCAGCTTTTCCCATTCCGATGATTCCAGAGACATTCTCGGTGCCACTGCGCCAACCGCTTTCTTGTCCTCCACCATGTAAAAGCGGAGCTAGCCGAAAGCCTTCTCTCACATAAAGCGCACCAATTCCTTTAGGACCATTAAATTTATGGGAACTAATGGAGAGCATATCTACAGGCGTACCTTTTACAGAGATAGGGATCTTCCCTACAGCTTGCACTGCGTCCGAGTGAAAAGGGACTTTATTTTCCTGTGCCCACTTTAGGGCCTCTTGGATTGGCTGTATCGTCCCCAGCTCATTATTCACCCACATAAGGCTAAGGAAGTTTGGTAGAATTTGATCTAGAGAGGTAAGGTCTGTTATACCTTTTTCTGTGGATGTAAGGTAATGAATAGAGCGCCCTTGTGTGGAGAGAAATTCGAGCGGTTTTAGCACAGCGCTATGCTCAATACTAGAACTCGCAAAATGAGCATCAGGTAAGTGCTGCGCGATCGAAAAAAGAGCCATGTTATTGGACTCTGTTCCCCCACTAGTAAAAATGATCTCTTCAGGTTTTGCTTCTATGAGTTCTGCTACCTTTTCACGTGCATCATCAATCGCGCTTTTCACCTTCTTACTCGCACGGTATCCACTCGATGGGTTCTGCCAGAACTCCTCCAAATACGGAGACATTGCCTGAATCACCCCAGGGTCAGGAGCAGTAGTGGCGGCATTATCGAGGTAAAGCACAAAGGTAGAGATGCTCTATTTCTCAGGCAATGTCAATAAATGCTGAGGTGTTGATCAGCGGATTACGCTAGCTCGATCGTAATTTTCTTAAAGCGCGAATCTCCACTAGGAGAAATTGTCTTAACGCCATCAACGTCTACAAGGAAATTATGCACGAGACGTCTATGATAAGCATTGAGCGGTTGAAGCTTTTTAGGTTCTCCAGAGGCTTTTACTTCCTCTGCTAGTTCTAGTACCTGATCACGGAGCTTTGCCTCACTTTGCTCACGGTAGTGATCACAGTCCACGCGCACCCGCGCACTATCTGGCTCTTTATCTTGGAGAACACGGTTTACAAGGTATTGCAGGTCGTCAAGTCGGTCTCCCTTTTGACCAATGAGGAAACGGCTATCTGGGGAATCTATTTGTAAACAAGGTCCACGCTCAGCTTCCTCATAGTTAATGCTTGCTTCAAAGCCAAGCTGCTCAAGCATAGTGGAAAGTATTTCTACGGACGTTTCTTTTGTCATATTATGTAAATATATGAAGTAGCGGGAAGAGGGAGGTCAAGCCTCGTTTATGATTAGGATTATTTTACGCCAAAAGGAAATACATCTTGTTCATAAATATAAGAAAGGCAGTTTTCACTATTGCATAACGCTGGAATTTTAATGCCTGGGGCTTCTAATAAGTCTCTTACTTCTTTATTACTCAGTGTCATTATATCTATGACCTCAACTCCAGGTAAATGTGCGAACTTAGCAAAATCTTCATCAAAATACTCTTCGGCTTCCATAATGTAACCTCTTCTTGTGCCGTGCACCCCACTTAAGATTTTGACTTTCTCGTCACTCGTCTTTCTTATTTCAGTTAAGACATTTTGGATGTCATTTGAGTCCATGTAACCGTTTGAGCCCCAAATTATACTACCCTTCTTCGTGAAATATTCTGTGACTTCTTCAGTGATGTTAGTTATTTCGCCAGGGTTAGCTACGGGTAATTTGCGCCCAATTTTTAGCCCCCCAGCGATGGCATCTCCAAGGGCAGGCACCATTGCGACAGCAGAGATGGCAGCATCCACCCATTGCCCATTAGTAGCAGCTAATATGCCACTACTAAAATCTGCAAATGGTCCAAGCGGGGGAATTACCAAGCCCACGAAATCTAATCCAGCTCGGGCTTCTGCTCCTGTCATAGGTTCTGTAACTGGAGCAGGCCATGCTAAATTCTCATATGGTCTGACTGATGCATCTATGCTCATAGCATCATCTGTTTGTGCCCAATATGCATCTCGTTCCGCGACAGTAGTAAGTTGCTTTGTCTTACTTGGTTCTGGTATTTTAAATAAGCCACTCCATGAAGCGGGTTCTGAAGCTGTCTTCTCTAAAGACATTGGCTCCTCGCTAAACGCTAATTGGGCGAGCAAAAAATAAATAAGTAATTTCATAAGAGGTTAAGTAGCTTTTTAAAAAAACTAGACAATAGAATCATGATTTGAACGAAAAGCAATCAAATAAGAAGAACGGAGGTTTATTTCTAATTAATTAAACAATCGCAACCTGCATGACTTGTTTTTTATTGAAGTAGATTAGATGTATGCTTAGCGTGAGCGTAAGAATCGACCATATGGGAATTTTTAATAAACCAAAGCTACCTTGGGGACCTAAGAAAAAAGATCTTACCTCTGATGACCAGTGGGTGAAGTGCCCAAGCTGCAGTGAGCTCATCCATAACTTAGACCTGAAGCAAAACCTTTCAGTGTGCCAAAAGTGTGAGCATCACTTTCTTATTGGCTCACGCGAGCGTATAGAAAGCCTCGCTGATGAAGGAACATTCGAGGAGATGGATGCGGATCTGATATCGCGTAACCCACTAGATTTCCCTGAATATGAGGTGAAGAGTGAGATTCAGCGTAAAAAGTCTGGGTTAAAGGATGCCGTAGTGAGCGGGAGGCTAGAGATTGGCGGTAAGCCCGCTACCATTGCCGTTATGGATTTCAAATACTTCGCAGGATCTATGGGATCTGTCGTAGGAGAGAAAATCGCACGTGCCATTGAGGCCGCCACCGCTGAGAATAGAGCGGTTATCATTGTCTCCGCTTCATCAGGTGCGCGTATGCAAGAGGGGTTACTTTCGCTGATGCAAATGGCTAAGACCTGCGGCGCTCTTGCGAGGCATGCAGAGGCGAATCTGCCCTATATCTCACTTCTCACTCATCCTACAACGGGCGGAGTAAGTGCTTCTTTCGCAACAGTGGGGGATATTAATATAGCGGAGCCGAAGTGTATGATAGGCTTTGCTGGGCCGCGTGTCATAAAGGAGACCACGCATCAAGACCTTCCTCCTGGATTCCAGACAGCGGAGTTTATGCTGGAGCATGGGCTAGTGGATAAGATTATTCATCGTAAGGATATGCGAGAGCAGCTTACTAAGATCATAGGCTACACGCTTGCTTAAGTTTTTCTTCAGGCTCGGAGTAAATTTCCCATAGTATTGGCACATCATGAACTCTCATGAAAAGCTTTTAAAGAATGAGCTAGAGTGGCTCTATTCTACACAATTTTTTGGTATTAAGCTTGGGTTGGAGAATATCGGTAAGCTCCTTGGAGACTTCCTAGCCTATCCTCCACCTAGCACGAAGATTATACAGGTGGCAGGAACGAACGGTAAGGGGTCTACGTCCGCAATGATTGATTCCGTAGCTCGCTCTCATGGGATTAAAACAGGGTTGTTCACTTCACCTCATCTTGTAGAGTTTAATGAGAGAATAAGGCTTTCGGGGATGAATATCCCAGATCATATGCTGGCGACTCTTTTGAAAGAGGTAAGAGAATTAGTAAGGGATTGGGAGACTCCCCCTACATTTTTTGAGCTCAGCCTAGCGGTGGCGATGAGATATTTTAAAGAACAAGAATGTGAGCTTATCATTCTGGAGGTAGGAATGGGTGGTAGGCTAGATGCCACCTCCGCTGTGCCTAATGATGTTTCTGTAATCACACCCATTGGGATGGATCATCAGCAATACTTGGGAGATACTTTAGAGGAAATTGCAGGAGAAAAAGGTGCTATCATGAGGGAAGGAAAACCTTGTATTTCTAGCCCACAAGAGCCAAAAACGGAAAGAACGCTGGAAGTCATCGCTAATAAAAGAGGGTGCGAACTAAGCTTTATTAAAGAGCCTTTAGCGGGGTATGAAGTAGGTCTGCATGGTAAGCATCAAAGGTGGAACGCATCCCTAGCTTTAGAGGCACTCCATAAGCTGGGTTTAGATATGCGCTATGAGTGTGTTACCCAAGGGCTGAAATCGGTTTCATGGCCAGGGCGCTTTCAAATTGTTAAGGCAGAGAATGAAACAGTGCTGGATTGCTGTCATAACGTGCACGCCGCACAGGCATTAGTCGCGCAATGGAAAAGCCACTATGGTGACCGGAAAGCACACCTCATCTTTGGTGCCGCAAAAGATAAAAATATCTCAGGTGTTATCAAAGAAGTCTTGCCCATCTGTGAGTCAGTGCAGGTATATGAGTTTGATAGCAATAGAGCAGAAACAGCGGAAAAGCTCATAAAAGTAGTCCGTGAGTGCGATTCTAAGATGAAAGTAACTGAGCTTACCTGCCTTGAAGGTGCGGAGGAGTCCTCCCTCCGGCTTGTTACAGGCTCACTCTTTCTTGTTGGGGAATGGATGAAGATTTGTCTTCCGTAGCGACATTTGTAAAGATCAACATCTTTAAAGCTGAACCGCCGATCCTAAATATGGCATCAGTTTTTCTTTTCTTATCAGAGCTACGATACGCCCGATGGATGTGGAATGTGATTAAATGCTAAATTAGGTTTAAATTCAGTATTTATAAAGCTATTACTTCTGCTGCTTATTGTAACTACTCTGTCTTTTTGCCTTTAATGACAAGTTTATCAATCTTACCTTTTTCAATGCTCTTTTCTAGAGCTTCCATACTCCTAATAAGACTTCTATCCGCTTTCACATCAACTCCATACGCTTTCCGATAAAAGTTGAGACTTAAAAGATCATCTTCGATATCATATTTATCTAGCCCCAGTTTCATTTGGTTCTTCTTTAAAAAATTATGGACGTATAATTCTCTAGCGTATTCACCAATTTTCACGTAATTCTGATACCCAATTTTATGGAATTGAACCGCATGAGCGTATTCATGCGACATTACCCAAAGAGTAGGCTTACTTCTTAATATCATAGATGATTGCCCTTCACCTTTAGGAAAGAAACTCATTACTGCACTCACTTTAGATGCGCTATCCGAGAGACTATCTAAATCAGCATCTTGATTCATCATTAGGCCCATTCCCATTGATTTGAGCTTTCTTCTTATATTTTGTATTTCTCTAGGACTTGCGACTCGGATATCGTCAAAATCAATTTCTCTTTTACCAGTGGCTTTCATCACTGAATCACCAGCTGAAGGGCTATTCATACTCTTAACATCCGCCTTCTCTGTTAAAGCGACAGGAGTGGGTCTGGTCGAAGTTAAAAGAGTTCTAGAAGGTTCATAGGTATGCTGAGTAAATCCGAGAGTACTTAAAGACCTTGCCGCTGGAGTTTGTGCCGCAGCTTGTGTAGACTTCAATCCTTTTGCTATACCTTTATTATAAGCCTCTATGTTAGTATCTACTAAATGGGCTTTAATCGTGGTAACGCCTGGCCCTGCTTCTTCAAGCAGTCTCCTAAATAATTGATTTGATGCCCCTTTACTCCTCATGTGCTTAGGGACATCCACCTGTATTATTTCTAAAGTATTGCCTCCCACTACCCCACCAATTACAAATTTTTCACCTAAGAACCTATGCTGTATTTCAATCCATCTTCCGTTCTTATCGGTATTAATTTCCACATCCAATTTCCGCTGTAAATCCGAAGTCTTATAATCGATGGGGTTGCTGGTATTCTTGGTGTAGACGCCGATGTCGTGCATCCCTGCATGCTTGCCTGTAGTTCCTGAGGAAACGATGTAAGACCTTGTTTGGCCATATGTTGATAACGCCGCTTGGTCTGCTTGTGAG
>CALLLS010000053.1 GCA_938008215.1 uncultured Verrucomicrobiales bacterium | reverse complement strand
AGCCCGAACATTAAAAGGACGACATTCACCCACCCAGCGATGCTCGTGGCGATCCCTAAGCCCACGTGTTTATAGGTGGGGAATAGGATAAAGCTCAGCACAATATTAGCGATCACCATGACGATGCCATACTGCATGGGGCGCTTCGTATCTTTCCGCGCAAAGAATCCCGGTTGGAGCACACGAATCAAGACATAAGCAGGCATCCCGAAGGAAAAGGCAGCTAAGACATTCGCGGTTTGGGTCACGCTTTCTTCATCATATGCACCATACCCGAAAAACGCTTTCACGAGAGGGTACGGAATCGCCGCTAGCGCAACAGCAGCAGGAATGGTTAAGAGCAGTGCTATCTTCACTCCGTTGCCTAGACTTTCACTCGCACCTTTCCAGTCCTTTGCGCCTACTTGACGACTAATAGTGGGGAGTAACGAAACCCCCAGAGCAATCCCGATCATACCAAGCGGGAATTGGTTCAGGCGGTCGGCATTATAGATATAAGTGATGGCTTGATCCTGCGTAGAGGCGATTTGCGTGCTTACGAGAAGGTTGATTTGTTGCACACTAGCAGCCGCGATCCCAGGCACCATAAGCTTAAAAAGGTGCCCCATTTTGGGCGTAAGCTTTGGGAGCATAGGGCGAATACTAATGCCCTGACGTTTCACGCCATAGAAGAGAGCAGCCATTTGCGCCCAGCCTGCTATGAAAACACACCAAGAAAGGATGGTTGTGATGCGTCTCTGCCCCTCCAAATCTCCTGCACTGATGCTATTAAACCAAATGTAGACGAACCCCAAGAGAAAGAGCACATTGAGGAGAACAGGCGCGAAAGCCGCCATTGCGAACCTTTTCCAAGTATTCAGAACTCCACTCAGCTGTGCACCTAGCGCCATACAGAGGAGGTAACAAAACATTATGCGCCCCAACTCTACGGTAAGGTCAAACTTCTCAGACCCGCTTGGATTCATGATCTGTGCTCCGATCCACTTCCATGTGCGTCCATCAGCTAAGCCAGAAAGCCCCCATTCTGTCACTTGCTCAAACCCATCTAAAAACCCTGGCACGAAGAAAGCCATAAACCATCTCATGCCTGCAATAATGATGAGGCTAGATACTCCTAAAATAGCGGTGAGCCATGAAAAAGCGAGAGACGCAAAGCGGTCTGAAGAAATCTTATCTTCTTGTTCTATCGTTTGCCCATAGATGGGAACAAAGGCGGAATTAAAAGCACCTTCCCCAAAAATGCGGCGTCCCATATTCGGGAAACGGAACGCAGACAAAAAAGCATCAGAAGCAGCACATGCCCCTAACGTAATCGCAAAGAGTTGATCCCTTAGCAATCCTAGGATCCGGCTCATTAAGGTGAAGCCAGAGATGGTCATTAAGCTACGCAGCATTTTATCTTCGTTATATTTGTTCTGTGCTTGCAGGAAATATTAATAAGGCGCAATCTATTTCTAATGGCAGAATATGAATATCGGAGCGGAATAGGGTATGACGTTCATCAATTCGCGCAAGGGCGAAAATGTATTTTAGGCGGAGTAGAAATCCCCCACTCTGTAGGTCTGCTCGGACATTCAGATGCGGATGTCCTCTGCCATGCGATAGCGGACTCTATACTAGGAGCATTAGGGCTTCCCGATATTGGGTATTATTTCCCACCGAATGATGACTCTATAGAAGGCATCTCCAGTCTGAAAATACTAGAAAAATGTGCAGAGCTCGCCTCTGAGAAAGGGGTGCGAATCGTGAACGTGGACTCTATGCTGATCGCAGAAGCACCAAAGGTGATGAAGCACCGAGAAGCAATGGTGAAGAATCTTTCAAGTGCGCTCTCTATCACACCAGATCGTGTGAATATAAAAGCGACCACTAATGAGACAATGGGCTTCGTTGGTAGAGAAGAAGGCATCGCCGCCATGGCTACGACCAGCTTAGCATTTCCTTTAGATCTATGACGAGATTCACCACTTTTATCATTTTAGGAGGTATTCTACTCCTCTGCATAATCTTCACCCTGCTTTATAATAAGCTCGTGAAGGGCAGGAATCAAATGCGTGAAGGATGGAGCGGCATAGAGGTTCAGCTCAAAAGAAGGCATGACCTTATTCCAAACCTAGTAGCGTGCGTGAAAGGAGTAGCAAACTTTGAGAAAGAAGTCCTCGTGAAAGTGACCGAAGCACGAGCAAAAGCACAAGAAGCACAAAATGAAAATGAAACGGAAGTAGCAGAAAAAGCCCTCGTAAAAGAAATGGGGCATTTTCTTGCAATCAGCGAGCAATACCCAGAGCTTAAATCTGCGGAGAGTTTCCTCGCTTTAATGGACGACCTTACCGAAGTAGAAGACCACCTCCAATACGCGCGGCGGTATTATAATGGATCGGTGCGAGATTATAATAATGCGGTGGAGAGCTTCCCCTCTAACCTATTAGCTAGCTCATTTAACTTTAGCCCTGCGCCCTATTTTGAGGTGGAAGAAGTGATTGAACGCTCTGCTCCACGAGTGGATATTAATTAAAAAAATGGCACGCTTCAGATCGAAGCATGCCACCTAAATTCATTATAACTTAAGCTTATAAGAGTTCCTGCTGCTCTCCGCTAGAGTCATCAACGTCTTCAGGCGACTTATCTAATAGTTCCGTTTCGTCACTAACAGAGTCATCTTTGACCACTCTTGCAATATCTTGTAGAAGCTCGTTTTTCGTAAGAGTCAGTAACTTCACCCCTTGCGCGACGCGTCCCGTTTGGCGCACATCAGAAGAACGGATTCGTATAGACTGCCCGCCAGAGGTCATGAGCATAATGTCATCCTCCTCCGTAACAGAAAGAGCCCCTACCACTTTACCAGTTTTCTCGGTTACGTTAAGAGTTTTCACCCCCTTACCACCCCGTGATTGCGCACGGTATTCACCGTAATCAGAGCGCTTCCCTAAGCCATTTTCAGAAGCAATTAAGAGATTTTGCTCATCATTTACGACCGCCATTCCTACTACATAGTCGCCATCTCTCGGACGAATTCCCATGTAGCCTGCAGTATTACGCCCAATCGCGCGCGCTTGATCTTCAGGAAAACGAATACTCAGCCCTTCTCTCGTAGCAAGCATGACATCATCTGAACCGGAGGTAAGTCTTACATCGATAAGTTCATTATCCTCCTCGATCTTAATGGCGATAATTCCATCCTTACGGAAGTTCTTAAAGTCGAAGAGGCTCGTTTTCTTCACCTTACCAGAGCGTGTCGCGAAGAAGACGAATCCAGCATCCTCACGGAAGGTATTTGCCTCTCCTTCTTCATCTCTTGAGAACTCTAGTCTTAAAATAGCCGCTATTTTCTCTTCAGGCTGTAGATCTAGGACATTCTTAATATTTCTTCCGCGTGAAGTGCGCGCGGCTTCTGGAATGTCATAAACACGTTTTACATAGACGCGCCCAGTATTCGTAAAGAGCATGAGATAATCATGCGCCTGCGCAGAGAAGAGATTTTCTACGAAGTCATTCTCCTCTCCTTCATTCCAGGAGCGTGTTTCCATCCCTCTTACTCCTTTTCCACCACGCGCTTGCACGCGGTATTCCGCTTCACTCGTACGTTTCACATATCCAGTATGAGAAAGAGTCACGATAAAGGAATCGTTCGCAATTAGATCTTCTATCGCGATCTCACCGTCATCAGGTAAAATCGGACATTTACGTGGGCTACCATGCTTTTCTTTTATCTCTAAAAGCTCATCTTTAATGATCGTTAGAACGCGGTCTTCACGGGCTAGAATATCAAGATAATCCTTAATTTCTTCCATGATAGAGTAATACTCCTTACGGCTTTTCTCTACTTCTTCCTCGGTGAATTGGTATGCGCGAAGATTAACGATGGCGTTCGCTTGACGCTCAGAGAACTGATACTTCTTACCTTGAACATGTGTCTGCCCCCATAGAATGACGCCCATTTCTTCCGCATCTTTTGTGGTAAGATCATAGGACCTCACCCATGCAATCGCTTCCTCACGGTTTTTGGCTGCGGAAATCTTATCAAGAAATTCCTTACTGCGTGTAGCATGCTTAGCGACCATGTAACTCTCTAGGATTTCACATGTTTTACGTGCTTCATCTAAGAGGTGCTTAGTGCGGCGTATTATTACTTCACGCCGATGCTCAATAAAGCAATCAAGGGCATCCATCACGGAGAGCTGGCGTGGACGTCTCTGATCAATCGCCAGCATATTCACCCCAAACGAGGTCTCCATCGCCGTTAGCTTAAAGAGCTGGTTCTTTACAACCTCAGGATTAGCGTCTCTTTTTAGCGTAATCTCAATGCGCGTTTGGTCATCAGAGAGGTCACGCATAGATGAGATATCGACAAGGATTTTATCCTTCACGAGCTCAGAAATTCTTTCCTGTAAGGTAGCACGGTTTACGCCATGCGGGACATGTGTGATAAAGAGCTGCGCGCTTTTGCCACCCTCTTCTTCGATATCAATACGTCCGCGCATTTTAATGCTTCCCCGCCCTGTGCGGAAGTAACTATCAATTCCTTTATAGCCGATAATATCACACTCATTCGGAAAATCAGGTCCTTTGATAATTTCCTTAAGCTCATCTTCCGTGAGGCTCGGATTATCAATCATTGCGCAAACCCCGTCGATACATTCTGAGAGGTTATGCGCAGGAATATTAGTGGCCATCCCCACCGCAATTCCCGTTCCACCATTTACGAGAAGATTAGGAATAGAAGACGGAAGAACTGTAGGCTCGTTTCCATTTTCATCATAAGTCGTTCGCATATCGACTGTCTTCTTATCAAGATCAGTCATCATTAATGCCCCCATATGAGTCATGCGCGCTTCCGTGTAACGCATGGCAGCTGCGGCATCACCTTCCACAGAGCCGAAGTTCCCTTGCCCATCGATTAATGTTTCACGCATCGTCCATGGCTGCGCCATATTCACTAAGGTAGAATAAATCGCCGAGTCACCGTGCGGGTGGTATTTACCCATCGTGTCACCTACTATCCGCGCACACTTTAGGTGCGCTTTAGATGCAGTAAGATGCAAATCATTATGCATGGCATAAAGGATCCTCCGCTGGGATGGCTTCAGTCCATCACGCGCATCTGGTAGAGCTCGAGAAATAATGACAGACATAGAGTAATCCAAGAAAGACTTGGACATCTCATCTGCTACGTTGATTGTTTTTATGTGGTCGTTAGACATGGTGGAAATTTTTGTTTTTCTTAACCGCTAATAATTACTTTATAAAGTATACCTTTCCTTTTCTAGAACAAGCCTTTCCCGCTCTAATGAAGGTTTTTTCACGTTAATAATGTGTCCTCGTTTTAGCTTTAATATTTTCATGGCTTTTCTCATTTAGTCCATGCCCCAAATCTTTCACTTTCATTGTGTCATCTTTAAGAGAGTGTGTCTCCTCACTACATAAATATCGGTGCTTATTTGGATCCATCTGTGATTAAAAGAGTCAGGCAGCTTTATCGTTTAAATGAGGTTGGGCGGCAGCGTTCAATGAAGAGTAAATCTGCGCCGCTAAACATTCTGCAAGTTTACAAGGAACGGCATTCCCCACCATTTTATAGCCATCCGCTAAGCGCGAGTAATGGAAAACATGATCATCAGGGAAGGTCTGAATACGTGCACACTCTCTTACTGATAGCCTTCGGTATAGACTCTCTTGCCCTTTTACAAAAGCTCTCTTATCCTTTCCTATTAATTCCATTTTAGGGGCTTGAGGGTGAAGGGGCGCATGCCTAGCTCCAGCCTGTATTGTGAATGACTGCTCCTCATACGACCGCACACGGTTTCTGGACATGTAAATAGAAGAGAACCCTCCCGTGAGGTACTCATGGTTTGGTACATGACAACTATCACCATTTGTATGATTTTTCTCTGCCCCAGGAATTGCAGAATCTGCAAGCTCACTGATGGTCTCCGCAAGCTTGGGTGCGTGAACGCTTGGCTCTGGGAATTTAAAGCTCACCTTAAGGTCCTTTCTAAACCCGATAAAAAACACCCTTTTTCGGTCTTGGGGCACTCCGTAATCCTTTGCGTTTAAAAGAGTAAAGTGGAGATCGTATCGGCTTTCCGCAAAAAGCTGCTTAATGTCCTGTAGTGCCCCAGCATGCCTCGGGGCAAGCATGCCTGATACGTTTTCAGCCAAGAAAAATTTAGGCTTCTTAGCATTTAAGAGCCTGACGTAGTCGTAAAAGAGCTTTCCTCTCTTATCATTTATCCCCCTTAAGGCGCCTGCTTCACTCCAGCTTTGGCATGGAGGTCCACCAATAATCCCATCACATTCAGGGACATCTCCCTCAGGAATTTCAGTAATGCTTCTGCGGTCTAAAGTCGTGCCAGGAAAGTTTTTCTCAAACGTCTCCCAAATATCTTTATCATATTCGTTAGCCCAAATTGTCTTAAATCCTGCAGCTTTAAAGCCGAGATCTAAGCCTCCTGCACCAGAAAATAATGAGATAATATTCATGTGTTAAAGGGTTATTGCCACCGCGTTTAAATACTCCTCTTTATCATTAGGGGAGTTGATTTTCATATTTCTCACCACAAGATTGCCAGCGATTTCGCTCGATGAGACGCCTAATGCTTCATACTTTTCCTTTGTCATTATGCAATTAATGGTCAATCCGTCTGTGCTTGAAGGTGGAAAGAATTCACCAAAGAGTTTAGCCGGATGCATAATCGCCCACATGCCTCTCACGCGCAGCTTAGTAATACCTAGTGGGTCTACATTATTTACCCTAGAGAGTTCATTCGTATCGGCTATTTCTACACTTGGAAGTCTTTCAATCCCTTCTTTGATCATATCTGCTACTAATTGATAGTGTTGCTTCTCCGCAGCATAGCACTCTCCGTGAATAATCCATAGTGTCTCAAGCTCATGTTTAGGCATATAGCCAATGACGTAGAAAAAATCTTTAACGTCCCAATCTTCACACTCAATACAAGCATTACTCAAGCGCGGATCATCGGCATATAGTTTATCCTTAGGGAATGAACTATTGAGCGCAATATCCGGTGACAGCGATTTCACCTTCTTTATTTCAAAGGCGTCTCCCCCACGATACATCAAATCTGGCGGGCTATTAACACTTCCTTGATAAGAGAACGAGTTTTGATACGCTTTTGCGCGCTCCTCGTTTGAGAGAGCGGAAAACGTATTACTGAAGAGCCTTTTTACAAACTCCTCTAAGTAATCACCCTGAAGGTTGATTTCATTATTGCCCTCTAGCTTAAAGTGAAAGCCCTCAACAGGGTTTTCAGAATACTTATTAATAGCCTCTAAGAGGTTCTTACAACTACGATTTTCTTCCGCATGA
The DNA here is from genome assembly GCA_938008215.1 of uncultured Verrucomicrobiales bacterium. Taxonomy (GTDB): domain Bacteria; phylum Verrucomicrobiota; class Verrucomicrobiia; order Verrucomicrobiales; family Akkermansiaceae; genus WTJZ01. Next base: position 2,439 of record CALLLS010000053.1, on the reverse strand, counting down.
GAAGATAAACACAGCGCAATAAATAAAACTTTATAGAAAGCTCCCATAGAGTAACTTTGATTTTTACACGTCCAGATTTCTTACATTTAAGGCATTATCTTCAATGAAGCGCTTACGTGGCTCAACAATTTCCCCCATGAGAATATCAAACATTTGGTCTGCTTCCACAAGGTTCTCGTCATTAAACTGAACTTGCAGAAGAGTTCTCGTTTCAGGATCCATTGTTGTACTATAAAGCTCCTTAGCGTTCATCTCTCCTAGCCCTTTAAAGCGCTGAATGCGGATTCCCTTTTTCCCAATCTCTAGAGTTTTATTGAAAATTTCAAAGAGATTGAAAATTGGTATTACAGATTCCCCTCCTTCTTCAACGAGTTCGTATATCGGCTTATCATCGTCAAAGAATGGTTTAACCTGCATTCCAAGCTCCTCAAGGCGGCTAAGTAATTTTTCAATGACGACGCACTCATGCAGCTCATACTTCACCGCGCGCCTCATCTTATTCTCATATTTTTCTTTAAAACTGACGACTTCTTCGTCAGTAAGAACCTCATCCATCAATCCGAGATCGCGGTTTTCTTGGGCAAATGAGAGGAGCGCTTTCTCATCCTCTAGATAAAGCACTTGCTCATCATTTCCTGTTCTCTCACGCACCAGAAACTCAGGTAATTTCCCGTCTTTTCTAGCATTTAACAGCTCTTTGAATGAACCTCCATGCCCTTCGATGCTAGATGTGAAACGTGTCAGTTGGCCAAGAGTCTCTAATACTTCTCTCAGGTTTTCTGCTTCTAAGCCCTTCTCTTCACCCGCCTTGCGCACTATTACTTCTCCAGCACCTAGATCCATAAGGATTTTATTTAAAGCGGCATCATCAGCGATGTATTCTTCCCGCTTTTTCCGTGTTACTTTATAGAGAGGAGGCTGTGCAATATAAAGATATCCAGCCCTAACAAGCTCAGGCATGTGACGACAGAAGAATGTGAGTAGAAGAGTTCTAATATGCGATCCGTCTACATCAGCATCCGTCATGATAATGATCTTATGGTAGCGGACTTTTTCTACATTGAAGGATCCTTCTTGCTCGCCCTCTCCGATGCCTGCACCGATCGCCGTGATCATAGACTGAATCTCTTTATTCGCCAGGGCTTTATGTAACCGTGCCTTCTCCACGTTGATTACTTTACCACGGAGCGGTAGGATTGCTTGATTGATACGATTTCTTCCAGACTTAGCGGAGCCTCCAGCAGAGTCCCCTTCCACAATATAAATTTCAGATTTAGCGGGATCTCTCTCTGAGCAATCCGCTAATTTCCCTGGGAGTCCGCCACCGGAAAGGGCAGATTTTCTTACCGTTTCTCTTGCCTTTCTGGCAGCTTCTCTCGCTTGAGAAGCATTCACCGCTTTAGCAATCGCCGTTTTAGCGACATCCGGATTTTCTTCAAAGAATCTCTGTAGTCCCTCGTAAACAATAGAGGAAACAACGCCCTCGATCTCAGAGTTGACAAGCTTATCCTTCGTCTGCGAGCTAAAGCGTGGGTTAGGCATCTTCACAGAAATAACCGCTACTAGACCCTCACGCACATCATCGCCTGTGAGAGATGCTTCTTTCTCTTTTAAGAGCTTATTCGCTTTTGCGTAAGTATTAATCGCTCTAGTTAGCGCCCCTTTAAATCCAGAAAGATGTGATCCCCCATCCGCATTAGGAATGGAGTTAGCGTAACAAAGAATATGATCTTTAAAGCTGTCATTATACTGCATCACTACGTCTAAAAAGACATCGTCTTCTGTAATCTTCCCATCATAATCGATCTCTATCTGTCGCTTACCTTTAAAGACAATCGGGTCTGCATGCACCAGGTTTTTACTCTCTCCTAACTGTCTTACAAATTGCTCGATCCCGTTCGCATAATAGAAGGTTTCTTTTTTCTCTTTCCCAGGTCGCTCATCGATCAGATCTATGGTCACCCCTGGGTTAAGAAAAGCGAGTTCTCTGAGGCGCTTCGTTAAGCGATCAAATTGGAACTCAATCGTCTCCGTAAAGATCGTAGCATCAGGGAAGAAGGTCACTTTCGTCCCCGTTTTTTCTATAGGAATTTCTCCAATCACCTCTAGCTCTTGGCTTGTTTTACCTCTTTCAAACCCTATCTGGTAAATCTTACCGTCACGATATACCTCACACTTAAACCAGTCAGAAAGAGCGTTTACACACTTGGCTCCCACTCCGTGCAGACCACCAGAATATTTATAAGCACCTTGGCCAAACTTACCACCAGCGTGAAGATTAGTAAGAACCATCTCTACCGTAGGCTTGTTATCAAACTTCGGGTGTGGCTCGACTGGGATTCCTCTTCCATCATCTTCAGTAGATAAGGAGCCGTCTGCATGCATCGTAATCGTAATATCATCACAATACCCAGCTAGGTGCTCATCAATAGAGTTATC
>CALLLS010000052.1 GCA_938008215.1 uncultured Verrucomicrobiales bacterium | reverse complement strand
AATTAGAGTCTCTTTACATTGGTGGAGATCATGAAGACGCAGTTCCCTACGAAGTTTTTCAGCAGTTATTGAAGAAGTTCCCCACTACGAGAGAGATGGATAAATATGCGTCTAATCGGGTGGCTGGAGTGTTAAAGAATTACTTGGTTACCGAAGTAGATCTAGAGGTGGATTATCAGAAATTTCTTAATAAACACCTCACTGCAGAGAGACCAGATAAGATTCTAGTAAAATACTCTGAATACGAGCACGTTAAGTTTGAGGAACTTCATGATAAATTATCTGAAATGCTCGATAGCGGTAAAATTTATCATGAAACGGAGTGGCAGGAACTCATACTTCCAATCGTTCAGCTCATCTTCCCACGTTACATTCGGGCTTTTATGGAAGCTCCTGTTGTAGATACATGGTGGGGAAAAAGAAGGAGGCTGGATTACCTTCTCGTTGATGCATCTGGGTTTGTGGATGTCATAGAAATTAAAAGACCTGAAGAGAATGCATTAGTGACTGAGGAGGCTCGCTGTCGTGATAACTTTGTCCCAGTAAGAAAACTGACTGATGCCATTATGCAGATAGAGAAATATGTCTTTCATCTAAAACGCTGGGGAGAACAGGGAGAAAAGAAACTCCAAGAAAAGTATGAAGACCAACTTCCAGCTAATGTGAAGGTTAAAGTGGTAAATCCTCAAGGAATGCTTATTATGGGGAGAACCGATAAGTTAAGACCTGAGCAAAAAAATGATTTTGAGGTAATCCGAAGACAATACCGTAACATCGTTGATATTATCACGTATGATGACCTCCTACATCGACTCAAAGTAATCTCTGAACAATTTAAAAGTCTAGGTGAAGGTGCTTAAAAGCACATTTATGTGAATTATCTGGTAATTTTTGTTGTCAAATGTGTTAATCAGCACCATGAGAATGTGACTGCTAAGAAATGAGTGAACATCCAAGAGAAGCTCCCGATGAGATTAGAGAGCAAATTGTGGAAGCCCTCAAAGACGAGAGACGTGCTTATTTCTATCACAGTTCGAGCACCTTTTTAGATGAATGGGACATCGAAAGGAATGAGCTGAGATTGCAGTTAGTAGATTTTTTAGAGGGGCATCAGCTCTTCCTAAAACCAAGAGAACCACAACAGAAACAAAAATATCAATGCCGTCTGATCTATGAAGAAAGTGAAGATGATTTTGAAATCGAAATTCACGCAACCTTATCCACTGCTTCAGATCCAATAGAAGTGCGAATAGCAGTTCATAAAAGTGACACGGTAAGAAAGTTAGAAATTCGTCCCATTAAACCACCAAACAATGAGAAACCATGAGCACCCTAGAAGAAAAGAAATCCACCCCATGCTTTGAATGTGAAGGAGGAGTGTTAAAATCCATCCAGAAAGACTATGTAAGTAAACATAAGACCTTGGGAGAGATTACTATCCCTTCTGTTTCCATGGAGCAATGTGATCAGTGTGGTGAACTCCTAATCGGTCACATTGGGTCAAAGCAAATAGACACCTTTATCAGGAAAAAGCTGAATTGCATCACTCCTGAGGAGGTTTCTGAGTTCCTCACAAAGTATGGATTAACCCAAAAACAAGCATTCGAACTTACAGGTTATGCAGAGAAGAACTTTTCCAGATGGGTGAGTGGAAAATCAAGACCATCTGAATCTGTAAGTAAATTTCTGCGTTTACTACTAAACAGTGAAGAAGCCTATTTCATGTTAAAAGATGGAAAGGCTGATGCTGATGAGAAAATCATTCAGTTTCCCGCAGAACATCGCCAACCTGATGCCGAGGAAAAGGAAATCATCAAAGGGATCGACTACAAAGTGCTCGCTGAGAGAGGAGTGGTAAAGGCGACAACTAAATTTGATGAGAAAAGGACAGAACTTTGTAAGTCTGAGGACTGTATCGATTTAAGAGAATATAGGGATAAGATGTTTGCTCAGTGTGAACGGATTGTCGCCTTTAAAGATAATACAGAAGCGTCTACCTCTTTAGGGTGTGGGTCATGGATTCGTTTAGGAGAACGATCAGCTCTCAAGACAAAAACAGCACTCTATGATCGTGATAAACTGATTTCAGCGGTAGATGAATTAAGAGAACTCACACAGTTTCCACTAGAGCATCCTGAAACAGTGGAGAAAGTGAAAGAGATTCTCGCTGGTGCAGGAGTCGCATTAGTCTTCGTTCCTTCTCTTAAAAATTCTAGCTTAAGAGGGTGCACTAAAAGACTGTCTGACAGTAAAGCAATGCTTTTACATGGGCTAAAGTATAAGAGTGTGGCTCAGTTCTGGGTTATTCTTTTTCATGAGATCGCACACCTTATTTTGCATATTAAAACTTCAGAAGACATCTTCCCTGAATATAAGGATAGGAGGAGTGATGAGAAGGAAATCGAGGCAGATCGCTGGGCATATGACAAACTTGTTTCTGAAGATAAAAGTCTAGAGTTTACCTCTAAACATATAAAACCGATGCCATGGCAGGTGAAAAACTTTGCTCAATCTATCAAGGTGCACCCTGCTGTCGTAGCCGAGGTGTTATATCACCGTAATGGGAAAAAGTATATTAGCCATAGCCACCTTAATAAAGAAGGATTGTTCCCTTATATTTCTGAGGAGGTTACTGATAACCTGATAAACTCCTCTGATTTTTCTTAGCAACCCTCAGAACACTCTTAAAATATGTCATCCGAAAGAGCTACTCAGAATAGAATTATTAAGCTTCTCAAGGAAGAACTGGATTACACTTACCTAGGTGATTGGAAAGATCGGGAAGAGAATTCTAATGTTGAAGAAGACCTTCTCTCCAAATACTTACTCAATGCAGGTTACTCCCAAGTTCTTGTATCTAAGGCGATCAGTGGTTTTAAACGATTGACGGTCAATGTCTCGGATGAACTCTATGTGGCGAATAAGGCAGTGTATGAGAAATTACGCTACGGCATTCCTGTATTAGAAGAGGTCGGAAAAAACAAAGACACGGTGCATCTCATTAATTGGGAACAACCTGAGCAGAATGACTTTTACATTGCAGAGGAAGTGACTCTGCATGGCGTGCATGAGAGGCGACCTGACCTTGTTCTCTATGTAAATGGAATCGCTGTGGGGGTGATCGAACTGAAGAGTAGTCGAGTTTCGATTGGCGATGGAATTAGGCAGTTGATATCAAACCAAAAGGAGGAATTTAATGCGTGGTTCTTTTCTACCGTGCAGTTGGTCTTTGCGGGGAGTGATGCAGAGGGGCTTAAATACGGAACGACGAAAACGCCTGAGAAGTATTTCCTGAATTGGAAGGAGGATGAGGAGAGTAACGAGGGGTATAAGCTCGATAAGTATCTGACGAAGATGTGTAATAAGCAGAGGCTGATCGAGCTAATATTTAACTTCGTGCTTTTTGATGGTGGGGTGAAAAAAATTCCACGTTCCCATCAATACTTCGGGATTAAGAACGCCCAAGATTTTATTCGTCGTCAAGAAGGTGGCATCATCTGGCACACCCAAGGATCTGGGAAAAGTATTCTGATGGTTCTACTGGCAAAGTGGATATTGGAAAACAGTGCTAAGTCTAGAGTGGTGATTGTGACAGATCGGGATGAGTTAGATAAGCAGATCGAGCGGGTCTTTAAAGATTCTGGCGAACGGATAGAGAAAGCAAGCTCTGGTAAGAATCTAATGGCGATGCTAGAGAACCCGAAGCCTAGGTTGATGTGTTCTCTAGTGCATAAGTTCGGGAAAAAGGACATCGAAGACTTTGAGGAATACATTAAGGATCTAGAAAACCAAAAGAGTAATACCCAAGGTGATGTTTACGTCTTTGTGGATGAGTGTCACCGAACACAAAGTGGACGACTCCACAGACAGATGAAAGCAATCATGCCGAATTCCGTCTTTATCGGATTCACGGGCACACCGCTACTACTCAAGGATAAGGCGACGACGAATGAAGTCTTCGGGAAATACATTCATGTCTACCAATTTAAGGAAGCAGTAGAGGATGGAGTGGTGTTAGACCTTGTGTATGAAGCCAGAGACATCGATCAAGAACTTGGATCTAAGGATCGGGTAGATGCATGGTTTGATGCGAAGTCTGCTGGTCTCAATGACTGGCAAAAAGAGGAACTGAAAAAGAAATGGGGAACGATGCAGAAGGTGCTCAGTTCTCGTTCTAGAATGAATAGGGTCGTGCAGGACATCACCTTTGATTTTAATACCAAACCCAGATTAGTTCAGAATACAGGAAATGCGATCTTAGTAGCTTCTAGCATTTATGAAGCAACTAAGTATTACACGCTGTTCCAAGAAACTGAATTCAAAGGGAAATGTGCGGTGGTAACATCCTATGATCCTCAAATTGGGGATATTAGTAAGGAAGATACTGGAGAGACGACCGATACAGATAAGAAGTTCATCTATGAAGCTTACACAAGCCTTTTAGAGGATGTTCAGGCAGGCGCAGGCAAATCAAAAGCGGAAACGTATGAGGACTGGGCGAAAGGTCAGTTCATCAATGAACCTGAAAATATGAAGTTACTCATCGTGAGAGATAAACTTCTGACTGGGTTTGATGCGCCAAGTTGCACCTACCTCTACATTGATAAAAGGATGCAGGATCACGGTCTCTTCCAAGCAATCTGTCGCACTAATCGTCTCGATGGTGAGGATAAAGACTTCGGATACATCGTGGATTATAAGGATTTATTCAATAAGGTGGAAGATGCTATTTCTGTCTATAGTTCGGAACTCGATAAAATCGGAGAACAAGAATCCCAAGTGCTTCTCAAAGACCGCTTAGAAACTGGGAAAGAAAAACTCGATACGGTGCTAGAGCAGTATCACTTACTTTGTGAGCCTGTAGAACCTCCTAGAGATGATTTAAGGTATCAACAATACTTCTGTGGTAACACCGAACTCAAAGACGACCTGAAGGCAACTGAGCCACAACGAGTAGCTCTCTACAAAACGACTGCCTCTTTATTACGAGCATATGCCAATGTTGCAGATGAAATCCATAAAATGGGATATTTGGAAGCTGAACAGGATGTCATTAAAAAGACCGTAGAGAATGCGGTAAGGATTCGTGAAATGATTAAGCTTTCCAGTGGTGAAACACTAGATCTGAAAGCATACGAGGCAGATATGAGGAGCTTGATCGATACATACATCGAAGCAAGTGAACCACGTAAAATCTCACCCTTTGAAAATATTGGGTTGATCGACCTCATCATCGATTCGGGGATTGCTGAAGCAATTCAAGAAAAGCTAGGTGACTACAACACACCTGAATCTGTGGCGGAAATCATCGAAAACAACGTGAGGAGTAAAATCATTAAAGAACACCTTACGGATGCCGTATTTTACGATAAAATGTCTGACCTGCTTTCTGAAATCATTGAGCTGAGAAGGCAGAAGGCGATTGAATACGAAGACTATCTCATTAAAATCGAAGAACTGGCTCGAACTCTTAATAGGGGCAAGACTCAGGACATCCCTGATAACTTAGAGACGAGAGGGCAAATCGCATTGTTCAATACCTTAAAGGGAATCTTCGAGATTAAAGGTAATACGGTAGCTGAAGATGCAGTGCCATACCTCACCTCATCAGATGATAAGCTCGTGGAGCTAGTGCATACCGTTCATCTCGCAGTAACCGATGTGAAACCAGATGGATTTAGGGGGAATCCTCAAAAAGAAAATATTATCAAGGGTGCAATCTATGACGTGATCAAAGATTTTGATCTCACTCAGAAATTATTCGAGGTGATCACTAACCAAGAGGAATATTAATGACGACTTTCCAATTGGGAGAAACAGGTATCACTCTAGAGAAAAAGGGCATTAAGAATATTCACCTCAGTGTGTATCCTCCAGACGGTGCGGTAAGAGTATCCGCTCCCTATTACCTTTCTGATGATGTTATTCGGATATTTATAATCCAGAAACTCGACTGGATCAAAAAACAGCAGGCGAAACTGAGAGATCAAATACGAGAAACTCCCAGAGAATATAAAAATAAAGAATCTCACTATTTCTGGGGGCAAAGATATTTACTCAAAAATTTGACCTGTGAGGGAGGTTCTTACGTCTCATTAGACCACAAGCATATTTTCCTGCACACCTCCCTTAAAATGGATTCTAAAGGAAAAGAGAGGGTTCTGGAGAGCTTTTACAGAAAGGAACTCAGAGAAGTGAGTGAGCGACTCATTAATGATTGGGTATCAAAAGTGGGAGTAGACCTTGAAAAATTTTATATTCAGAGAATGAAGACCAAATGGGGAAGCTGTTCTCCCAATAAGAAAAGCATAAGACTAAATCTAGAATTGGTGAAGAAACCTCCTGAGTGCCTTGAATATATTATTGTGCATGAGTTAATTCACTTTATTGAACCTACGCATAATCAAAATTTTATTACCCTCTTGGATAGGCACATGCCTAAGTGGAGATCACATCGTGATACTCTTAACAAACTGCCAGTTCGTAATGAAAAATGGAAGTATTAGGAAGTCAGTTTAGTTACTGATCATTCTCCAAATTCAAATCTGGAATATGATTAAATGAGATCCTCATTGGCGCACTTTCTTTACCATCTTGGACTGATCCTAAAAACACAGACTGCCTTCCATATTTTTCTCTTAATGAATCTACAGCAGAATCCAGTCTCTGGTGCTTTTCATTATCAGTGGTGTATAAAAACAAATCAGGAATGTAATTGGGTAGCTCCCTAAGCTTCAGAAGGGTAACATCTAATTTCAGAACTATCTTTTGCTGATGAGGACGTTGCTTCCAAATAGCACCGAGGTATTTAATCAAATGTAAAGTGCTAGCTGGGGAAGGTTATCAAAATAGACAATGTTATTTTTTAGACTTAGCTTTCACTACTAAGAGAATAATTGCCATAAAAAGAAAAACTCCTTTCGCCCAAAGCCAAGAAAGATTTTATTTTTCTTTAGGCTTAGGTTCACTGTCTTTAGAAGCTAATTTAGTTTTTTCAATGGCTTGTTGCCTTAGTTCTTCTTTAGCCTTCTTTTTCCTTTCTCGTTCAGCCTTAGCCTCTGGTGCATTATACGCTATGAGATCTTTAGCTTGCTGATCATAATATTCTTTATGCACGACTTTCGGGTCTAAGGAAAGGTTCTCGTAACCTTCAGGTGGTTGAACCTTAGCATTAGGGTCTCCTAAAAGCTTCTCTCTTATTTTAGATTTTCTGCTTGCAGAGCGGTTTGAAATAATAATGTCGGAAACATAAGGTTTATTTTCAAACATTGAATCTCTGAATGAAAGTAAAACTACATAATCACCTATTTGCGCCCATGCGTTTATGCCACCTTCTTTATTTGTCTTTATATTACTTCCCAACAATCTCTTAAATTCTTTAATTTTATTAAGTGCCTCTTTTTCGGTATATTTTACTCTTCCGTAGTAAGATATGAGAGCTAAATATTCATCACTATACACATCAAAGAATAGATCTCCTTTATCGATACTTAGAGTTTCACCCTGAAATTTGATACCGAAGTTAATATTTCTTCCTTCCATGCACTTATAAGTCCCATCCATGTGCCACACAGGATGGAATCCATCATCAAATACACTCTTCCATGAGAGATCCTCTGAAATAGTGAGGGTCTTTTGCTCTGCGTATGATATACTGAGAAAAAGAGTGATGAAGAGGAATGGTCTCACTTTTTAATCGCTCTAGAAATTATAAAAATACCAGCAATACCCAAAAGAGCTAGCAGTGTATAAAGGGCATAGGAACTTCTTTTCTCAGGCTCTGTCTCACTTATTTTAGGAGTTAATCCTGCTTTTTCAAAGGCTTGCTTTCGCAATACCTCTTTAATTCTTCGTTTTTCTTCACGTTCAGCTTTAGCCTCTGGAGTATTGTATTCTTCCCTCGCTTTGTCTAATTGATCATAGTATTCCTTGTTCACCACTCTAGGATCTAAGGAAAGGTGCTCGTAACCTTCAGGTGGTTGAACTTTAGCATTAGGGTCAGCTGTTAAGAGTGAACGGATTTTAGATGCTGTTTCTCCTGTTCTATTAGATATTCCAAAACGCGAAACAACAGTCCCATCATCAAACATTGAGTCACTAAAAGAAAGGTAGATACCATAGTCACCTATTTGCCCCCATGCTTTCATACCTTTTTCACTGTTTGGTCGTAAGCTATCACCAAGGATCGTTTTAAATTCGGCTACTTTCTTTTTAGCCTCTACCGCTGTATACCTTTTTCTTCCGTAATAAGATATTCGAGCTAAATATTCATCATCATAAACATCAAATTGAATATCTCCGTTATCTAGTTTTAGGACACAGCCTTTACATTCAATGCTAAAATCTACTTTAGATTCTTGGCATCTTGTTTGCCCCCCAATTCGCCAAATGGGGTGAAACCCATCATCAAAGACACTCTTCCATGAGAGATTTTCGGAAATAGTGAGGGTCTTTTCTTGCGCATATGAAACGCTGAGGAAAAGAGTGAGAAAAAGGAGTGTATAGTGTTTCATTTTACATCTAGGTGATCATTAACTTTCACAGGGAGATTCAAAGCTGACATTTTCGCAAAGCGTTTACAGTCTTCTCTGGAATATTTTTCAACAAGCTCTAGACGGTGACTTTCCCATAGTCCTGCCCATGTTCCTAAAATTCCATTCGGAGTTTGGTTAAAGTCAATCCAAGTCCAGCGGTGTGTAGTATTCGCAATGCTTGCATTAGGAACAGATGTAAGAGCATCTGCAAAGTCTAGTCCATCAGGCTTACAAGGATTAACTGACATACTAGAAAAAAGATCATCGGCATCTCTCCAAGCTAAGGAAAGCTCAGCGAGATTCTCAAAGGTTGGAACAACTATGGTATTTTGCTCATAATCCGCCATTAGGTATCCCGCATTGTAGTAAAACGAAGAGAAGCCTGAGTTTTTTCCTAAGTCTAATTGCTCCCAAGAAGAATTGGTTTCCCTAACATCAATGTTATCTTCATACTTATCTAACAAATGGCTCATGGCTTTGATACCAGAAGAACGGTAGGCATGGTGTTGCCATCCTATGCTATTAAAAATCTTATATCCCCCATTAAAGAGGTTTTGCTGAATCGCACTGAGCTGGTTATTAACATGTAATCCTGGAATGAACCCTGCAGGAGAGAGGTGTGCCAGATAAGTAAGGTCTTTCCCATACTCCATGTCACTCACTCCAGCTACCACTTGATTAGCGGCGAGTCTTGCTAATCCAGACCAAAGAAACGCTTGATCTTCTACGAAGCACTCTTGGTAATAATCATAGCATTCTGATAAACGCTCCATGCGCTCCCAATACCCCATGCTACTAGTAGGCTTAATACTAATGTCCTGTATTCCAGAGGGGTCATTACTGGTTTCTAGCTTTATCTTATAAGCGAGAGAATCTTTCCACTCTTCTGGAGACTGCTGAGTAGCCACGACGAAAGTCTGATCATACTTAATGTCTATACTCCCCTTTTGATAACGCCACTCCAGCGTTATATCTCCAGACCTAACTCCCTCTATGTAGAACTTGGTGTTTACAGGGAATGCAGAATCTGACCCGTAAACACTTTCACCTACACCTGAATCATTAGAGCCAACATTAATTCCACCTTGGGTCAGGTTACTAGGGTCTAGTGTATCCATGTCATACGGAACGATAGCTCTGTATTGCCCTGCATCATCGCCCCATTTAGCATAAAATCTTACTTGCCCGCTCTCTTTATAACCTGTGCCGTAATCTAGTTTATCGATTTTTCTGATAGTTACCGTCGCCCCATCCCAAAAACTATCATCCATCAAGTGTGGATGAATACCAAACCATCCTTCATGCATGTCATCAGTGATTCGCTCGTATTGAGAAAAATTTCCATCCAAATGCCCTCTTACGGCCTCAAGGGCGATATCATCATCATCACAATCAGGAAGAGCGTAACCAGTAGTAGGATCAATTCTGCCCTCATCGAAATCTGAATTTACGGCTAAGACTTCAGGTGCAACCTCGACAGGAATAAGCACTCCCACTCCATCAGGAGTAGTATCATCACGGTCAAAGACTTCTCCAGCAATAAGAGGTAATGGACTCTCTAGCGTATTGACCTCGCTTTCGCCTTGCATGGGTATATCTCCCAAATCATAGGTGTTAGGCGTGAGAAGATATGGATCTAAGACATTCAAAACGTTAATCCTCTTATGAACCCAAGCCGTTCGATTAGTTTCAGGGTCATGAAAGCGTCTGCCTATGGTCTGAGAATCTAAGACATCCCCACGATTATTGATATACCAAGTAGTGATACCCCCTCCAGATTCTTCTTTTCCCGTAAAGGTATCATCGTTGAAATTATGAACTTTTTGATCGCTATATAGTAGGTGTCCTTGGCTGGAGATCTTACTACTAGAGTAAAAATCACTATCATACTCCAATAGGCTGTGGTCGATAGCATTAAAGAGAGATGTGACATCATTTCCATTATGGTCATCGTAATTTAATGCAATGACAGGGGCAGTTGCTCTGCCTCCTACACCATCTAACCGAATGTAAGTATTCTTTTTATCGGTATAAATGGGATTATACTCTTCCACAGTTCCTTTACGGTAAAAGTATATTTTAGGCGTGTAAGATCTAGTCGATTGATTCCCATTAGTAGAAGAAGCTCTGTGGTAAGTGACTTTATAACGGTCTTGAGAATAATAGACCCCACCTCCATCAGAAAAGATATGTAGGCAATTACTATGCTTATAACTAGAGCTATACTCTGATAGCTCAATAGAATCGATGATATATTCTGATTCATCAGAATAATATCCTGCTCTGAAGAGAGACGTGACATGTGCTTTAAGGGCTACATCACTTACAGGGGCTACCGAGACCTTCTCTATAGTCCCGCCAGACAGCTTATAGTAGTAATCCTCTAGATAATAACTAATTCCGTACCCCGTGTTAATGAAATAAATAAACTCCGTTCCATCATGATTTTCAGTAATCAGGTTTCCTTCATACCAATAATAAATTTTCTTTTGCGTGCTATTGTAATACGCAACTCCTCCATCATTGAGGAGTGTCACATTTCCGATGGTATCATCTGAAAAACTTCCTTCTATTGGTAGTAAGATGTAGTTGGGGTCCTGAAAGTTCTCAATAGCGTTAATGTATTCATTGGGCTCATCTTGACCGTCAAGCACACCATTATTATCTTCATCGCTATTGGTGGGATCGAAGCCATAAGCCACCTCCCACCCATCAGAAAGAGTATCTCCATCTGTATCTTCATTCAGAGGACTTGTTTGAAGAGTATTTGTTATTTCTTCTAAATTAGAAATCCCATCTCCATCAAAGTCTGCTGTTTCTGGATCGCCCCCATCATCTTGGTCTGTCGCAACAAGACGAAAAAACATCTTGAAAGCGTTCGACGTGATAGGTTGATTCAGCTCAGTTCCCTCACCAGAACGGATCACAGGTTCAAAAACCCAGTTTTCTATATCTTCAGCGCATTGAATGAAATACGTCCTGCCGTTTTTACCATCCCAATCTAATGAATAAGTATCAGGTGATAAAATATTAATATCTAAATTCTCTTCATCTACTTGGGAATAAAGAGGGAGTAGTAAAAAGAGCAAGAGGAGTATTAAGCGTGAGCTTCTCATGAGGAGTTTTGTATCGCATGATGAAAAAGCACGCAACATCTTTCTTTTTTGACGCAATTCCCTATCATTTTTTATCTTTTTTAGGAATCTTCATGTCGACCAATACCTCACAGCCTCTTCCTTAGACCTATCATTTCTATAATACCGCTCAAAGGTTTTAAAAGAACTGTGTCCCGTGTTGTAAGAAAGCCGTTCTGGGCATCCCGCTTCTTTCCTGTGCATAGCTTCCCATTACTGGTCTTAGGAGTGCTCTCCTATAAATTTTACTGCTCCATTAGTAGCCCGATCATCTACGAGGTAATCAGTAGTAATACTAAAATTTTTGTGATGGCTACATATTGAGTATCAGTGAATATTGCGGAGCCTCTAAAAAGGTTAACCTAATAAAAAGTGACCTTTCATAAAACTCAACGGCTAATATTTTTGAGCCATATAGAATTTAGAAAAACGAGGTTCGAGTCGTAGAATATTGCATATTATGAGCCCCTTTCTTTTTTTGATGAATAGGCAGGCTGGCGTAGAACTCACCACAAAAATTTTAATTTGAAATTTTCTATAAGAAAAAAAAATTCTTATAAGCATTACTGGTGAATCTTAAACATTAGAAATTTTAGGGTATAGATTTCAAAAAAAGAACCTTCCTAAATCCTTTTAAGTAAAGGGTTTCTAAGCCACTTGAGGTATAGAGTCGCCACTTTTTCTATTTTTTGAAAGTCCACTTATACTATAATACCCCAGCTCTATCAGACGTGGGGTGAAATGAAAAAAATGGAATTTGATCTATAGAATACCTCACTTCACTAGAAGTGTTAAAGCTGGTGGCTTCATCAATTAAATAACCTTCTGAACCTCTCTTGCTCTCACACCCCTATATCAGGAATAGCATTAGAGGCTTTTCGTAGAGCGTCATCTCCCATCTTAATGTAAATTTGGTGAATTTCTGGACAATCGTGACCGACCCAATTTTGCACGATTGCCATAGGAACATTGAGTTCATGAAGGAAGGTGATAGCGGTAACTCTTAGTGAATGAAAACAAAGCTGAGAAATCACTCTCTTTCCAGAACGTCCATTCTTTTTGTTGCCACCTCTGCCATGAGAAAGGTCATACTCCTCTTTCAGACCTAATTTAGCTAAATGCCTAGAGAATGCACCAGAGAGTCCGTTAGAACCTGTTTTATGCCTATTCTGGAGGTATTTCTGAGCTAGGTTTGGATGAACATAGTCAGTCTTTTTATTTGGGAGTATTTCCTCGATATGCTTCCTAAGACTACTATTTAAGAACATTTTCACCTGCCTGTTCGTTTTACTGGTTACGATGGAGAACTTATTATTATCAATATCAATAGCAGACCATTTGAGGGTGGCGAGATCGCCAAGACGTTGCCCCGTATAGACGGCAAAGATAACTAACGACCTCCATTCACCCTTAAGTCCATTTACAAGAATTTCTAACTCGTCCATGGTAAAGGCTCTCTTGTGATTCGTTCCTAGGGTAGAGCTAGACTTCCTAGAGATTTTTATTCCATTAAAAGGAGTCTTCTCAATCTCTTCTCTCTGTAAGGATAACGCAAACAGAGCTTTTATGCTTTTAATATGACCTGCAACCGTTGACTGGCTAAGACGATTAGAGAGACTGTTCTTAAATCGATCTATGTCATACTCGGTAATGGTATCCATTCCATCATTTGCTTTATTCCCTAAGAAGTCTGAAAAGTATCTAAATGAAGTTTTATACTTAAGAATAGAGCCTACACCTACACTGGATTTCTTATAGTCTAGGAAGGCTTTCTGAAAGTCATTAAACGAAGGAGGTTTTAGCGTATCACCATTATACTTCTCATGGATAGTAGAGATCGCATTTCTGATTTTAACCTTATCTTTTTTGCCTCGATAAACATCTTCCATCTCATCGGCTATTTCCTGAGCTTTCTTTTTTCCCTCTGAAATTTTAACCTTGGTAGAGCGGTTAATTTGCTTTCCATCGATACCTCTCCAATACGCACGGTAATACTTCGAATTCTTTATTTTAGCGACACTTGCCATTTCACTTTAAATAATAGCAGAAGGAAAGTCATTTACAAGTAATAGTGATATACAAAATGGTATACAACGTGGTTGTTTCACGTTGAATCAAAATACAAAAAGCCTTATTAATAAAGGATAAATAAACCCCTCAACTAATAAGAACACTTCCGAGGGTTCGAATCCCTCACTGTCCGCCATTTCTTTCAAAGAGCCCTGTCGAATTTATTCTGCAAGGCTCTTTGAATATTACGGAGTCATAGGATTGCGCCCCCTCCATTCCGCGTAGCGGAATGCCCAAAAGAGGGGTTGACTGCATCAAAGATGAACTCGCGAAGCAAGAGAACGGTAAATGCCCCGTTGCGAAGCAACCAAATCAGCAGAGCCTTTGAGCACGGCGAAAAGGATAATACCATTTGATTAATTATATTGTAACATGAACTAATTTGAGATAACGTTTAGTTCAGAGCGGAGGTAAGAGTTTTTGAATAAGGAGAAGACTTTCTGCGGCATTTCCCAATAAGGTTTGAGGTTATCGATGAGTTTGTCTTCGAGGTGAGCCATATCTTTCCAATCTCGGTTGCAGATTCCATCTTTCACAATATCCCAAAGCTTCTCTACAGGATTGAGTTCAGGACAATATGGAGGCAGGCGCAGGAAGAAGTAAGAGGAACAAAAAGCTTTTAAACAAATACATCACGCGGATGGGTAGCAATGTCTCTGACAAAAAGTAAATGGAAAAATCCATCACTTCATCCTCAGTCAATTACCCATGATCGCTAGAGCGATGAGAAATACAGTTGCAACAATATCGGAAGTAAGTGAGTAACTCTTTGCGTTACTCCCACCTATGCCGTGAACCTCCTATGAAATTTCTATTAAGAGGTCATTGGTATCAACAGATTGCCCCGCATCAGTATGGATCGCTTGAACCGTTCCTTCCTTAGACGCAGAGACGGTAGTAAGCATTTTCATGGCCTCTAGCGTGAGAAGAGATTGCCCTTCTTTCACAACGTCGCCCACCTTAACATTTAGTTCAGTAACTAAACCAGGCATTGGCGCACAGGCTTGACCGGGGTTCAGTGGGTCGCCTTTTTTAACGACCACATGACCACTAGAGAATTGTTTATCAGTAATCGTAGATTCACGTGGCATTCCGTTTAACTCATAGAAAAGGGTTCTGCGACCACTGAGATCTGGCTCCCCAATCGAGATGAGCTTTATAAAGAGCGTTTTCCCCGGTCCAATCTGCACACTAATTTCCTGCCCTATGTTCACCCCATAGAAGAAGGCGGGAGTTGGAAGAGCACTTAATTTAGAATACGTCTGCAGAGAAATTTGGAGATCTTTATAAACATCTGGATACATGAGGTAACTGTAGAGATCATCTTCCTTTGGTTCACGGTCGATAACCTCACGTATTTCCTCTTTCACTTGTGCCATATCAACAGGAGCAGCGAGCTCACCAGGGCGTTTCGTGGTCGCCTCTTTTCCATTTAGCACCACATCTTGAAGCTCTTTAGGAAATCCATTTTCGGGTTGCCCCAAATTTCCTTGTAGGAAGCCGACTACTGATTGTGGCCAATCCACGGATCCGGGTTTAAGGCTTGTCACCTCAGAGGCTTTGATATCCTTAGTTGTTAAGAACATCGCCATATCCCCCACTACTTTAGACGATGGTGTCACCTTCGTAATATTTCCAAAAAGTTCATTCACATCAGCATAGGTATGCGCAATTTCACGCCAACGTGGACCGAGCCCCATTGCACGACCTTGCTCCTTAAGATTTGTGTATTGCCCACCAGGCATCTCATGTTCATATACTTCTGCCGTTCCAGAACGAGGCGCGGTAATGAAGGGTGTATAGGCGGCACACACATCTTCCCAATAGTATGAGATATCATTAAGGGATTCTAAATTCAGTCCCGTGGCACGCTCATCAAACTCTAGCGCCGCGACAATGGAGTTTAAGTTCGGCTGTGAGGTGGATCCCGACATGGAAGAAATAGCCATATCCGCGATGTCTACACCCGCCTCTGAGGCACTTAAAATGGAACTCGCATTGATGCCGCTCGTATCATGTGTATGGAAGTGGATGGGGAGCCCTATTTCTTGCTTTAATGCACTCACGAGCTTCTTAGCCGCTGCCGGTCTACAAATCCCCGCCATGTCCTTAATGGCGATGATGTGCGCACCCATTTGTTCCAGCTCCTTCGCCTTGTTCACGTAATACTGGAGAGAGTACTTATCCTTAGATGCGTCTTCAATATTTCCAGTGTAACAGATCGTGGCTTCACAAAGTGATTTCCCATGATCTCGCACTGCTTCCATCGCCACCTTCATATTTGGAAGGTAATTAAGAGAGTCAAAAATGCGGAAAATATCCATGCCTGAATCCGCAGCATGCTTAACAAACCCCGCCACGACATTGTCAGGGTAATTAGAATAACCCACCGCGTTGGACCCTCGGAAGAGCATTTGAAAAAGAATATTAGGAATGCGTTCACGCAGCTCTGCAAGACGCTCCCACGGGCACTCCTTAAGGAAGCGCATGGAGGTATCGAAGGTTGCACCACCCCACATTTCTAAAGAGAAAATCTTAGGCGTTTGACGCGCAATGACATCTGCGATGTTTAACATATCCAC
Source organism: uncultured Verrucomicrobiales bacterium (assembly GCA_938008215.1). GTDB lineage: Bacteria > Verrucomicrobiota > Verrucomicrobiia > Verrucomicrobiales > Akkermansiaceae > WTJZ01. The sequence continues at coordinate 12,352 of CALLLS010000052.1, read as the reverse complement.
CGTTCTCATACGGGTAGCCATGAGAGACTGGTGCGCATCTCTGAAGGTGGTATCGGTAACCAAGAGGCGTTTCTCTGCTTTAATCCATTGAGTGAATTTCTCTGGTCCCATTTCCAAGAGAAGATCTCTCGTTCCTTTCGGGATCTCCCCCACTCCACCGCTAGGCACTTGTGGAACAGGAAGAGGCTTATCAGGTTTCCACCCTTTAGCGGTATCATTACCATTCACCACTACATCCGAAAGATAATTGAGTAGCTTAGTGGCACGGTCACGTTTTTCCTTAAACTGAAAAAGCTCTGGTGTGCTATCAATCAAACGGGTCGTCGCTTGTCCTTCACGGAATTTGTCATTCTCAATGACATTCTCTAAAAACGGGATATTTGTCTTCACTCCACGGATTCGGAATTCACGAAGCGCGCGCCCTACACGATCGCATGCGGTTTCATAATCTCTTGCAAACGCGGTAAGCTTCACGAGCATGGAGTCATAAAAGGGCGTTATTACAGACCCGGCGTCTCCAGACCCCGCATCTAGACGAATCCCGAACCCTGCCGCCGAGCGATAGTTCACGATCTTCCCATAATCTGGAGAAAAACCATTTGCAGGGTCTTCCGTGGTGATTCGGCACTGTATAGCCGCGCCATTCACCTTAACTTCATCTTGAGACTTAATGTTTATTTCATCACTATCCAGAGTATAGCCCATAGCGACGAGCATTTGGGTTCTAACAATATCGATCCCGGTGACACATTCCGTAATGGTGTGCTCCACTTGCACTCGAGGATTCATCTCGATAAAGAACCAGTCCTTCTGATCCATATCATAGAGAAATTCTACCGTTCCCGCATTTTGATAGTTAATAGACTTTGCTAGACGTACCGCCGCCTCGCATAAATCTTCACGGATTTTAATATCCACCCCTACTGCAGGTGCTATTTCAACCACCTTTTGGTGACGACGCTGCACTGAGCAATCACGCTCGTATAGGTGTACGATGTTTCCATGCTCATCGCCCATGATTTGAACTTCTATGTGCTTAGCCCGTCCGATAAAGCGCTCAATAAATACCTCCCCATTTCCGAACGCGTTTAAGGCTTCATTCTGAGCTTCTTCCAACATGGGCTCTAACTCTGACTCCTTATTCACCACTCGCATTCCGCGACCACCGCCTCCGTGAGCTGCCTTTACGATGAGGGGGAAACCGATTTCTTTCGCTACTTCTATGGCTTCTTCTTTAGAGGCAATCGCATCTTCAGTTCCTGGCAGCACCGGAACGTTCGCATTAATCGCCATCTGGCGCGCGGCGGTCTTATCTCCCATACTTGCTAGCTGCTTAGGTGTGGGTCCTATAAATTTAATCCCGTTATCAAGGCACAGTTGCGCGAAATCCGCATTTTCAGAGAGAAAACCATATCCTGGATGAACCATCGTTATCCCCTTTTCCTTTGCTAATGCGACGATCCCTTTGTAATCAAGATACGCCCCTACTGGACCTTTACTTGTATCTAACTGATACGCCTCATCCGCCTTAAAACGGTGACGAGAAAAACGATCTTCTTCTGCATAGATCGCGGTTGTAGGGATTCCTAATTCATTTCCCGCACGGAATGTTCTAATTGCGATTTCTCCTCGGTTTGCGGAGAGTAGTTTTCCTTCAAAAGGTATTTTGGGCATTATAAATTATAATAGTTTAGCTTAGGGCTTCATGAAAAGACTTATTTTACAAATAACGATCCTTTTCTTAGTTAATTCTTTTCATCTGTGATGAGATAAAAGATTTACGAATACCCCAATATGAATTCGAAATAAGAGCCTACAAAAAACTAAGAGAAGTAAGAGCAAAAACTATGCCATTTCTAGTAATAGATACCCTTCAGCTCTCAAAGGTAGTTCCCTAAATTTAATCGATATCTATTACTCGCCCTTTCGCCTGTTTTAAACCTTCAGGCTCATCTACTTCTGTAGTTGACGGGAAATTCGTAGAAACGGAAACGCGCTTCTTTAGGTATTCAGCTAAACGCCCTCGTATGACTCCGCGAACCTGCGGAATAAGAAGAGCAAAGCCAATCCCGTCTGTAAGAAACCCTGGCGTTAAGAGAACCGAGCTAGCTATAAGGATAAGAACGCCATCGGTTGCTTCTTCATGCGGGAGTTTACCACCCGTGATCGCCTGCTTTAAATTACGTAGCGCTAGACCACCTTGCTGCTTGGCTAAGTAAGCACCCAAAAAGCCTGTTAGAATGATAATACCCAATGTGACTGGCAGACTGATAGTATCCGCTAAACTCATAAAAATGCCTAGTTCCACAATTGGAACGAATATAAATAAGAGTAGTAATTTACCAAACATAGAGATTTCAACTTATGATGACAGGGCTGAGATGAGTTTGCTGGCACGCTTTTTGTCATCTAACTCAGAGAGTAGTTCATGCCTGAAATGAGTGTCTGAGATAAAGTTATGCGACACATTATCGATCAACGCAGAGACTTCAGCAATAGCCTTAAGATTCGATAAGACAGAGCTTTGCACCGTATCTGGAAGGTGTGTCAAATGCGCTGGGAGTGTATCGAGTAAAAGATCCCGAATGCTTTGGCTTTGCTTCTCCTCCATGACTTCTCTTTCCAGAACTGTGATGTCAGCTTTTGGAAAGGTGGACTCCTCATTCCAGTTTTCAAAACGAATCGGGTGTAGTCCTGTCAGAATCAGTGCAGAGCGTCCATCAGGTAAAGTCTTAGATGTATTGATAATACCAAGTGTTCCGATAGGTGAAACACATGAAGAAAAGGGCTCTTCCTCAGGTGCTATAAGATTTGCAATGGCAATCATCCAATGCGATTCTAGCGATTGCTCTAGCATAGCTTTGTATCGTGGCTCAAAGATGTGCAAATCCATAGAGCTATTTGGGAAAAGAGCCGTCCCCGTAAGTAGAAGCGCGCCACATGATTCTGGAATGTCTAACTTAAAGGGTTGCATGCTGAAGCGTAGCTCATAACCCGTAAAAATTCAAGATTCTATTCCTCTTCTTTTATAACTCTTTTAATCCGCTAGGAGGTTTTTTAGACTCTCTGGAGTAAGCTTAAGCGTGTCAGAATCGGTAAGCAGAGCATCCGCTAGATCTCCCTTTTTCTGCTGTAGAGCATGAATTTTCCCTTCTACCGTGTCTTGGCAAATAAGCTTATGCACAAAGACAGGCTTTTTCTGCCCGATCCGATATGCCCGATCCGTTGCTTGACGTTCCACCGCAGGATTCCACCAAGGGTCATAATGAATCACAGTGTCCGCCTCTGTTAATGTTAGCCCAGTCCCGCCCGCCTTTAGGGAAATAAGGAAAATGGGAGCGTCACCTCCTTGAAATTTATCTACTAGTGAGGCTCTATCTTTTGAGGCTCCAGTCAGCATTAAGTGATTAAGCCCCCTTTTCTTTAGCTCTCCAGAAATCAAATCCAACATTGTCGTGAATTGAGAAAAGAGGAGGATCTTGCGCCCCTCTAAGATAAGCGTTTCTATGAGCTCCATCGTATAGCTGAGCTTTGCCGACTCTTCATGTAACTTACTATCCTCCAGTAAGGCGGGGTGACAGCAAATTTGGCGAAGCTTTAAAAGCGCTGAGAGAAAAAACATTTGTGAAGCATCTATCCCCCTTGCCGCTATCGCTTGGCGGATCTTCTTATCCATCGTCGCGCGTATCGTCTCATAAAGATCCTTCTGTGCGGTGGACAGCTCTATGCGGTGAATCAGCTCCGTCTTAGGTGGAAGCTCCTTCGCCACCTCATCTTTCGTCCTTCTAAGGATAAGTGGGTCTACCCTCTTCTTCAGCGCCTCACGCTTTTCTTGATTTCCATGATTTTCTATCGGCGTTCGATATTGCACATTAAAGGATTCCTTACTCCCTAAGAGCCCAGGCATGAGAAAGCGAATGAGAGACCAGAACTCTCCTAGATTATTCTCCACCGGAGTCCCTGAGAGACATAGTCGGTGCTGCGACTTCAGCTCTAGCGCCGCTTGCGTCGCCTTTGCTGCCGGATTTTTAATGTACTGCGCTTCATCTAAGAACACGAGGTGAAAAGAATAACGCTTCAGTTTCTCAATATCTCGGTGCAGTAAGGCATATGAGGTCAACACTATATCACTATGCGGAATGCTGGGGTAATACCGTGCCCGATTACTCCCTTGAAGAACGAGACAACGGAGGTGAGGTGCGAACTTTCGCGCCTCTCGCTCCCAGTTCGTCACGACAGAAGTAGGAGCGATGACGAGCGCAGGAGCATCTGAGGAGGACGCACGTCCGCTCTCCATTTCTAGGATAATATGTGCCAGAGATTGCATCGTCTTACCAAGCCCCATATCATCCGCTAAAATCCCGTTTAGATTCAGCTCTCGGAGATTTTGCATCCATTTCAGCCCCGTTAGTTGATAATCCCTTAATTCTGCCTTTAGCGACTTGGGTCGCGCTACCTCTGCATTCTGGTCAAAGGTCTGTAACTTATTACTAAAGTTCGAGAGATCCGTCTTATTGGTTATATCTATGACTTCTGCCAGCTGGACTGCATCAATGGCGTGAAGCTTCGTTTTCCCAGGAAACTTAGGGTCGATAAACTTCGCTAAATGCTTTAGAATGTCACGCACCCGCCCGATAGGGAGGTCTAGTGCCTTGCCCCCTGGCAGTACCGCGTACTGCGTCCCATTATCTGGTCTATCTAATGTCTCTAAAAGAAAGTTATCCTTTAACAAGTGAGAAAGAATAGGAAGGAGGTCTAGCCGCTTCCCCTTCAGGTCAAACCCTACGGAGAGCGAGAACCAGCCGCCCTTAGTTTCATTTAGTTCCATTTTCCAATCCTCAGGGTCACAAGGCGACACCTCATACCCAAACTCTTCATCAAGATGCACCGTCCATCCGTATTTTTCTAGAATCGGTATTCCTGAATGACGCACATCCAGCCAGCAGTGCTCTATTTGCGTGCGGTCTGGGTCTGGAAAGAAACAATGATACGCCTCTTCTAACCACTCTGATCTCTTTTCCCTAATCCGCGCCAGCCAAGCGAAGTCACTCGCCACCGCCATCAGACCACATCGTGAGAGCTGAGAGAGGGCTTCCTTCTCGATTGCACGAAACCGCTCTAGAATTAGAGGCTGTCCCTCTTTGTTTTCCACCTGAGATTCTCCTTCATGAATATGAGAAAGCAGTGGAAAATTATACGTCTTCCCCTCGCCCTCATATGTCACGGTCGCCAGCGCATATACAGGGCTAGAGTCATCCCCCCATGAGGGTCTCTTTTTTTTAAGATACGCAGAAACGACCTCAGGGCATTTCTCGGCTCGCTTCAAATGTAGCGTAAATTTAGGAGAGACCCGTAACCTCTCCATTTCTTCGTGAGGAATGCTTGGTGTATCAACTTCCTGCGTCACCGTGCCTCCATTCCTGAGAGAGCCAAACTTTTTTAACTTCTCTAGAACGTGCGGTTGAGAGGCTCTCAAAAGCATCGCCACGCAATGCGAGCAATCACGCCTCGTCTCACAGCTACACTCCGCTTCCATATTCCACTTTTCTCCCTCCTGCCAAAGAGAAACTTCAGGCGAGGACGTGGTATTCTTATAACTCCACTGCCCGAGTAATACCGCACCACCATCAGGTAGAGCCTCCCACTCAATGTTCTCTATCTTCGCCTTACCTTTAACCCCTTCTTGTAAAACATCATCATCAAAACGGTTTTTCCACCGTTGAGAGAGAAGGAAGGAACTTACATCATGCACGGACGAGGAGTTAGCACAAAGAGATATTATGAACAGTATTTTCTCACCATTCTACTTTGACGTCGTTTACGGAGAAGCTAACAGTGAATATATCCCCTATCTAAAAGGAGGATGATCTTTAATGAAGTTACACACTTCATCTACTTCATCCGTGAGAAGCATATATTCTCGGTATTTTTTCCCTTCAGATTGTTTTTCCAAGCAGTCAAAAATCAGAGTATCTTCAGTAAAATGCTTTTTGCCGAGAAACACCATTGGGCTAATAAACTCAAAAGTATTATAGTGGTTCTGAGTAGCATCCATGAAGACCTCTTGAGTGGTCCCCGCGCTTCCAGGTGAAAATATAACACCGTACATGGAAACTGCGAGTAACCCGTCTTCACGAAGACTATTCGAGAAATACTTAGCGATCTGCAAAGAAAAAAGATTTGAGGGCTCATGTCCATAAAACCATGTAGGAATGGCAAGGCTGGAGCTTCCTCTAGGGTATTTCTCTACTGTATCAATAGCCAGTTGCACATATCCCTCATCCTTATAAGTGGGGGCTTTTTTCATGTAATCGATCGCAGCAAGTAATTCCTCCTCTTCATATTGTGCGAAGTATGCACCGAGATTTCCTGCTTCCATCATACCTGGCCCACCACCAGTAGCGATGTAATACCCATCAATGGTGAGCTTACGCGCGAGAATGGCGACCTTTCTGAAATATGGATCATTTCTAGAAGTAGAATGCCCACCCATAATTCCTACTACTTTCTTCTGTCCATCATTCTCTGACCTTCCTTCCAGAAGATCCTGAAGTGCGTCATCAATAGCGTGATCATGCAAGCGCATAGCAAGAGCCTGCATAACACTTACGTTACCTCTACCATGCTCAGTAAAGTAGTTATAAATCTCAAAATCCTTACTCTGATCATCTTCTGGTGACCAACCCTTCATGAGTTCCTCCCTGTTATAGAGACCTCCACGATATGGGTCATAAGGGAGGTGAGGCATTCTAGGGAAAATAATTGCTCCCTGTTCCATTAATACACATGGCTTGATGGTGTCTGGAAAGGTGCACCCAAGGAAAACTGTGTTCTTGATTTTCACATTTTTCCAGTCCAGCTCAGATAAATCTAACCCTTGGACAACTGAATGGTGAAGATTACCGTTTTGGCGGGCGAGTGCTGATACAGAATCAATCTCTCTGAGGCGTCTTTCTCTTTTCATTATGAAAGCACACTACATATCAGCAAACCTCCGCAAAGGTAAAAACCTAAACTATTTTCACACTACACGACAAAAAACGTACTTGGGTAAATCCTCCCTTAGAAACGGCGGTTTTATCAAAACCGCCCTACCCAGTTTGCTTGTATTATATGGCGAAGCGGTAGGGAAGATTCGATGAAGCCTCCACTTATAAAAGATGTCGTGTTTTGTGAACTATTTTATATTTCTTAAGTTTCTCTAATTGGTCTTCATTAAAGCAAAATTGGAGGAGAATATCCCATAACTTACTCAAATAGGGTATCTAAGTATAAATTAGCTTCCCATTATCCACACCCACCTGAATGAGATCTCCAGCTTTGAACTTTCCTTCTAAAAGCTGTAAGGACAGTTCATCCAAGAGGTGCTTTTGAATCGCTCGCTTTAACGGGCGGGCTCCGTAAACAGGGTCATAACCTTTGTTGGCGAGAAACTCGATGGCGTCATCAGAAAGCTCAAGAGTGAAGCCTTGTTTCTCAATACGCGCTTTCACTCGTTCAAGTTGAAGCGATACAATTTCACCTAGCTCTTCGCGCTTAAGCCTATCAAAGATCACGATTTCATCAATTCTGTTCAAGAATTCAGGACGGAAATGAGCTTTAAGAGCAGCGTTCACTTTCGCCTCTCTCTGTTCTGCGTTTTCCTCTTCTAGGATATGCTGTGAACCTAGATTAGAAGTCATTATAAGGACTGTATTACGGAAATCTATTGTTCTCCCCTGCCCATCTGTTGCACGCCCGTCATCGAGTACTTGGAGAAGAACATTAAAGACATCTGGGTGCGCTTTCTCGACTTCGTCAAAGAGAATAATGGAATAGGGTTTGCGTCGCACATGCTCGGTGAGTTGCCCTCCTTCATCATAGCCTACATATCCTGGAGGAGAACCGATGAGCCGCGCCACGGTGTGTTTCTCCATGTATTCAGACATATCGAGGCGTATCATTGCTGCCTCATCGTCGAAGAGGAATTCTGCCAGAGCCTTAGAAAGCTCTGTTTTTCCTACTCCAGTTGGTCCAAGAAAGAGAAATGATCCAATCGGGCGGTTTTCATCTTGTAAGCCTGCACGTGCTCTCCTGACTGCGTTAGATACTCCTTGGATAGCGGTCTTCTGACCTATGACACGGTCTTTTAATCGCTCCTCCATCTTGATGAGCTTCAGCCTTTCACCTTCTTGTAATCTAGATACAGGTATGCCTGTCCATGTCGCCACTACAGAGGTAATATCTTCTTCAGTCACTTCCTCTTTGAGGAGTCGGTTCGACTCTTGGCTTTCTGCTAAAGAAGCTTGAGCCGCCTCTAATTCTGCAACAGCGATTGGAAGTGCTCCATATGTGAGCTCAGATGCCCTTCCTAAATCGCCAAGTCGTTGTGCTTGCTCTATTTCATTTTTGAAGCGGTCAATAATCTCTTGTTTTTCACGAACCGTATCTATCACTTCTTTCTCTGATCTCCAACGGGCAGTCAGCGCTGTAGACTTCTCTTTTAAATCAGCCATTTCAGCTTGAACCTTCTTTAATCTACTCGCGGATCCAGAGTCGGACTCTTTTTCTAAGGCTTGCCTCTCCATTTCTAGTTGCATCAGCTGGCGCTCAATAACGTCTATCTCAGTAGGTAGTGAATCTAGCTCAATCTTCAATTTAGCCGCAGCTTCATCAATTAAGTCCACCGCTTTATCGGGTAAGAAGCGGTCTGAAATATAACGATCACTCAATGTAGCTGCTGCCACGAGAGCCGAGTCCTTTATTTGCACTCCATGGTGTATTTCGTAGCGTTCTTTCAGGCCACGCAAAATCGTAATAGTATCCTCTACGCTAGGTTCATCCACTTTTACGGGTTGGAATCGACGCTCTAAAGCCGCATCTTTCTCAATATACTTTTTATATTCATCTAAGGTAGTGGCGCCGATCGTTCTCAGTTCACCGCGCGCAAGTTGTGGCTTTAAGAGATTAGAGGCGTCAACAGCACCATCACTCCCTCCGGCTCCCACAATCGTGTGAAGCTCATCAATAAAAAGAATGATTTCACCATTAGACTCCGTCACTTCTTTTAAAAATGCTTTTAATCGCTCTTCAAACTCACCTCTATATTTAGCTCCCGCAACCATCGCACCAATGTCTACAGAAATGAGTCGCTTATTTTTCATAGAGTCAGGAACATCACCAGCGACGATCCTTCGTGCCAGCCCCTCTGCAATGGCCGTTTTACCTACTCCTGGTTCCCCAATCAAAACAGGGTTGTTCTTAGTGCGTCGTGATAGCACCTGTAAAACTCGCCTTATTTCCGTATCTCTCCCGATTACAGGATCTATCTTCCCTTCGCGCGCCTTCGCCGTGAGGTCTTGCCCATATTTTTCAAGAGTTTGGTATTTCCCTTCGGGATCTTGATCAGTCACCTTCTGACTTCCTCGCACTTCCTTCAAGGCTTCTTCGATGCTCTTCACTGAAAAGTCCGCTTTCTCTAGTAATTCTCCAGCTGGGCTTTTACTCTTAATAATTCCAAGAAGGGCATGCTCTACGCTTAGAAAATCATCCCCCATTTTTTCACGGATTTTATCTCCTTCGTTTAAAGCCTGTCTCAACTCAGAACTAATTTGAGGCTGTGACACGGCTCCTTTTACGGTCGGCTCTTTTTCTAAAGTAGCCTTCAATAAGGATGAAAGCGTTTCGAGATCACCATTCGCGCGCTCTAATATGGGCTTAGTGATCCCCCCTTCCTGCTCTAATAAGGCACTTAAAAGGTGAACTGACCGGAGCTCAGCATTTGCGTTATGTGATGAAAGGGATTGAGCTCGTTGGAGAGCTTCTTGTAATTTAGCCGTAATCTTGTCTAGACTCATAATATCATTTTTAATTCGCATATAAAGCGATTCTGACTAATGCCCTTGTTTACAGGATCGTTCTATTTCTCTAAAAAAACTCTGTGAAATGAATTAGGATAGATAAGGTAAAGCTTCATCAGGGATGAAGAGTTTCTCTGTTGCTTCATCAGCGGCGAGCTTCATTTGCTCGCGGATAATATCTAGGCTCACAGCAGGACGGTATTCTTCTAGAGACTTTAGGATAGCTTCTTCTACAGTCACTCCGCCGAGTTTGAAGAGTCTGTAAGCTTTTACGCTCAGAGCTTCCGCAGCTCCAGGCGTGAGGAGCTCTGGCACATATTCGAGCATTTTACTGGGTGCTTCCTCTGGTAGCTCTAACCCTCTATGACGACAGAGAGCAAGAAGGATGATGAGCGCTTCTTTCTTATTGAGTGCTGGGAAAATTGGGATTTTCACATCAAGTCGACCAGGACGCTTTAGATCTACTTCAATGAGATCTGGACGACTGGAAGCGAGAATCCAGAGGAGCTTCCCTCTATTGCTTGTATCCGCCATTTCTTGCGCAAGCATGGAATAGACGCGTGAGGAGACCCCTGAATCTGATGAAGATGCGGCACGTCTGCCTAAAGCCTGATCCGCTTCATCAATAAAGACGATACACTGCCCCAAAGCATGGAGAAGAGAGAAGATTTTCTCAAGGTTTGATTCCGTGCTCCCCACCCACTTATCGCGGAAGTTTCTCAGTGTGACGACGGGAACCCCCGCCTCCCCTGCCAGACATTCCGCTAGGTAGGTCTTCCCGGTTCCCACAGGTCCACAGAAAAGGTATCCCATAGGCAGAGCTTGCACGTGTCCATCATTCCAAAGCTGAAGGTCTTGTCTGAGCCACTCTACAATTTTCGGCATGCCTAAGTAATCATCTAAGTCTCTACTCGGCTCTACGAACTCGATGAGGTCTTCACACTCAGCCTCTACCAACTCTTTCTTAAGTTGCGAGAGATCATCATCTTTTAGAGGCGAATTAGAGTAATGGCGTTGTTTAAGGAGATTCTCTACTGCGCTGATTGAAGTACCTTTTAGGCGTTCCGCAGGCAAGCTGAGATTATCGGTAAAATGCGTAAGAGCTTTAGCGTTATTTTCCTCTAGGATCTCCAGAGCTTCTTCTAGCTCCCATGATTCAGGTAAAGGGATCTCTACAGAACTTACTCTGGGATTCTGAGCAACCAAAGGATGCAAGTTGTGGAGCTGGTCAGTCATAACAAAAACTACTTGCCCATGGTTTTGCAGTGAGACGTCTGAAGCCCATGAACGAATCACTGACGCAAGCGAGTTCAATTCATAATTTAGAGCGTTCGGTATAGCGGGGACGATTAAGTGCGCTTGTTTTAAAATAACTCCTACTTTAGGTGCTTTTTTGCCCATTGCGGAGAGGTTTCTAGCATAGAGAAGATATTGCCCAATTGTCCTTATGGCAGGAAGAGCCATGCCAGGGATTCCCTTAGATTGCTCTTTACCCGGCCATTCATCAAAGATTTCTCGCCCCTTCTCTACTCTGACGCCGTAGCCTAAGTCATATGAAAGAATGACATCAAACCTTGGAAGAAGAATCTCTATAAGAAAATCTTGGAGGTTTCCTAGCTCAGGCCCGTCCTCTTTCGGCATCACAAACTGATCATTAATGTTACCGTGCAAAAGGAAGCAACCGGTCGCGCCGCTTTCATATCCAGTAATGATTCTTCTAGCCCAAAATACAAGTTCACTCATATGAGCACCCTAAAAACTCCTTCAAAGACTATCAACTATAGTTTTCATAAAAGAGTGCGGAGCGTTATATACCTCTCAGGGCTACCTCACCTCGGAAGCTTTATGGAGCCCTTTATTTAGACAAAGCTTAGTTTTCACACCCATAAAAATAAATAAACGTGCGAAAAAATATCTTATTTATTCATTTAGATCTAATGTGCTTGACGCTTCCACGTACAATCTTTTAGCTGTGCTCTGTGAAAGTAATTCCCCCCTTACTCTTCTTTTTGCTTCTTTCTTTTCCGTTGCGCGGTCAAGTAGATGAGGAAAACTTAGACCTTAGCGTCCAATCTCCTGATAATTACAACCTAGAATGGGATGGTAAAGATGGGCGGACGTATTTCATTCAATGTGCGGAGGAGTTAGAAGAATGGGTCTTTGAACCGACTATTCTTTCCGGTGACGGATCACCACTAGAAAGCATCATCACCACGGACGCCGATAAAATGTTCTTTCGCCTCCTCGCGACAGATGCAGATGATGGCGGAGATCCAGAAACCGCTGACTTTGACGGCGATGGATTAACTTCACTCCAATAAATTACGAATCCTCTTCAAACGAATCCGCTCAATGAAGATACAGATGGCGACTTACTATCTGATGGGTGGGAGCTGACGTATGGGTTTGACCCTACTGACAGCGATCAAGATGATAGCGGTTGTTCTTGATGGGTTAGAAGACTTCGATGGTGACGGAGTATCAAATCAAGTAGAATTCACTAATGGCACGAA
>CALLLS010000051.1 GCA_938008215.1 uncultured Verrucomicrobiales bacterium | reverse complement strand
ATATTAACGCCACTTAACTCCTACCAAAAACCTATGCGCATCACCCAAATTATTCTGCTCCTGATTTGCGTCAATTTAGGGATGGCGTTCACGATCTTGATTCGCCTTCTGCTCACCGACTTAGAAATGCAGACCTTTCAGGCAACGGAGGAGGTGATGGTAGACGCCTCTAAGCGCTTCGCCCAACAAATTGAGGCACAGCTGGAGACTTGCTCACTAGATAAAAGACTCTGTGAGAGCGTTTTTCCAGATCTCGGGCACGAACATGGAATGGACATTAAGATTTACGGTCTTTCTAAGTCTAAGATTGGGTTAAACCATTATGTGACGGATGTGGAGGGAAGAGTTCTCTTTGACACTCAGAATCAATTTACAGGACAAGAATTTTCTCAATACAATGATGTGATGCGTACCTTAAAAGGGGAGTATGGAGCGCGGTCATCACGAATGGATGAAAGTGACCCAAATTCATCTACTTTCTATGTAGGAGCGCCTATTGAGTATGAGGGAGAAATTGTAGGTATGCTTTCGCTGTATAAGAATCAATCTGATGTGACGCCTTTTGTGCAAGCGCGGAGGCGACAGATTCTTCAAGTATGCATGATGATGGGAGTGGGAACGGCACTTTTCATTGTGACAGTTTTCTTCTGGGTTTATCGTCCCATCGGAAAGCTCACAAAGTATGCACAGGGCGTGATCGATGGAAAGAGACCTCAGTTTCCAAAACTCGGAAAGGGGCGAGAGATTAATACCCTAGGAACAGCCTTAAAAACGATGAGAGAAACGCTGGAGGGACGAACGTATGCGAAGAGTTATGTGCAGGCTCTTTCCCATGAGCTAAAAAGCCCCATCTCTGCCATTAAGGCGACAGCGGAACTTCTTCAAGAAAAAGATATGTCAGAGGAGCAACGATCGCGTTTCCTGAGCTCTATTATTTCTGAAGTGGAGCGATCTGAAAAAGCGATTACTCGTCTCCAACAGCTTTCTCATGTCGAAAAAATGACAGAATTAGAGCGCAAGGAGTCTGTATCCTTAGATGCTTTGTTTAACGAATTAGTAACAGAATACACCCTTGTAGCAAAGACTAAGAATGTACGTTTATCTTTGAACTCATCTCCTATCTTGTACGAAGGAGACCCCTTCCTATTGCGTTCGGTTTTTCAAAACCTCCTTGATAACGCCATCAAGTATTCGGCAGAAAATGAAGAGGTTCAGATTATTGCGTTGGAAGGAGAAAAAGGAGTAGAAGTATCCTTTAGTAACACAGGAGGGGAAATTCCTTTATACGCGCAAGAAAGAGTTTTTGAGAGGCTCTTCTCACTTGGTGATATAGAAGCGGGGAAAGGGAGTGGTATAGGGCTCGCGCTTGTAAAAGAAGCCGTAAACTTACATGGCGGCATCGTGAGCTACACGTTTGAGAACGGGCGAAATATATTTAGAGTATGGCTGCCTAAGTGAGACGAACATCAAGATCGTTCCTATAAATATCCCACTATTTATAGAATGATCTTTATTGATTTATGGGTTGTATTTTATCTCTCCTGCTCCATAAATTATTCATATGTCTGATTATGCAAAAGGGCTCGAAGGGGTCATCGCTAATGAATCAAAGCTTTCAAAAGTTGAAGGACTGGAAGGAAAGCTTTCTTACCTTGGGTATTCCATAGATGAGCTTGTAGAGCATTGCACTTTCGAAGAGGTAACGTATCTTTTGCATAATGGTCGTTTACCCACACAACCAGAACTAACGGAGCTAGAGAATACTTTACGCAATGACCGTGAGCTCTCAGAGACCATGCTCTTGTTTCTTAAGTCTGCACCTAAGGATTGCTCGCCGATGAATGTCTTAAGGACTTGTGTTTCAATGTTAGGTCTTGAAGATAAACGTGTTAAAGTGGGGGACTTAGACACTACTGCAAACCGCCAAATTGCTCTTTCCATTGTAGCGAAAACCCCAGTCATCATTGCTGCGTATCACAGATTTAGACAAGGTTTAGAGCTTCCGCCAATAAGAACTGACCTCTCTGAAGCAGCCAGCTTCCTGTATCTCATCAATGGAGAAGAACCGACTGCCGCGATGACTAAAACACTCGATGTAGCTTACATCCTTCATGCTGACCATGGGATGAATGCCTCTACTTTCTCTGCGCGAGTAACTATCGCCACTCTTTCAGATATATATTCCGCTATTACTTCTGCTATTGGAACCCTAAAAGGACCTCTTCACGGTGGTGCTAACGAATGCGTGATCCAAATGCTTAATGATATTGGTGATGTCAGCGAGGTGGATGCTTATTTAGATGCATGCCTCGCTAAGAAAAAGAAAGTAATGGGCATAGGGCACCGCGTTTACAGAGTTCTAGACCCGCGTGCACCACACCTTAGAAGAATGGCAATTCAGCTGACAGATGAGCTTGGTGAATCAAAGTGGATTAAAATGTCTGAACGCATCGCCAAAGTCATGCTGGAACGAAAGGGGCTAAATGCAAATGTGGATTTTTACTCCGCGACGGTCTATTACTCATTAGGGATTCCTACTGATCTTTTCACTCCAATTTTCGCGATTTCGCGCTCAGCAGGTTGGACAGCACAAGTATTAGAACAGCTTAAAGATAATAGGCTCTATCGTCCATTGACGCATTATACGGGGCCTAAGCTTCTCATGCCTGTTCCTCCGATGTCTGATAGGTAAGTGGTTTTAAGCGGGTCTTATGTATCTTAAATTGTTATTATGACGACGGTTTTAGATACGTTAAAGAAAGGCACAGCGTATCTGGAAAAGAAGGGAGTAGATTCTCCTCGTCTTACAATGGAGTTGTTGACCGCGCATGTCCTGAAGCTTCAGCGTATGGAGCTTTATTTAGAGTTCGATAGACCTTTGCTAGAGCCTGAATTGGATAAGCTGAGAGCGTTGATAAAAAAAAGAGGTGAGCGAGTTCCCCTCCAGCACATACTAGGCACTGTAGAATTTTATGGGAGAGAGTTCATCTGTGATGAACGTGCTCTCATTCCAAGACCAGAAACAGAGGAGCTTATAGCGTATGCGCTAAAATTGGCTCTCCCTAGGCCTTTAGAAATTTTAGATCTTTGCAGTGGGAGTGGTATCATAGGGCTGACTCTCAAGGCGGAGCTAGGAGAGGATGCTCAGGTAACCTTAGCTGATATTTCTCCTGCCACACTCTCCTTAGCGAGAGAGAATGCGCAAAAACTAGAACTGGAGGTAGAGCTCTTACATTCGGACGCCTTTGATGGAGTTGAAGGCGTATATGACCTTATTATTTGTAATCCTCCCTATGTTTCCACCGATATGGGGTTAGAGGCTGAATTGTGTTACGATCCAGATTTAGCCTTGTTTTCGGGGGAGGATGGCTTGGATTTACTTCGGAGTATTATTCCTGAAGCGAAAAGCTTCCTTAAGTATGGAGGTGCTCTTGCTTTAGAGATCGGCTATGATCAGTCTACAAAAGTTCAGACCTTATTAGAGCAAGAAGGGTATAAAAACATCCAAGTTCTTGAAGACATGGAAAAGATACTTCGTTTTCCTATTGCTTGGAAATCATAATCTTGTGTATCTAGTATTTTAACTTCGGATTACATTCCGCATCATACACTTTCTTAAAAACCGAATACTCTTACTTTCATGGATAAACTAATCGTTACGGGTGGAGCGACCCTCAAGGGCAGCATTAATATTTCAGGGTCTAAAAACGCTTCGTTGCCTATATTAGCAGCAACTATACTAGCCGAAGATTCATGTATTATTAGGCGTGTTCCAGACGTGTCTGACACGAATTACATGATCCAAATTCTTAATAAATTAGGAGTCCATGTGGAACGCTCAAGTGGCACGGTAAGAACAAATCCTGAAAATATCATTTCAGAAGCTCCTTATGATCTAGTTCGTAAGATGCGCGCATCTATCTGTATCATGGGACCTCTTCTTGCGAGAACTGGGCGCGCAAAAGTTTCTCTGCCAGGTGGTTGTGTCATTGGAGATCGCCCCATCGATCTTCATATAAAAGGTCTAGAAGCTCTTGGAGCAACAGTTGAAATGGAAGGTGGAGATATCACTCTTACGGCGCCCGAGGGCGGACTAGTAGGTGCGACGATCAATATGCGCGGGAAAAGCGGACCTACAGTATTAGGCACTGATAACGTCATGATGGCTGCTACTCTAGCGAAGGGAACCACCGTTATAGAGTCTGCAGCATGTGAGCCAGAAGTGATCGATCTTGCGGACTTCCTGAATTCGATAGGCGCTAAAATTACAGGTGCTGGCACAAGAACCATTACGATTGAAGGAGTAGAAAGGCTTGGTGGAATTGAGCATCATGTTATCGCAGACAGGATAGAAGGCGGAACCTTTATGATTGCTGGAGTGATGGCGAGTGAGGGGATCACCTTAAATCGTGTGAGCAGAAATGAACTTAAGTCTGTGGAAAAGGTATTGTTAGATGCTGGTCATATAGTGGAATTTAATGAAGCTGGGGACTCTGTCTATGTTGCTCCTGGAAAAGATCCAAAGGGCTTCCAAATCATAACGGAACCCTATCCAGGTTTTCCAACAGATATGCAGGCGCAGTTTTCTGCCCTAGCTGTGATTACTCCTGGTATCTCCGTGATTGAGGATACGGTTTTCCCTCAAAGGTTTATGCACTGCGCGGAGATGAAGCGTATGGGGGCTGATATGCAGGTGGATAATGGCCAGGCTGTAATTAAAGGAGGGAAGCCATTAAGTGGTGCTCCTGTTATGGCATCAGATCTGAGAGCTTCTGCCGCACTTGTTTTAGCGGGTCTGTGTGCTGATGGTGATACCCATATAAGTAGGCTGTATCATATCGATCGCGGTTATGAGCATATAGATGAAAAGCTTCTTCAACTGGGCGCTAAAGTAGCTCGCGTGAGGGAGTGATCATTCCTATTTTTATTTAGAATAAGAGAAAAAAATATTGCTTAAGTCTCTAACCGTATGCTAGGAGTTTGACTAATATGTTAGAGAAAGTCAGCAATCACGTATCACGCCTTATTTGTCCGCTTCAATCTACTGGGCAAGTAGGGAAATCTACGGTTCTTGCCTCTATAATTGAGTATCTTAAAGTTACAGATACGTCGTATAGAGCGATTGATGCTGACGGTGAGCATAAAACGCTAAGTACATGGTATAACGATGTGCAACACATTCCATTTGCTGAAAAGCATGATCTCCTAAGCGTTCTTGGCGCACTTGGCAGTGAAAAGACACAGTTAGTTGATTTTCCAGCGCAGGCTACCACTGCTATTCTTAATGCTCTTGCGGATTTTGATGCGATCTCTTTCCTTGCTGAAAGAGGGATTAGAGTAACCGTTGTGTTGTTTGCGAATCAAGACCAGGCGGGAATGATGGCTGCTGCAGACATTTATAGAACACTTGGACGCACAGTAGATTACTTAGTTGTGGAAAACCCTGCTAAATTTGGTAGTACTGGTTTTTGGCGTTCACGTCTTGGTAAAGCTTTTGAAAATGATCCAAGACTTGTTCTTCCAACTCTTCCTGATGACATTGTTTATCAAGTGAATTTAGAATCTAAGAAGCACGGTAAGATTTTACATTTCATAGAGGCAATCAAAGTAATCGACGGCCTTGAGAAATCCGCCCTTATCAGTTGGCGTAAAGAGGTATTTACCGCTCTTCATAAAGCATGTAGAGTCCTTCTCCCGGTTGGTGCTCCAGCACCAGACACAAATGAGTTTGGCATCAGAGAAGAAGTTCGCTCTAACCCTCTCGACTTATATTAATTCTCAAGAATCTAGGGCAATACAATTAATTATCCTACTTCGTCTTGCAGACACGTTAAGAGGTGTTTAATTACTCCACATGAACTGGAGGATCTATAGTTTAGCACTCAAAGCACTACCACTTGTATTAATGGTCTCCATCATTAACTCTTGTGGTGAAGAAAAAGAGTTGGTTTCTAGTGAAACGAGAGAGCTAACGACTCTAGATATGCGCCATATATTAATCAATGCGACGAGTCGGGATCGCTTTGAGGGGAAAGCAGCTGATTCAGACGGTAAGGGTAAAGAAATAGCTAGTGGCTATTTATATGTAACCCCAGAGGGCTGGATTGAAAAGGCGCCGACGATGTTTCGTACTGTAAACCTAGTTCTCCCATCAGGTGGGG
Organism: uncultured Verrucomicrobiales bacterium; assembly: GCA_938008215.1. Lineage (GTDB taxonomy): Bacteria > Verrucomicrobiota > Verrucomicrobiia > Verrucomicrobiales > Akkermansiaceae > WTJZ01. Next base: position 3,187 of record CALLLS010000051.1, on the reverse strand, counting down.
AAGCATATGTTTCAGAAGTTGGTGGAAATATCTTAGATAATGTTAATCGCTGGTATAAGCAATTTGGGCAGGAGGCTATTAACCAATCCCAATTAGAGTCTTTGGAAACCATTAAGCTCTTAGGTGAAAAGGCGTATTTCGTTGAAGCGACGGGAAGTTATAACCCAGGAATGGGGAAAGAAGCATTGAAAGGAGTCACCCTGTATGGTGCGATTAAAGAAAAGAGTGGGAGTCTTGTGACGGTTAAATTTATTGCACCTGAGAAGAGCGCTCAAGATGAGCTAGCGAACTTTAAGACTTTTTGCGAATTATTAGAAAAGAAGTAACGTGGAACGTATTATTAAATTTTTGTCAGGATTCAGGCTAGCTAGCGCCCTTTTGCTCCTCTTGCTTATTCTGACATGGCTAGGAACACTGGAGCAAGTAGAGCACGGTCTTCACCAAACCATTCAAAAATACTTCACTTGGAAAAGTGTAATCGTCATTCCTGATATTACCATTAATGGGAAGCTCCTTCCTATTCCATTGCCAGGAGCAAACTGGGTAGGGGCGTTGCTCTTTATCAATATGTTTTTAGGAGGAATAATAAGAATTCGTAAGAACTGGAAGAAAGCGGGAGTGATAATAGCACACTTCGGTATTATATTTCTTCTTGTGAGTGGCGCAGTCACGCAGCTTTTTTCTCAAAGAGGGAACATGGCTCTCTATGAGGGTGAGACAAGCGATTACGCGCAAGCATATCATGATCATGTGATAGAGATTTCTGAATTAAATGCTGAAGGAGCTGTGAAAAAAGTCCATATCATCGATTCCGATATTATTTCAAAGGTTCAGAAATCAGGCAGAGAAGGTAGGAGCGTGAATTTCGAAGGCTTACCATTTTCCTTTCAGATGAGCCACTACCTAAAGAACTGTCGCCCTAGAGCGGTGGGGCCTATTGCGACAGGAGATAGGCCAACCGTGGATGGGTATGCCCTTTTTAAGGTGGCGGTAGATAAAGCGGATGAGGCAAATTTAAATGGTTGCTATGTTAAGATACCTAACGGGCAGGAATTCCTTCTCTTTTCAGGAGCGTATGAACCGTATACCCTTGAAATAGACGGTGCTCAGTATGCTGTTTCTTTAAGGAAAGCGATTTGGAAAATGCCGTTCCAAGTAAAGCTCGATGATTTTAATGCGGAGTTTTTCCCAACTGGGAAACCGAAGAAGTTCGAAAGCTTTGTGCAACGCATAGAAGGAGGCCTTTCTGAAAATGTGAGGATTTATATGAATCATCCCATGCGCTATAAAGGGTATACCTTTTATCAGGCAAGTTGGGGACCACAAGAAGGAGAGCCAAATCGAACATTGTTTAGTGTTTTCGAAGTAGTTAAAAATCCCGCCGATCAGTGGCCAAAATACTCTATCATAGTTACCTCGTTTGGACTTATTGGACACTTTGGATATATGTTAGGGAGTTATATTTTTAGGCAAACAAAACGCAAGGAGGCGAAATGAGACGTAAACTGATTTTTGTATTGCTCATCGGACTGTTAGCTGGGCTCATGCTCTGGACGGGGAGAGAAGTGTCTGGAGGTAAGGCTACTCCTGTCGTGAAAGGATATGAGGCTTGGTCTAAAGATACGCTGAGCGCGCTCTCCGCATTACCAGTAAGAAATGGAGACCGAATTAAGCCCTTTTCTACCTACGCAAAAGTCCTGATGCTGGAATATCATGGTGATAACCGAATAAGCTTTCAGAACGAGAAGGGTGAGGAGTTTAAGGTCGGGTCACAGGCGTTTCTTTTAGACGCGCTTCTCAGACCTAGCTTTTCTAAAGAAATCCCTATTTTTCAGGTAGAAAACTCAGAAATTCTATCTGCCCTAGGTAAGGAGGTAAGTGCGGGTGCGGGTTACTATTCTTATAATGAGATCGAGCCTTATCGTAAGAAACTGTTCGAACTCGCTACTGGGTATGAAGAGCAGAAAAAGAATGAGGAGGAGTTAGATGTCTCTCAAACGCAGACCTTAGCCTTAGCGAGAATTATCAGGAATTATGAGGTCTTACTTTCCTATTTTAACTTTGCGAGGGCAGGAATAGTCCTTCCAGTGCAGCCTGGCTCTGGTAAAAATGCTAAACCGCAAATGGTGTCCAGTAGTGCCTTTATGTCGATGGCGGGGGAGATTCAAAAAGTCATCGCAGAGACACAATCTAAGGAAGAAGAAATGCCTAGGCATTTAATCCCTGTCTTAGAGCAAGTGCTGAACCATGCCAATGACGCTAAATATGGGCCTATTTTACTCAATCCTGGTGAACATAAACCTAAATGGAAAACGGTGGGAGACGGAATCATGGCTGTCTTTCAAGGTATAGACGTAAACCCAGCTTCTACGATTTCTGGAGTGCATCAATTAGAGGAGCTTTATAAAGCCTATAGAAATGAGAATGAGAAGTTTACAGGTAAAATGAAGGAAGTAGTTCTCCATTTTCAAAATCAATTAAGTACGCAAGAACAGAAAGACCTCAAAAGTGAAGTGACTTATAATAAGGCCAAGTGGTTCTTTTATGCGCGATTTTTTTGTTTTGTTCCTGCGATTATCTTAATCACTCTCAGTTGGTTAGCGCCAATGAGTAGGTTTGGAAAAGTAATGGGTTGGGGCACAGGGTTATTCAGCTTCATAGGGCTCGCTCTCACTATTACTGGTATAACTCATCGTTCGATGATTATGCATAGACCGCCAGTTGGGAATCTATATGATACCATTATTTTTATTGCCGCCGGGTGTGTCCTCATTGCTCTGATTACAGAACTCATTTCTAAAAGAAAGCTCGCTCTTGGTTTAGCTCCCTACGTTGGATTCTTTCTCCTGACGCTAGCACACCTTTATGAACAAGAAGAAGGAGTAGATAACTTAGAGCCCCTCATCGCGGTATTGCGCTCTAACTATTGGCTAACCGTTCATGTCCTAACTATTACTTTGGGGTACGCCGCAGGATTAGTGGCATGGCTCTTTGGCTGTATCTATGTTTTGGTAAGACTACTAGGACTCGATAAAGAAGACCCTTCCTTGCGGAAGCTTATTGCGCGGATGACTTACGGATCGATCTGTTTTACTCTTCTTCTGTCACTCATCGGAACTGTTCTTGGTGGAATATGGGCGAATGATTCATGGGGGCGCTTTTGGGGCTGGGATCCTAAAGAAAACGG
>CALLLS010000050.1 GCA_938008215.1 uncultured Verrucomicrobiales bacterium | reverse complement strand
AACCCTAATTGCTTTAAGAATGTATGAACAATATCTTTCCTGCTGAATTTGTTCATTGCCATTAAGCCAATTTCTGTAGCCATACGGACAACTTCGGTCTTACTCCATTCGTAGTATTTGGAGGTCAATTCTATCTGCTCTTGTGTTTCATCTGAAAACCTCACCAGCATTCCTTTTGATTTATGGTTATCTGCCATATTGCGATAATGGATATACTTTCTCTATATTCAATAGTGGATATATATTTTATATCCTTCTTGTTGTGTTAGCTAGAATACATTAAGCTTTTGGTATGACAGCCAAAGGACAAATCGTATATTCTCAATACTTACAGAATGGCATAGCTGATGTTTCTCTATTAGCTGAGAAGTCTGGATTATCAATATCACAAACAAGGGTGATTCTTAATCAAGCAAAGGAGGATTTAAATAATACTACTAAAAACTCATTAGATTTAAGTAGTGGTCTCTCTCTAAGTGGTAAGGCTTTAAATGTAGCAGAAGCGCATCTGGAGCAATTAGAGGCGCAACATGAGGAAGTAATGAGAAAGCTCGCTGACATCGATCCTAGTGAAAGCCTTTACCGCTCTTTGCTAGATAGTAGCTTAAAACTCAAAAGGGAGATTGAGCGTCTTACTGGTGTAGATGTTCTCGTCGATCTTAGGGCTAAGACTTCATTAGAAGACTTCAAAAAGAAGAGTGTCGAGAAGCCAAAGGAGTATAAACAAGCACCGCTTCCATCCGTATTCGTTCTTCCAGAAGATAATGTTCACGGGTGACCCTTCTATTAAAGGGTAATTAAAAAGGCTCTCTCCATAATAGAAAGAGCCTGTGAGAAAAAGGGATTAAAGATTTATGCTTACGCTACCTGCTAGAACTGGGTTTATTTTTCGCCTTTTTATCTTCCTTGCCCTTTTCGATGCCAAGTTTTATTTGTTCTACTAAGACTTCACCTGCCTTGTCTCCATGTTCCCTTTGCATCTTTAGAAGGTGATCCCTGAAATCAGCGGGTAAGTCTGGGTCGTATGGATTGATTGAAATACTAAGCATTAGTTTCCTCCTTTCATCGAGATTGTGAAGTTCGTTCCATACCCTCCGTCCATGAGCTTATTCACTCCCATTTGGGATTTGATAGCGTCGAATTGCTCTGGTGTTAGCTCAATGGTCGCAAGATCCTCTAAGCTCTTTCCATCGTAGAAGTTTAAAGTAATCATGCTTTCGAGTCGTTTGTTAGTTCTCCTGAAACGTAGAGTAAGAGCGTTCGTAAGAGCGGTAAGCCTGTTCTTTTAGAAATCTCCATGATGTCGAGTTTCTCATCTTCCGTGAGTCCGTCCGTGTGGATAAAGTCCTTCATGAAACTCATGCTGATTCCTCCTTTTTGTTAGCGAATGAGGAAGCTTGCGCCACCTCCCGTTTATTGGGTAATGTGTTTTTAGCCATATTCTAATTTAGGTTAGTTTGTGGTTAGAGAGTCCGTTGTGTTCCTAGCACTTCGGGCTTTCGTCTTTTGCTGATACCCATTATTTAAATTGATGTCAAAATAAACTTGATACTATTTTAGTATCGTAAATAAAAGCGACATGCCAAACGCAATACAGGTAAGGTTTTCAGATAGCCAAACGAAAGCTATCGAAGAAGCATCGAAAAGATATGAACTATCTAAGCAGGAAGTAATAAGACTCACTTCTAAAGCTGGCTTAAAAGCTCTTGAGAGAATGAGTCCTGAACAGCTTATTGATTACATTGCTGGTAATATAAAGTGAACATTGACTTAATCAATTTTCAAAGAAGGTTAATCGATTTCCATTATTGAAAGATTGAAGTAATATAAAAGCCGATGAAAAAATTAATTGAACGAATAACCCCTAAAGCTTGGCAGGTTGACATCGTGATTCTTGGAATCATAACTTTATATATAATATCGCCAGCAATACCTGGCTTTATAGCTACTGTTATTGCAGATATATTTGGATGCGAATTGAGTCAAGCTGGGAGCGTCCCTTGCTTTGTTTGTGGACGTGATATTGGAGAGTCTTTATGGACTATGGGACTAGTGGGATGGGGATGGCTTATTCTTATTACGTTGATAACGGGTGCTCCTGTTTTAATAGGCTACTTACTTCTTATTATCGTTAGATACTTGGACAAAAAAGGTTGGTGATCTCAATGGCATAGCTCTAGGCTACCCCCATTGGGGTGAGCTATTTCTTTTGATTCTTTTTAATAGTGAGGGCGGTATTAAAGAAAGAAACCGCTCCCGTGAAGGGAACGGTTTTTAAGAGGGTTAAGCTGGACTCTCTAGGCTACGGCTTTCTGGTTCTTGGTTATATGGATCTTGTCGGCAATGCTTCCATCTTCCATAAGCGGGAATAAACTTCTTAAAGCTTCTGTGGCTTCCCAAGTCTCTGCAACTAAAGAGAGGTCGGCATATACCTTCGTCGCTAACATCCCGTAAATGGATATTCCTTCCTCTGAAAATTCAATATCCTCGGGTTCGGCTTTATGGTGGGCAAGCATCCAGCCTACGAAAAGCTGAATGTTATCAGCGAAGCTTTGGTTATCCGCAAAAAAGCGTCTAATACCTTCTCCGTTGAGGGTTTCACAATCCATTTTATCACACGCTCTAAGATACTGCTTTCTCAGGTCATAGTGATGCTTATTTGTTAGGTGTCGCTCCAGCTCGGGAAGTAAGTCATGTTTCATTTCGTTTTCGTGTTCTGTATTTTCGGTGTTCATAGATTATTTTGATTTTGTCTTGGGATGGATACGATGAAGCTCTTTCTGCCTCCTTTGGTGGAAGTCTCCTTTTCTCTGACTTGGATTTCATGAGGGAATTCTTTCGCTAGGTGCATGATTTCCTGAAGCTCATATCCAATCGCTTTCTTGATCTGACCTGCGGTGTCTTGTTGTTCGTCTCTTCTGAAGAGAAACTCCTTTAATTTAGTCACTCTCTTGTAGCTCCGTTTAAACCGAATATCTCCAAGGAATGCGAGTTGCTCCCATACATACCATTGCATGAGGTTGACGGCTTTTTGTGCAGTTTCTTTAGAGATAGAGAGGTTGAAGCAATTCTCTAGGTGTTCGCTGGCGTGTAAGATAAGAGCGATTTTTCGGCAATTTTCTCCGTAGCGTCCTGGGAACTGTGGGAGGTCATGAAGTATGCCGCTTGATCTTCCTGCTTGCTTGGCGAGGTCTGCAAAGTCTGCGAATACTACAAAGGCTTCTGGTGATGGAGAAATAATCCTGTTCGCTCCTACGGGTCTATCTCTGAAACTTAATAGAGTGAGGAGGATGTGACGCCACCTATCCTTTACGTCATGCTCTATCCTTAGAAGTTCTCTAGGTTCGTCTGCGAGTTCTGCATGTGAATTGTAAACCAAGAATCGAGGAATCAGTCCGCTCTCAATCATGGAGGGGTTAGAGGAAAGCTTTTCTGCTGAATCTGGCTGTAATGCCCAGCATATTGAGAAAGAGGGGTTGTCAACATTGATAGCTTTCTTATCTCCTGTCTTTCGATTCACCTTGATAGGGTCTCCACTGTAGATTTTGCAGTAGATGCTTTCATCAGTGCTTCCCCCTTGGCTGTATTGCCCGAGGATGTTGTCA
>CALLLS010000049.1 GCA_938008215.1 uncultured Verrucomicrobiales bacterium | reverse complement strand
GGAGTCAGTGGAGTCAGTGGAGTCAGTGGAGTCAGTGGAGTCAGTGGAGTCAGTGGAGTCAGTGGAGTCAGTGGAGTCAGTGGAGTCAGTGGAGTCAGTGGAGTCAGTGGAGTCAGTGATATGGGAATCGCCTATTTGTTCCTTTACAGTAACCTCTGAAGACGAATAATTCATACTCTGACTTTCTTCCCCATGTTCATTGTTAGGAGTATCTAGTAATGATTTCACCCTGTCTAACAGACTTGATTTTTCGACTTTAATTGGTTTCTGAATCGCCTTCGCAGGATTTATATTATTTTCTTCCATCTCGCTATTTTCTAGTAAAGGCTTGGAAGGTAGGGTTCTTTTAGGGACGGTAAAGTCATCATCGTTAGAAGGGGCAATAATTTCTTCGCTTTCATGCTTTAAGATATTTTGTGTATCTAGTCCAATCGATACTTCCTCGCTTCCAGTAGTAATGTCTATTTTCTGAATAGACTCATGTAATGAAGGAACCGCAAAATCCGCTCCGCCTTCCTCAGAAAAGCTGTGCTCTATCATGCTTAATTCTAATTCATCGCTAGATAAAGAGGTTTTTTTAGATGAGGAATAGTTATTCTGTTCTTCCATTTTTGCGCCTTCTTGCGACGAAACAATCTTTTTGAAAGCACTAAGGTCATTATTAGCATTAGGCAAAATTAAGTCATCTTCTAAATTTAGCCTAGGCTTACTTTGAGGTATTGTTTGAGAAGCTTCAAGACTTGATTGGTCTGTTGTAGAACGTGTTACTTCCTTTAAAGATTTATTCTTTTTGAAGCCCGTTGCTTTTTGAGGAATCAGTAAATCACCTTCTAAATTTATATCAACTTTAGACGCTTTTGGAACACTACTCATTATAGATTCTTGGAATGCTAGTAAACTGCATAACTCACCGTCTTCAGATGGAAATGGATGGAACGTTATTCTGTATCGTGAATCGGTAATTTTTAAATAAACGTCATTTATTTCACTAAATGCATTAGCAGTATCTGATGCTTGTAGCTTAGCGTGAAAGTGTTCAAAAGTATTTAGAAACTCTCCATATTTAAGGTCAGGGATTTGAGATTTGAGATTTGAAAATAAGTCTCGGTTAACGTCACCTATCTTAAAGGATTCTTTAAATACCTTATTTCGCATTTGAATTTCCCCTTCCTTATTGGCAATACAAAAAGCATGAAGCGGTAAATTGAAAAGCGTATCGTTTAGACCAGTAAGCCATCGCACGTCTTTCGCCAGCTTTGAGATTTCTGACGCGTGTACATTTTGTTCCGTAGTTAATTCAGCACTGTAATTTTGATTTGCCATAGGGGATTCTTCAGGTTCAGCACCTTTTTCGGAGTTTTGTTCCGCTAGTCTAGCTGTATTAACATCGCTAATATTATTCATCGTTGAATCCTTAAAGTGATTTTTTCTTTTATTAGTATTAGTACTTTTTTGAGAGCTTTTATCCACTTTTGTATCCCTAAGTTTTCCAGAAAAATAGAAAAAAACTAATAGAAACAATAATAATGATATTCCAATGAGGGCGGAATAGGCTGCTTTTTGAATTTTCTCGAGGATTTCGCTGGTTATTGAAGAGCTTTTTTTGAGGTTTTGGATACTTTCCGTTATAATACTAAGTTGGTTTCTAACCTCTAGTATACTGGGGTAAGGGATTTCGTTTTTTTTACTTAATTCGAGGAGTTTATCTTTCGTCTCATTCCACAATTTCAAATCTACAGAGCCATCTGACAGGCTCTGCTTTCCCTCCACGTCAAAATCAGCGGCTTCAGGCATAAAGTTGGTAAGCCTATAAAAGTGCTTCTTGGATGCTTCTTGTAGGTTTTCTTCAACTAATTTAGCTTCTTTATGTATAATATTTACGGCTAAAATTCGTTCTTTTCCAGAAGTGGTGACCATTTCTGTATTCATCGCAGAAAGCTCGCTCACATGATTTTTAGCGGCATTGAGATGAGAATTAAATTTCTTAATGCTATTACTTTGAACTAAGGTGAAACCAATAGTAATGGCAGCTAATAAGAAAGCTATGAACAACGCGATACAGAATAATTTAGTTAAAAAGTAATAGGCATTTTTAGATGAAGTATCATCATTGAGTATGGGCACTGGTTTCATAACTTTATTACGTATTAAATACACTACGAGTTAAATTAAAAGTGTCAAAACCAGTTGAGTTGTAAATTAAAATGCTGAAGATTTTTGTCTTGAAGACATTTTTTTAAAAAGGATGCGCAAGAACTTGCAAATGGCAGATTTATATTCGTATATCGCAATGAGTCGTCACTAAATAGAAACTGATTAGCGAAATAATATGCGAGTAGTACAAAAATACGGAGGGACTTCGGTAGGCTCTTTTGATCGGATCAAAAGTGTCGCAGATCGCGTTAAAGCTCTTGTCGATAAGGGCGATGAAGTGGTGGTGGTGGTTTCCGCCATGAGTGGGATGACAAATAAACTCATTGGAATGGCGAAGGAGGTGTCTGATGAGCCGTCTGAACGAGAGTTAGATGTATTGGTATCAACAGGAGAGCAACAATCCATAGCCTTACTCACAATAGCTCTTCATTCTATAGGTGTTCCTGCGGTTTCTGTTACCGGACGCCAAGCAGGAGTGGTAACGAAGGGGACTAATACTCGAGCCCGTATAGAGGACATAGACCCCAGTTATATGAACGAAATTCTTGGGTCTGGTAAGGTGGTGGTAGCGGCAGGATTCCAAGGAACTAATGAAAAGGGAGAAATTCAAACTTTAGGGAGAGGTGGTTCAGATCTCTCTGCCATAGCTCTCGCATCTGCAGTGAATGCAGACATTTGCCAGATTTTAACGGATGTAAATGGGGTATATACTGCTGATCCCCGTGTAGTGAAAAATGCGAAAAAAATGGAGGAGATCTCATATGAGGAACTTCTCGAGCTTGCATCAGTTGGAACAAAAGTGATGCAATCACGTTCAGTAGAATTCGCGAAAAAATTTGGAGTGCCTTTTGAAGTGCGCTCATCCCTGAATAATGAATCTGGAACTTTAGTAATAGAAGAAAAGCCAAATATGGAAGCTGTAGTAATAAGAGGCGTCTCAATAGAGCGTAATCAAGCCCGCGTCACCGTCACAGGAATCCCTGATGAACCAGGTTGGTCTGGAAGGATCCTAAAAGCCCTCGGTGAGTCAGAAGTGAATATAGATATGATTGTTTCCAATATTGCCCATGATGGTAAAGCACGTCATTCTTTTACGATGAGCTCTGATGATCTTGGACGCGCTCAAGCAGCTTTGAAGCCTATTTTAAGTAACCTGACAGATGGTGGAGTGGAGACCGAGGCGGGAATCGCTAAGCTTTCTTGTGTTGGTATAGGAATGCGCTCTCACTCAGGTGTTGCGGCCACTATGTTTGAGGCGCTTGGAGATGCTGAAATTAATATTGGTATGATCTCTACTTCAGAAATTAAGATCTCAGTTACAGTAGAAGAAAACCATATAGAAAAAGCAGCTCAAGTGGTTCATGATGCCTTTGGTTTAGGAGAATAAATCCTAAAGGTGGCCTTATATCTAGGATGGCTTTAAAGCTTCATGGATAGAATGTGACGATATTGCCCCAGCATGGAGATAATGATTGTGCTTTTTAATTATAAGTGGCATCAATATTTACCATGGGAATAATAATTACTATATTAGTCGGGTTAGTCGCAGGGATTCTTGGTAAATTAATCATGCCAGGAAAAGACCCTGGAGGAACATTAGTAACGATTTTAATTGGTATAGCAGGCTCATTTGTAGGGAGTTTTGTAGGGAGAATTTTACCGTTTATACCTGAAGGAAATGGAGGGTTTAACTTAGGAACTATTGTGTCTGCTACAATTGGGGCAATTATTCTTTTGTTTCTTTACCGCGTCATTACTAAAAAGAAAGCCAAGTAAGCTTTAGATTAAGACTCTTTCATAAAGAAGGAGTAAGCACAAAAAGAGCCGAGAAATCTCGGTTCTTTTTTTATGTGTCGATGAACCCTGCAGGGAAAATCTTTTGCATTAATAGGCTCAAGAAAAAGTTTGAGATCAGCACTGCGAGCGAGGAAATTACCATCGCTTTGGTAGTTCCTCTACCGACACCTACGGCTCCATTGGTTGCCTTTAAGCCTTGATGACAGGATATAATGACTATCAATAGACCAAATACCAGACCTTTACACATAGCTACAGTGATGTCTCCTATGTCAGTGAAGTCTTGCACATGGAAGTTCCAATATGGGGCCTCTACCTGAAAAATATGTACACCTACAAGATAGGAAGCAAAGATAGCTAGTCCACATGAAAGGGTGATAAGGAGAGGAGTAGATATTATTATTGCCAAAACGCGAGGGGTAACTAGATAATCTATAGGATGAATACTCATAGAACGTAGCGCATCTACTTGCTCTGTTACTTTCATTGTCCCTATTTCTGCAGCCATGGAAGAGCCTACGCGACCAGCTAGCATTAACGCCGTGATTGTCGGTCCTAGTTCTCGAAACATGGATGTACTTACCAAGCCTCCGCCTACAGTCTCCATATTAACGATCTTAAACTGAAAGAGAGACTGGGCTGCTAATACAGCACCCGTAAATGCTCCAGTTATGACGACAACAGGTTGTGAGCGGAAGCCAATTTCGGCGAGTTGCTCAAGAAGGAGGTCACCCCGGAATTTCCCTTTAAATAGAGACTCGATGACACCAGCCATGAGTATGGCAAGTTCTCCTAAGTATTCAGTAGCACTTTTTAATTTATTTATCACGGTCTAATCTAGATTTATAGTATTGAGATCAGACAAACAATTTAGTTGGTTGTCGTATTCCACGCATTACTTCGCTCTGGTATTGCCCCATACGTGGACATGAAGCCGGTCTGAGAATCTGTAACCATGCTTTAAGCATAGATCAATAATTTCTTGTGAAGAGGCTCTCAAGGCTTCACTATTTGTGCCTTGCGGCATCAGGACGATTTGTTGTTTTGGTATATTAAATAAGCTTTGAAGGTTCTTAATAGTTTCAATATCATCAAGAGCAGAAATCACGAACTTGAAATATGAAAGCTTGTATTCTGAAAACCAATTTAAAGGCTTAGGCTTCAAGGCTATATCTTGATTGTTACCAGAACGAGGAAGCTTAGGAGAGACATTATATTGCACCATATGCATTTGAGGGATCTTATCTGGGACGATTGTTCCATTCGTTTCGATCTCCACACTCCACTCGCTCTGCAAGGAGTTAAGTAAACTAGCGATTTCAGTCTGTTGAATGAGAGGCTCTCCTCCTGTTATAACCAAATTTCGACAGGGATACTTATTAAGTTCATCAATAATTTGAGCCACGGACAGTTCAATAATATAATCTTTCTTCTTATACTTTATATTAGAGGTAGTTTTCCATTCAGTCTCCTCCCAATTCCAAGTGTATGGAGTGTCACACCAAGTGCAATGAAGGTTGCATAGGGATAACCGTATAAAGACAGAAGGGCGGCCAGAATTGATTCCTTCTCCCTGTATAGTATAGAAAATTTCAGGGGCTCCATTACTTAACTTAGCAAGTTTCATAAGCCTACAAGTAATTCCGTGTTCCGAATATGGCGGATCCTACGCGGATGTGCGTTGCTCCTTCTTCTATGGCGATAGTATAATCATTACTCATGCCCATACTTAAAAAGGGTAGTGAGATTTTAGTGTTAGCTTGGATGTGATCTCTCAGCTCTTTAAGCCGTTTAAATGAGGGTCTAGTCAACTCAGGGTCTTTCTGGAAAGAGGGAATACACATAAGTCCTTTAAGACATAAATACTTTAATTCCGAAGCGACTTTAATTAATTTTTCAACATCATCTGGAGGGACTCCACCTTTTGTCTCTTCATGGTCTATATTAACTTGAAGAAAAATATTAGGCTTTATATTCTCTTCCCGAGCTATGCGATTTACCGCAAGGAGAAGCTTTTCACTATCTATGCTATGTAGCCAATTGGAGTAATGGAGAATTTTCCTTATCTTATTTTTCTGGATATTACCAATATAATGCCATTCGAGGGAGTCTGGAAGAGCTGGAGCTTTCACTTCTAACTCTTGAAGCTTATTCTCTCCAAAAATACAATGACCTGCATCTAATAGTGGAACTAATTTCTCTGGCGGCCAAGTCTTGGATACAGCAATGAGAGTGATCGCTCTAGTAGGATGGACTGAGTGGCAAGCGTTAGCTATATGCTTTTTTACATTCTCTAGAGGGGTCACAGCAGCAGGGTTAGTCTTCATTTAAGACATTCTCCTTAAGGGGGTTGCTCATTTCAACTAAGTCAGAGAGAATTAAAAGAGCTTCACGTTTAGAAGGGGAAAGGTTAGATGGATAATCTGGTGTGTCATCTAAGTCTTCCAGCGCTTCTTTAGCTCTTTGCATGTATGTATCGACGTCTTTTTCTAAAATTGGAAGTTCATTGGCTTCTAGATCTTCTAGGTTTAGTCTGAATACCTTAAAGGTTTTGAGGTCATCTTCTTGTAAGGAGGCGTAGCGTAATGTCTGTTCTTTGATTCTTTGTTTTCGTATTTTTTTTGATTCCGCAATTTCGCGCCTTCTATTGTCAATATTAAGGCTTATTTTATTTTCTTGCAATCGAGATTGAGCTTTTAAGACATCTTCTTTAATGTATTCGAAATCTGGATTTGTATTGATTCTTTTTTTACTTTTTAGAGAAAGAGCTTTCTTAAACAACTTCTCCTCATCCATTGCTTTATAGGGGGCAGGGCTTATTTGATCATATTCTAATGCGTGCTTGGCGTATCTCTCTCCTATTTCTAATGCTTGGGCTAAGGAGGGGAAAACAATATCAGATTCTACCCCTTTTAACTGAGTAGAGCCTCCAGAAATACGATAGAACTTTTGTATCGTAGCTTTAATTGTGCCTGCCCTTTCTGAATCTTGATACCATTTTAGGAACCTTTTAATTTCCATTGGTGTCTGGACTGTGCCTTTGCCAAATGTTGATTCATCACCTACGATGACAGCTCTTTTATAATCTTGGAGAGCAGCCGCCAGAATTTCACTTGCAGAAGCACTAGTCTTATCTACATGTACGACAACAGGCTTAGTGAAAATAGGATTCTTAGAATAAGATCCCTTTTCGTTTATTTGTCCTAGAGAGTCTTTAATTTGAACTACTGGGCCAGAGCCAATAAAGTATCCTATAATTTTCTGAACTTCATCTAAAGAGCCACCTCCGTTTCCTTGTAAGTCAATGACGAGACCATCTATATCCTCATGCTCCATTCTTTCTAAAATAGCTTTAACATCACGAGCTACACTTGTTTTATCTTCTTGAAAATCTTTGTAGAAGGAGGGGATTTTCAACCAACCTAATTTTCTAGGTTTTAAATTTTCTTGAGTAGTTAATAGCTGAAAGATTTCAGCAGAAGCCATTTGTTCCTTTAGTTCTACAGTTTCTCTGGAGATAGTAATCAGTTTAGTTTCACCTGGCGCTCCATTTGCGGGTTCAATCTTTAGTGTGACTTTAGTATTCTTCTTACCTCTAATATTACTAACCACTTTGTTTAGAGGCATGTAGAGAATATCTACCATGTCGCCATCAGCCAAAGGAGCAACACCTACGATTCTATCATTTAATTTTAACTCTCCTTGCTTATATGCAGGGCCATTGATTACTATTCCTTTAATCTTTGTAGCACCATCATCCTCAGAACTCAGAAGAGCGCCTATTCCTACTAGTGAATTAGCAATACTACTTCTAAATTCATCTGTTTCCCTTTTGCTGTAGTAGTCTGAGTGAGGGTCATATGCGGACGCTATGGTACTAAGAAAGTAATTAGCTATGTCTTCATCATCAGATTCACGATAAGTTCTGAGAATACGCTCATATCTCTTCCTGACTTTTGAATAAGGCTCAGAATTGGTTTTAAGATAAGAGCTGATTTCTTTATTTAGTTCAGTAGCTCTTTGTTCGATAGACTCTCGTCTTAAGACTTCTGCTAAGACTGCCTCTTCTATGTGGAGAGCCCATAAATTTTCCGCAGCCTTATCACTAGAAGGCCATCTTGCATCTTCACGATCTAAAAGAATCTCGGCATTTGAACTGAATGTGAAGTCTTTCTTATCTAAGAGAGATAAGGAATATTCCACATGTTTTTCTACTCTCGTGAGGAAGAGGTTGAAGATTTCTTTTGCTGGCTTCATAGCGCCGGCTTTAAATACTACGTTATCTAATTCCGTAGCATAGCGTTCACTAATTTCTGCAATTTGAGGCTGGGTAAAGTAGATGTGTTGGGGGTCTAGAAAGTCAATATAGTCTTCTAAAATTCTTTTGGACATATCATCGTCAAAACTGAGTTTAGCGTAGTGACCGTTTTGTAGGATGATCACCATTTCCCTAGCTACGTTATCAAAATTTGTTTTGGCAGAACAAGATGACAAAAGGGAGCAAAAGAGTATCGCGGAGCAGATCTGTTGAAATTTAATCATACTTAATTGTGGATAGACTACTGATTATTAGCGAGGCATCAATCTGTTTTTTCTAAGAGAGTAACATAAAAGACCACCAGAGATTGGTGGTCTGTGAATTACTTTAGTTGCAGAGGGGGGCTAATCACCAAACCCAATCTTTTTCAACCAACCATCACCATTAACGTGTGGTAATCTGATAACATCATTTTCGTAGATTTTTAAGTTACGGTGTTGAATGTTTTTCATATCATACTCATATTCCTTGCTGTTTCGTTCGAGAAGCACTCTTTTTTTGGAATCGAATGTGCCAGCACCACCAGCAGCCGCAATAGCTTTCTGGAGAGTCATATCTCTTTGGTAAGGGATTATCTTAGAACCAGCTTGCGAGCGGAACGTAATAGTTTTTTGGTCAAGCTCGTCATCTACTTGATAAGAGCAATTCACCGTTGGGTTAGTATAAATTTCTGAACGGCGGTATAAAGACTCGATAGTCTTAGCTAATTGATCAGGTGTTTTACCTGATGCTTTAATTACGCCTATCAAGGGCAAATTGATTGTCCCGTTTGCATAAACAGTGTAAGGACCGTTAAATCCAGTAGCTTCCTCAGCTGGAACGCCTTTAATTGTTAGTGCAATGTTAGTGTCTGTTTTGATTGCATCTGACCATAGTAGTACAGAGCTAATTAGTAATAAAAATAGAGTTTTCATATGGGGATTTAATAGAGTGAATCTTCTTCGTCATTTGAAACAACACGAAGTTCTTTTTGTTTTGTTTTGTCTTTCTTAATATTAGGGTCTTCCTTTTTCTTTGCTTGGTATTGTATATCTGTGCTATCGTCCTCGTTTGCTGAGTAGTATGTGTAGTAGCTTGTGTAATATTGATACTGATTATCACTTCTTACATCTACGTTGTTAAGAACGACTCCAATGATGTCACCGCCAACATTTTCTACCGCTTGCTTCACTCTAATAAGCATATTTCTAGGGAGTTTACGGTGTTGAATTACGATCATAGTTTGATCAACTTCACTAGAAATAACAGAGGCATCACTCACGCCTAGAATAGGAGGCGAATCAATCAACACTAGGTCAAACCTTTGTTTCACTTCAGATATAAGCTCTGACATTCTACTGCTGTTAAGGATTCCTGCTGCGTCATTAGGTGTAATACCAGAAGGCATAAAATATAAATTTTCAACAGGTGTTTGTAGTATAACATCCTCAAGCATCAGGTCAGTAGTAAGGTAGTTAGTCAATCCTACTGAATTATTGATTTCAAAGAAAGTGTGTAATCTTGGGCGTCTAAGGTCAGCATCTATAATTAAGGTGCTATATCCTCCTTGAGCACAAACATAAGCTAGATTTACTAACGTGGTAGATTTGCCTTCACCTGCCCCGCCAGATACGACAGTGATACAGTTATCATCAGGGTTTCTCCGATTAAATTCAATATTTGTTCTTAAGATACGATAGGCTTCAGCATCTGGTGTATTTCCGCCTTGTTTATGCAGAACGGCAATATCCTTTGGTATAACTGCTAAAACAGGCACCTGAAGGTATCGCTCTACGTCGTCCAGACTTTTCACTGAGGTATCAATAAACTCAAGGAAGAATGCTAGTGCTATACCAACTATTAGACCGAGAATAGCGCCAATCGCGAGATTAAGCTTAACATTAGGAAAGCTGGGTGTGTGAGGTCTTTTAGCCTCTTCATACATAGTAATAGTGAATTTGGGCATTTTATAGTCAACTCTCTGAACGGAATGTTTTAATTGCATTGTTTCTAAGAGTGCCTTCTCGGTCTCAAATGCTCTTTTAGCATCTGCATAATCGTGCGATGCCATGGACTTATTTATCGCATCGTCTTTATTTTCGCTAACTACTTCTCTAAGTTCTCCTAAATCTAACTCTACTAACTCAAGACGGGACTTTAATGTCTCTCTAAGTTCTTCGACAGCAACCTTGAGATCTTTCTTAAGTTGCGCGCTTTGACGGTTTACACCTACCATCTTAGGATGTTTGATTCCGTAACCACTTGTTTTGAAACCAATGAGTGCGCGTTCATTACTAACGAGTTGCTCATAAAGTTGAGGGACACGGCTTTCAACTATTTTCAAGCCCGCGGCAGTGGCAATGAGTTCATCATCTGATTTTCCATATAGATTCTTGATTTGGTTATCAAGAGTTCTCTTACTGTTTTCTAATTCCTCTAGTTGAATAAGTGTTCTATTGTAAACTTCACCTTCTCGTTCACCATATTGGGCGTTACTTCTGCCTTCTTCCACGTATGTAATGCCTAATGTTTGAACAATGGTGTTTAATACATTTCTCTTCTGTTGTACTTTGTCTTCTTGTAATTGAAGTTCAGAATCAAGAGCCGCTAGCGCTTTATCTACACGCTGTGCTTCTATAGATTCGCGTTGCTTTTGGTAGGCAATGGCTACCGCTTGGGCAATTTGCTGACATTCTTCTTCATCTTTATGTTCAACGATAATTTCAACTAGGTCGGTTCCTCGTTGGGGCTCAGCTCTTACGATGCTTTTAAGTATGGATACAGCCTGATCCACTTGAACATTCCATTGAGAGGGAAGGTCTAGCTCGGAAGCAACTTGCTTTAATGTTAACTCCGATGTGATGAGTTGAAATTGTGTCTCCATGTAAGTCCTGCTTAGCATGACTCCATTAAAGTTGTTACTGCTGACTCTATCTAGAGGGTTTAAGCCCATTTGCGGGGCATGAACCTGTATTACGGACTTACTCATGAACTTCTCAGGAATAACATAAGTAATTATAGCAGCGGTAGCAAAGATCAGAAGGGTAGCTAATATAATGATACCGTATCTGTTCCTCAGAACCTGCCAATAATCAACGGCATGTAAGCTCGCTTCTGATGAATCGTTTAAATTGTTTCCTTGATTGTTCATATAATAAAAAAACCTCCATGGTTATGACAACCATGGAGGTGAAAAGTTCAAATGTTTTTTAATTAAAAAGTAGTTTCAACTCCTACGCTGTAACGATTTCTCGTATACTCGTAAGGTTCTGCCTCATCTGAAGCGGATTGTGAATAATTGTAGCTACCAATTACTGACAGAGAGTTAGTAATTCCGTATCTGATACCTGCGTTGAGGTTATAGATAATTGCATCAACTTCGTCAGGGGCATTGCCTGTTAGGCCAATTCCGTTTTGGAGATCTTCATACTTAGATGCAACTACAGATGCACCACCAAAGAGTTGGATGCTCTCAGAAACATTATATGTTCCATTAAGACCTGCTCTGAGATTCTTACGTGCGCCATATCTCGCAAAGCCGAAGTCTTGACCACCTGCAGTGTCTAGACATTCAATAGGTACCGTAGTAAAGTTGTCATCTTGATCAAGGTTAATAAATCCTGTTACAGAAAATCTGTCATTTACAATGTGTCGTAAGGACGCATTTAAAAATGGTGATTCACTGCTAAAGCCATTATCTCTCTCAAGAGTAGTGTATCCAGCATTAATAGTGAAACCTGTTCTATCTGTAAGAGAATGTTCAGCACCTATCGAGTAACGTTGACTATTAGAGTGGTCTCTAAAGGTGTAAGCATACCCAGCGGTTAAAACTGTTCTTTGGCTTATACGGTAACGAGCTTGATTATAGAGAGAAAGATTATTGAATTTGTTATTATCACCATAATCAGCCCCTGTAAGACCAATTCCGTGAACGGTAGCAAATCTATCTGTCCAGCGGACACCGATGTCATTATTAGATTGGTAAGCAAAATACTCTTCAGTTCTGCGGTCATTAGCAATACCACGATTGTAGTCTGGCTCTAATCCATAATTTGCGAAATTACGAGAGTTGAATCTTATGCGATCACTAAAATTATACGAAAGGTTGACCCCTCCATTAAATGTTGGCACTAGGTTTCCATCCTCAAGGATATCATCTTCAAGGTAGTAGATAGCTCCTGCAGTAGCAAATGCGGAAATTGAGTAATTGCTCTCATTGTGTGCGAATCCTGCACTTATGCTCCCTTGTAGGTAGCTAGAGTCTGACTCATCGCCAGAGCAATCGGATCCAACGGGTCTAGCATTATCGTCATAACCGTAGGTAAGATTAAGTCTGTATTCTAGTGGTGAGGACTCTTCATCTAGAGCATATAGGTTTGAGATGTTGTAGAGACCCTGACCTGAGGCAGAAGCGATTCCACAAGCAAATAAAACGAGTTTAGTATATTTCATAATAAAATAAAGTTTAAGTTAGCTTTTTGTTAAGTTAAAGAGCAGATGGAGTTGTCTGTGGTTCAGCAGGTCGTAATGGAGTCGATCCTAAGATGAGTCCAGTTCCGTCGCCGCCAGCTACGCGACCGTTTTCGTCAGCTACACCACCGTTGAGTAGTGCGTTTCCGTCGTTAATGAGCTCAGAACTAAGAACGATTGATCCGTCTTCAATACCTGAGATAAGTTCTGGAAGAGTTAAGTCAGAATTTCCTATTGCCGCACCAATGCTTGCTAGGGAATTTGATCCAATTGTGTTACTTCCATCAACGAGGCTGTTAGAAAAATCTTGCCAGAAGCCTGGTCTTAGCAGTCCTCCATCACCCTTTTCATCAATAGGGAAGTATGGCTCAAATGGTGTAGCACCGATCACGGTCGGTCCATCAAGTGGATTGGCCATGGCTGGTGCTGCTTCTTGTGCAGGTGCGATTCCGCCTTTAGGGTTTTTCGCGCTGTATCCGCCTTTCGCACTGTAACTTCCGCCAGCTTGTGGAGCAAACTTAGCGAGAACTTTTTGAACTTCAGTCATCGCGTCTGGGGCAGTAGCGATCGCACATTGAGAAATGAGGCGCATGTTGTCAGGAGATGCTACGATAGCCGCGCTGACGATTTCACCGACAAGAGCTTTATCTGCCTCGCTAGCAATAATTGCTGCTTTAGTGACTTCGCATGCGCAGTCTTGATTTGCTTCTACTTGAGTAGATACAATATCAACAACTGATTCCTTGTTTGCTTCAACTTCGTTAAGCGTCAACTTATAAATTGCATCGCAATCCACATCCGCGGAAGACGCGAAAAGTGCTGCAGCAGCAAATATACCTAGTGTTAGTTTCATTTGGTTATTTTTATTTTAGTTTAATTATCTAAACAGAGTATTCTGTTTGTTTGAAAGCATCTAATGATAGCTATATATAATATTTAAGAACATATGCGTAAATACATTACAATGACAAAAGTGAATTTTTTTAAGAAAAGGTTGAACGCTTTCATTTTTCGATTGTCACAAGTATCTTTCTTCTTTGTAGAATTTTACTGTTTTCACATTGAAAATATTTTTCACCTCATTGCATATAGCTTTTATGCCAAAGGTTTCTGTAAGGTAATGCTTCGCTAAAAATAAGTTCATTTTATTCTCTTCTGCATAAACCATATTCCAATGGTTGCCTTCGCCTGTAATGAAATTCTTTCCGCCTATTTTATTTATGTTAGTAAGTTCTGAGCCTGCTCCTCCAGTAATTACATAGACCTCGTTTAGGTATTCTTCTCCTGCAAGGCAGGTGGTAATAGAAGTGTTTAAGAGTGTTTCTGCGTGGGCGCAAAATTCGTCTCTATGAACATTAGCTTTTCCTACTAATCCTAATTTGACGCCCCTCCAGTCGATGCATGGCTTTATGTCAGATAGCCCTAAGGACTGAGCGAATAAGATATTATTTCCATATTTTGGGTGAATGTCTAGAGGGATGTGTGAGCTATAAACCGCGATGTTGTTATCTAGTAAGAGTTCACACTTTTTCTTCCATGCGCCTTTTAGCATTTCCACTCCTTGCCAATACAACCCGTGGTGAACAATTAATAGATCTACTCCATTCTCTATAGCGTATTCGATAGCATTGAGCGATGCGTCTACAGCTGCGCAGATCGTTGATACCTGACCGTCATTCTCTACTTGCAATCCATTATGGGCATTTGTGTAGTCTGGTATATTTTTTGTGTTTAAGAGGCTATCTAGCCAATTATTGATATCAGAGAGTTCTGCCATTTCGATTACTCTAAAGAAAATTCTCTATATTATACAAGAAAATCCTACTGTCACAGTAATCATACTGAGAGTGGTAATTCGTAACTATGTAGAAAGATTTCTTGATTCTTTAGCTAACCTCTTACTTTACTTCTTATTATGGCATCTGAAATGGAACATACATTAGCCAGTGAGGCATCTCTTGCAGGGACATCGCTGCACACTGGAGAAAAAGTTACACTTACTATTAAGCCTGCTCCTGAAGGGCATGGTTTTAAATTTAGAAGGATCGATTTAGAGGATCAGCCATTTATCGATGCGGATGTAGATAAGGTGCGCACTGTAGAGAGAGCCACTACTTTAGCAGAAGGCTCTGTGAAGGTTCATACAGTAGAGCACGTTATTTCCGCACTTACGGGGATGGGCGTAGATAATGCAATCATTGAGATGGATGCGAACGAGCCGCCTATTGGAGACGGTTCATCTAAGCCTTTCGTGGAATTAATTAAGAAGGCAGGAATTAAAGAGCAAGCTGCACCTAGAAAAATTTGGGAAATAAGAGAGCCTATTCACCTAGATACGAAGAAAGGGCCTATCATTACAATTGTTCCTTCGAAAGACTTTAGAGTTTCAGTGACAAATGTAGGTCCTGACGGTAGAGTAACCCAATATTTTTCCAGTGAAGCGATCACGCCCGACGTTTATGAAAAGGATATCGCGCCTGCGAGAACCTTTACCTTCTATGAGGACGTTAAGCCTCTCTTAGATAAGGGGCTGATTAAAGGGGGGAGTTTAGAAAATGCAGTGGTCATAAGAGGTGAGGAAGTGATGTCTAAAGAGCCTATGCGCTTTAATAATGAGTTTGCGCGGCATAAGGCACTGGATATTATAGGTGACTTTATGCTTTGTGGTAAGCGTATTCTTGGTCACGTAATTGCTGTCATGCCAGGTCACGGGCCGAATACGCAGATGGCACAAAAGCTTAAAAAAGAGTATGCTTCTATGAGGAAAATGGTTCCGCAGGTGAATATTCCTCAGGGAGAAGGGGTGCTTGATATAAATGAAATTCATAAAATACTCCCGCATCGATATCCCTTTTTGCTATTGGATCGCGTTATAGATTTTGAAGGGGACATAAAATGTACTGGAGTAAAGAACGTAACCTTTAATGAGCCTTTCTTTCCAGGGCATTTCCCAGGGCACCCTGTTATGCCAGGGGTTCTACAAGTAGAGGCAATGGCACAGTGCGCATCTATATTAATGCTTCGTATTCCGGAGAATCAAGGTAAGATTGGTTATTTTATGAGCGCTGATAGTGTGAAATTTCGTAAGCCTGTTCTTCCAGGAGATACCTTATTTATAGAGGCCGAACTCATGAAGTTGCGGAAAAATATTGGACAAGCAAAGTGCCGTTGCCTAGTGAATGGAGAAATTGTGAGTTCTGGCGAATTAAAGTTTGCATTAATGGAGGGATAGTGATCTAAATCCTATCCCACTTTTGTTCGCGGGTATAGCATAGTGGTAATGCCCCAGCCTTCCAAGCTGGTCAGGAGAGTTCGATTCTCTCTACCCGCTCCATCTAACTAAGTGTTAACAATATTTTCTGAGCACCCTTATCGCGGGTATAGCATAGTGGTAATGCCCCAGCCTTCCAAGCTGGTCAGGAGAGTTCGATTCTCTCTACCCGCTCCATATTATTGTTAGTCTTTGTATGTAATTGGCTTCATCAGTGCGTCAGCCGTTGCTTTACCAAGAATACAATATTCTTCACCTCCGTCATTTTTTATAAGCTTGGTAAGAAAAAAATTACTATTTTTTTCCATAGGAAAGAGTTCAAGGGAAGTGTGACTCATGCCCACAGAATAGCCTTCATCGTTGTAATTCTCCTGTAGCGTTACAATTTGAACAGTAGGTTCTGCGGTGTTATCTACTAAACTAGCATTCAGAGGCGAAATCCAGTTTAAGACTGTTAGTTTTTCTAGAAATTCTAAGTATGCATTTGCCGATACATGATCAATTTCAAGATCTATTGTTTTCGCGCCAATTTGCCCTTTCCACTGCTCTAGGTTAAAATTATAACTGTAATTCTCGATAGGCTTTCCAGTTATTCTTCTTTGTAATCCTTTTAAATTAATTGAGGAGAAGCTCCATAGTTTCTTTTCTTTCCAGTCTACGGGGCGTGTTTTGATTTTACCAGCGTGTGTTGAAGTAAGGATGGTTGATTCGTTGCTTTCTTTTTTTTGTAATAGGATTTCAGAGTCTGAGCGAAAAAGATCCCAGTGTATTTCTGTATTGTCTTTAAAGATGATAGTTATCCCTTTTTCTGATTCTTGATTAGATGTTAGGGTTTTTAAAGAGAACCCTTTTACTTTATCTTGAGTAAGCGCTATAAAAAGGTCAGCTACTGCTCGTTCATCAGCATCTTTCCAGACACCGCGCTCTTCAAATTTCCATCTAGGCTTTTGGTTAGTCTTGTTTTTTTGAGTCGCTAAGGTTAAAGGATAAGGTTGCTTATTTGATTGTAGGATAATTTTATCAATAGCCTTTAAGTCTAAGTGCGTTATTGTTTTCGCTCTTAGCGCATCGATAGAGGGGACAACCGTCTTAATTACTCCTGTATCAAATTGATATGTCAGCCCATTTTTACTGTAGAGCGCTTCCTGTTTTATTCCGAAGACTTGATCTGGGAAATTTTGATGAAAGGACTTAATTGCTAAACTGGATGGATAAATCTTTTCTGCGTTGCTTAGACTAGTAATATTATCTAGAACAGCATTTGCCTCTAGGTTGTAGAGTTTTGCGATTAATAAGTTAACTTGATCTGTATCTGTTTCTAGATACAAAGGAGAGGTGACTTTCCAAGGGGACTCTAGATTGTTTCTACTTAGAGTGAAAATCGAACCGTCATTATTATAGGTGACTTCTCTCAGGAGCTTAGGGTGGAAGAAAAAGGGGTGCTTATCTATCAGGTTATTTGGTGCAATTCTTGAGACGAATTGCTCACTTAGCTCACTAGTGCAGACATAAGTGATGCCGCTTTCTAAGGTGGCAGTGAAGGTGGGATATTCTGCTTCTAAGCCTGTAAAGCGCGGAAGCTGTTCATCAAGTAGTAGGATGTAACTCTTATTATCCTGCGCTTTTATTTTTATTTCTGTGCTCTCTTTATTGAGCTTCTGTAGCGCTATTTTTGAGCTCTTGATTTGTTTAACGACTTTAGCGGTCTTAAGAAGAAAGAGAAGCTTTTCGACTTTTCGGTGATCTATTCGTTTCTCTTCCTTTGTCATCCATAGGCTGCCTTCCTTGATAATATGAATTTGCTCCTTACCTTTTATGATCTGGATCTCTGTGATTTTCTTTCTATCAAAGCTGATTAATGGCACACCTTCTTTAAGGGCAGGCTTTCCTAAGATGTTTGCCAGTTTCCCTTCACCTGATTGTCGCGCGAATAAAAGGAGAGAACATAACGCGAATAGGGCTATAAAAAATGTGAAGGTGAAGCGCTGCATGAATAATTTATGAGCGTCTAAGGTTCCATACGAAAAGTCCGATAAGTAAAAAGAGTAATGGAAAAATAAAGAGCGTTAATCTATTTACGAATGCTGTTTCTGAAGGAATCAAGTTTAACTTATATCTTTGAAGTGGCCTAGGCCCTATTCCTGCAAGCTCGGCGCGCCCCGCTAACCAATTGATTGCATTTTTCATGAAGTCTACCTGCTCATTTCTAATCAGGTTAGGCTTGAGGAAGTCTGATGTTGATAAAATAACCATACGACAGGATGAATCAGCAGTGACGTCGCTCATTTCATTCCCTTTAATAACTGCAGCACCTAAATAGAGAGGGTTTTTAATATCTTCACTCTCGTTAAACTTTGCATTATTTTCTAAATATCGCGATTCGGAATAATATCGATTTGGTGATGCTTGAATGAGTGCAATTGGAGTTATTTTTTTATTGGCTAGATCGTCCGCTGCTTCTCTTACTTCTAAGGTATTACTAATGCCGTCGAATAAAGTTGATTTCCCTTGTAGAGTGTCATTTAGGGCAAATCCCTTTGTGAAGTTTGCGATTATTTTTGATGCTAGAGCATTATTTTTTCTTAAAAATATACGATCTTTCCTTTGTGTGACGCCATGGCTTCTTATGAAAGCACGCAGGTTATTAGGATACTTTAGTGAATCTAAGATGAATAGTAGGGAGGCTTTTGGAGTGTTCCAATAATCGACTAAGACGCTTAATTCGTTTGGTTCTAGGTCGTATTGAGGAGTTAGAAAAACCAGTCCGTTAGCGTCATCTGGTATGGCTGTGATATTGCTAAGAGAAAGGGGTTGCAGGTTAATATTTTGGTTGCGATATAAGTTTTGTAAGGTTTCTCCGATAGATCCTGCATGTACATTGTTAGCATCTGTATTACTTGTGATGAGGTATACTTTTCTTTGTTTCCCTTCTACTAGGCTCAGAAGTGTACTAGAAACGACATCTTCAGTTTGGAAGGTGGAGAGTTTTCGTTGTTTTTGCTGCGATACTTCAAAGACAGTTAGGTCGGAGAAGGGGATGATTGCCGTTCTAACTTCTGCTCCACCAGTATCCAGTATTAATAAATCTTCGGTAGGTTTGAGTTTATATTTCCCAATGATTTTAAACGCTTCAGATGGGTTCCTTAAAGGGTCACAGAAAGTCAAAGAGATACCCTTTTTAGAAAGCCTTTCGTATTCTTGCAAGATGTTCTGCACTCTATTAAAATAAGGGCTTTGTTGATCAGCTAGGCAGGTAATTTGGATAGGGTTTACCTGTAACAATTCTGATTTCAGCAACTTTACGGAATAGTCTGAAAGTGAGAACTCGTTCTGTGTGGTGAGATCAAACCTTGGACAGAAAGATTTGAGGGAAAGAGCAATTAATATCAAACTTATTCCAGCTAAAGTGAGCTGGAGAAGAGCAATGAAATTTTTACCAAGTTTGGTATTTTTCTTGAGTTGAGTATCAGACATTATTTTTTCCAACGTCTATAATTTACCGTGTGATGGGTGAGGAGCAGGGTGAAAAATGTAAGTAGTATATATAGCATTAATGGAGATGTGTCTAAAATTCCTCTGCAAGCATTTCTGAGATGGTTTTGAACAGAAAATAGCTTAAAGAGCTCTGCGGCTTGGAATTGCTCACCCCATATAAGCGTTACGAACCCTAGAAAATACTGAATAATTAAGAATCCAATAGTGAGAATCCCAGCAATGATTTGATTTCCAGTTAGGCTTGATGCAAAGCAACCTAATGAAATGAAATAGGCACCTAAAATCAAAAGGTAAAGATGAGAAGTGAAGACGACCTCTCTCATGAATGGAGTGGCGAGGTCTGTAATGAAACCGAACAGGCAGAAGACAAGAATGCCAGGAACCCAAAGAAGCATGTAGAAAAGGAGTCTCGCAAAGAACTTAGCCATGACTAAATGCCTTGTTTCTAGAGGTGTAGTAAGAAGGCACTCCAAAGTGCCAGAGTTTTCCTCCTCGGCAAAAGCTCTCATAGTGATGAGAGGAAAAAGGAATAAGAAAAAGAACCAAAAATTAGGTGTGTGGTAAGTAACGTATACTAGGTTTTCTACAAGAGGGGTGTCTGTTAGGCTTTTCATGGCAGTGGATAGGCAGATGCCTTGCATGAAGATGGTGTAAGCGAATATGACCCAGCCCAACGGTGATTGAACAAAGGATCGGAATTCTTTTTTGATTAAAGCGGCAAGCATATCAGTCTTTTCTAGTGAGCTCTACAAATACATCTTCAAGGCTCGCATCTCTTCTGTGAAGTGAACGTAATGACCAGTTTTCAGAACGGCATAAATGAGCGATTCGCTCTCTGGCGTCTGTGCCCGCGTCCACTACTATTTCATATTCATTCCAAGTATCCCTTTTTCCTAAGCTGCGCACTTTTTTTACATGTTTTAGCTCCTGCAGTTTTTGTGAGGCGTTAATTATATCACTTTGAATCTCTAAGAGGACACTGCCTGTAGATCTTAGGGTATTGACGAGGTTATTTGGAGTGTCTTCAGCTTTGATTTTCCCATTATCAATGATGATCACCTTATTACACGTCATTTCCACTTCTGAGAGGATGTGAGTGGAGATCATAACAGTTCTCTCTTTTGCTAGTTCCTTAATTAGCGCCCGAATTGAGCGTATTTGATTTGGGTCTAAACCGTTTGTCGGCTCATCTAAGATAAGAAGTTTTGGCTCATGAATAAGAGTGTCTGCAAGTCCAACACGCTGGCGGTATCCTTTAGAGAGCTCACAAATAAGCTTTCTTCTGACATCTGTTAGTCCACACCTTTCTAACACGTCTGTAGTTCTTTCTCTTAGTTTTGTTCCTTTAAGTCCCTTTATCCTTCCTCTAAACTTCAGATATTCAGATACCCTTAAGTCATCATATAAAGGCACCGATTCTGGCATGTAACCGATGGTGCTTCTGGCTTTTCTAGACTCTTTAATGACATCAAACCCGGCGATTGTTGCGGTGCCTCGCGTAGGAGGAAGGTAACCAGTCAGCATTCGGATCGTAGTTGTCTTTCCTGCCCCGTTAGGACCTAAAAAACCTACGACGTCTCCTTCGTTTACAGAAAAACTTAAATCATCTACAGCTCTTCTATTACCAAAGGTTTTAGTGAGACGCTGTGCTTCTATCATAGGATTAATAAATTATTTTGATATTAGTAGTTTGTTCAGTTGACTCTTGATGCGAACGCTACTAACAGAAAACTGGCTAACTCTTTAGTCCAAGCTAAAAATACATATTCCTTTATAAATCTTATGTCGTCCGCTGTTTCCTCAAGATTAAACGCTGATCTCTTAGATGAGAATTATGCTAAATGGCTTAATGATCCGCAGTCTGTTACTGCAGACTGGGCTTTCTTTTTCAATGGTTTTGAAATAGGCGTCTCACAAAGTGAAGAGCAAGTAGAAGCTCTTAAAAGTGAAGACGCTGGCGTTGCTCCTATAGGTGCTGATACTGGGTTTTATGGGCGTGTGGTAAGTTTAATCTATAATTATCGCACTTTAGGACATACTCAAGCGACTATTAATCCACTGGAGCCTAAAGAGGTACTTAACCCTCGTTTGGATTTAAGCCAGTTCGGCTTGTCTGAAGCAGATTTAAATAAAGATGCTACAACAACATCTTTCAGAAAAGGAGAAACACACACTTTGAGGCAGCTTGTAGGAGCACTTAAAGAAACTTATTCTGGTGATATAGGCTTTGAATACATGCACATCCATAATACTGAAGTGAGGAATTGGATTCGTGAAAGGGTAGAGTCTCGACCACACCGTGCGGCATTAAAAAAAGAAGACCATGCTAATGCTCTTAAGTGGTTACTAGAGGCGAGCTTGCTTGAAGAATTTATAGGTAAAAAGTTCATTGGTGAAAAAAGATTTTCTCTAGAAGGAGGAGAGGGAATGATGATTCTCTTGCAAAGACTATTAGAAGAATGTCCCGCTGCAGGTGTTGATGAAATTGAAATGGGGATGCCTCACCGTGGTCGTCTAAATGTGTTAGCGCAGTTTGTTAAAAAGTCTATTAAGACAATACTTTATGAATTTACGCCCAACTATGTTCCTGACCTTGTAGCAGGTGATGGTGATGTGAAGTATCACCTAGGCTATGAAAAAGTTTTAGAGTTAGAGAAGGGGAAAGTTCGCGTTTCATTAGCGGCAAATCCTTCTCACCTGGAAGCCGTAAATGCTGTAGTAGAAGGAAAGGCGAGAGCTCGTCAAAGAATTTTGGGCGATGATGGATCAGACACAAACAGAAGCAGGGTATTACCACTTCTTCTTCACGGAGATGCAGCGTTTGCCGGACAAGGGCCGGTAGCGGAGGTATTAAACCTTTCACAACTACCAGGATATAGAACGGGTGGAACGATCCACGTCATTGTGAATAATCAGATTGGCTTTACCACCATGCCAGAAGATGCACGTTCCTCTTCTTATGCGACTGATGTAGCTAAGATGATAGAATCTCCTATTTTGCATGTTAATGGTGAAAAGCCAGAGGAGTTGATTTGGGCGGCATTATTCGCGCTCGATTTCAGACAAACGTGGGGAAGAGATATTATTATTGATATGTTATGTTACCGACGTCAGGGGCATAATGAAACTGATCAAGCAGCCTTCACCCAGCCACATATATACAGAGCGATTGCTAAACATGATCCATTCGGAAAGGCGTATCATAAGCAGCTTGTTGACGATGGGATTCTGGCGGAAGATGAAGCACAGAAAATATACGACGATATCTGGTCTAAACTAGAAGACGGGTATCAAGAGATGAAAGCTGCCGAGGAAAAGGGTGAGAGAACAGTGTTCACTGGCTCCACGGCTATTACTCAAGACCCGTATAGTCATGCTCCTGTTAAAACAGGTATTACAAAGACAACCCTCAACAAGGTGGGTAAAGCTCACACGGAAATTCCAAATGATTTTAAATTACACCCTACCTTGGCTAAGCGATTTATTCCGCGTCGCGCAGAGGCCTTAAAAACAGGTGAAGGGTTCGATTGGGCGTTCGCTGAAGCCCTTGCATGGGGAGCGCTTCTCACAGAAGGGTATCCAGTGAGACTTTCTGGACAAGATGTTAGAAGGGGCACATTCTCACATAGGCATGCAGTTTTTTATGACAATGCTACTAGAGAGCGTTATATTCCACTAACAAAGATTTCTGAAGATCAGGCTAAATTTTGTGTATATAACAGTCTTCTTTCTGAGGCTGCGGTTCTAGGTTTTGATTACGGCTATTCTCTTGGTTGCTCGAACATGTTGATTCTATGGGAAGCTCAGTTTGGTGATTTCTCTAACGGAGCGCAGGTAATTATTGATCAATTCCTTTCTTCTGCTGAGTCTAAATGGCAGACCCCGTCAAGTATGGTCATGTTGTTACCGCACGGTTATGAAGGAATGGGCCCAGAACACTCAAGTGCCCGCTTAGAGCGATTCTTGCAGCTTTGTGCAGAGGATAACATGATAGTGGGTAATTTCACCACACCCGCTCAATATTTCCATGCATTAAGGCGTCAGAAGCATAGTAATGTTCTGAAACCGCTTATAATTATGACCCCTAAGAGTCTTTTGACCAAAGCGGAAGCAGTATCTAAGATTGATGACTTCATAGGGAAAACCGCATTCCAAGAAGTACTTCCAGATACGGAACTCACTCAAAAGCCTGAAAAAATTGAGCGTCTTATTTTCTGCTCAGGTAAGGTTTATTACGATATCATTGCTTACCGTGAGCAAAAGGGAATCGATAATTCAGCCGTTATCAGAGTAGAGCAGCTCTATCCATTCCATGAAGAGCTCGTGAAAGAGATTTCCTCTCAATATAAAAATGCCACTAAATATGTTTGGTGTCAGGAAGAACCGCAAAACATGGGAGCCTGGAGTTTCATTAATCCACTTTTGGCAGATACTTTTGATTCACGTATTCGCTATGCAGGTCGTGATGCCGCATCTAGCCCAGCAGCGGGATCAAAAGCACAACATAAAGCAGAACAAAAAATGCTCGTTGAAGAAGCCTTTGAAGTTTAACAATAAAATAAAAATTTCTACCTATTTAATCTATGTCACATCAAGTAATAATTCCAGCCGCGGGGGAGTCCATAACATCCGCCAGTATAGGTCAATGGCATGTCTCAGATGGAGACACCGTATCTGTAGGAGATAATCTGGTAACTTTAGAAACAGATAAAGTCTCACAAGAACTAGAATCAGAAGTAGCAGGGACAATTAAAATTCTTTTGGCTGAAGGAGAGGAAGCAGACATCGGTGCTGTAATCGCAGAAATTGATGAGTCTGGTGCGAGCACTGCTTCTAATGAAAAAGAATCTGAAGAGGTATCTGCGACATCTGTTCCACCTAAAAGCGAGACTAACGGAGCTTCGATTGATCTAGTAATTCCTAGCTTTGGAGATTCAATAACAACTGCAAGCGTGGGGGAGTGGAGCTTTTCAGATGGAGATACAGTTAATAAAGGGGATGTATTGGTAGTCTTAGAGTCAGATAAAGTATCTAACGAGCTAGAAGCAGCAGAGAGCGGCACGCTTACAATTACTGTTCCTGAAGGTGACGAAGTGGATATTGGTGCAATTATTGGAAGTATTGCTCCGGGTGCAGGATCTACACCAGAACCTGCTAAAAAAGAGTCAGCCAAGGCAGCGGCTCCTGAAAGTAAGTCTGCACCTAAACCTTCTGTGCCAGCGCCTGTTAAGAAAAGCGCTGAGCCTGCTATTGAAGGGCGTACATCTCGTAAGAAGATGTCTATGCTTCGCCGTAAAATATCTCAACACCTCGTTAATGCTCAGCATACAGCGGCTATTCTTACGACGTTTAATGAGGTGGATATGAGTGCTATTATGAATCTCCGCAAATCGGTACAGGAAAGCTTTGTTGAGAAATATGGCGTTAAAATAGGATTCATGTCCTTTTTTGTTAAAGCGGTCGTGAATGCGCTTAAAGAAGTGCCACAAATCAATGCGCGCATTGAAGGCACTGACATAATTGAAAATCATTATTTTGATATGGGAATAGCGATCGGTACAGAAAAAGGGCTTGTTGTTCCTGTATTGAGAGATCCAGACCAAATGAGTTTTGCAGGTATTGAAAACGCGATTAAGGATTACGCCATGAAAGGCTCTGCTGGGAAAATTGAACTTTCTGACCTTCAGGGGGGAGTATTTACCATTTCTAATGGCGGAACTTATGGATCACTCCTTTCTACACCTATCCTTAACCCTCCACAGAGTGGAATCTTAGGAATGCATACTATTCAGCAAAGACCTGTAGCGATTAATGGGAAAGTTGAGATACGCCCTATGATGTATTTAGCTCTCAGCTATGATCATAGGCTTGTTGATGGAAAGGAAGCCGTAACCTTCTTGATAAAAATTAAAGATCTCTTAGAGAATCCTACTCGCTTGATGTTAGAAGAGTAGTACTACCTAATATGGAATAAGGGTGAGTTATTCCGCTCTTTTCCATTGTTTGATTGTTAAGGTAGCTTTTATATAGAAAGCTACTATGATAGTTTTAGATCACGTATTTTTTTATTTTAAAGCACTTTCTGAGCTTGGTGTTTGATTATAGAAATTAAACTTGCTATTGTAAGCAGCCAGTGTAGGCGATCGTATATATTAGCTTAATAATCAGATGTCTAAACCAATTGAAATTATATGCCAGCAATGCCTCGGGTTACTTCGAATAACAGAAGTCCCGAAGCATGATAAGGGTAATTGTCCTGATTGTGGTTTCGAAATCCAATTAAGGCAATATGTTCCCGAGCTTTTCGATGGTCTACCACCCCTAGTGGGGGCAATATCTCCTAGAAAAGGAGCCTTAGATTTATCAGTAGAACCGGGCGATCCTGAAAATAGCCTAAAACAAGAAAAGAAAAATAAATCTGACGGTTCTTATTCTGAAAGTGGATCTTTAAGAGAAGAAAATCATGAAGATACTTTGGTTATTGATGGTAAGGCAGATGCTTGGCAGCCTTTCTCTTCTCATTTTGTTAAGACTACAGATGATGATTCTGCCGATTTCAAGTCACTCTTTGAAAATGAGCTAATTAGTAGTAAGCCTGAACTTTCACATGAAACAGAAGGGGCGGGAAACATTCCTCATAGAGTAACAGGAAAATCAAGCTCTATACAGGAGCAAGAGCTGAAAGAGAAGCAAGAAGCCCTTACCCGCAAAGAAACTGATTTAGAAG
>CALLLS010000048.1 GCA_938008215.1 uncultured Verrucomicrobiales bacterium | reverse complement strand
GTGGGACCTGGAAGGGGATCGGCGGCGGGTTCTCTAGTAGCTTATACGATGGGAATTACCGATATTTGCCCGATGCGTTTCGGGCTTCTCTTTGAGCGATTCCTAAACCCAGAGCGGGTGAGTCCACCCGATGTGGATATCGACTTCTGTGTGAACAGACGAATGGAAGTGATCGATTACGTCCGCCAAAAATATGGGGAGGACTGTGTCTCCCACATTATCACATATGGTAAGCTGGGTGCCAAGAGTGTGATTCGAGACGTGGCGCGTGTGATGGGTGTGAGCTATGGTGAGGCGGATACGCTGGCTAAGATGATCGAGACGAAGCCAGGAGTAAAACTCCAATCAGAGTGGGATGAGAAGGAAGAGCTGAGGGATGCCATTAATGCGAGCTCCACTTACAAAGACTTATGGAAGTATGCGCTGAGGCTTGAGGGGCTGACTCGAAATACAGGAGTGCATGCAGCGGGGGTGGTCATTGGTGATCGAGCGCTGGATAATCACGTGCCATTGACGAGAGGAAATGAAGGGGAAGTGGTGGCGCAATACGATATGGGCGCGATTACGGACGTGGGGCTTCTGAAGATGGATTTCCTCGGTCTGAAGAACATGACGGTCATTCAGGAGGCGCAAGAGCATATCCAAAGGCACACGCCGGACTTTGTGATTAACGACGTAACCCTAGAAGATCAATCGACTTATGATCTACTGGATCGGGGTGAGACGATGGGAGTCTTTCAGATGGAGTCTGGAGGGATGACGGAGACTTGTAAGAAGTATCGAGTCAGAAAGATCGATGACATTATTGATCTCCTCGCACTCTACCGACCGGGTGCGATGCAGTACATCGATGAAATGATCGAGGTGAAAGAGGGGCGAAAAGCGGTGAAGTATGAGCACCCTCTAATGGAAGAGATTAGTGGAAGTACGTATGGGGTAATGATTTATCAAGAGCAGGTGCAAAACGCGGCTAAGCTCCTAGCGGGATACACGCTTGGCGGTGCCGATGTTTTGCGCCGAGCGATGGGTAAGAAGAAGGTGGAGGAGATGAATAAGCAGCGTGAAATCTTCATCGCTGGCTGTAAGGAGCACAACGACATCGAGGCGGGGCTAGCGAGCCAGATTTTCGATAAAATAGCCGGATTTGCGGGCTATGGGTTTAACAAGTCACACTCGGCGTGCTACGGGATGATTTCCTATTGGACGGCGTATCTAAAGGCGAACTTTCCCGTGGAGTTTATGTCTGCGCTTCTTTCTAATGAGATCAATAATACCGATAAGATCGGGGTCTTTGTATCCGAGTGTTACCGCATGGGAATAGAGATTCTGCCTCCTGATTTAAATAAGTCTCAATTACGCTTCTCTCCTGAAAAAATGAGAAATGGTGAGCTCTCTATTCGATACGGGCTAGCTGCCATTAAGAACGTGGGTGAAGCTGCGATGGGGCTCCTTATTCAGGACCGTGAGGAGAATGGAAAATTCGAGTCTCTGGAAGAGTTGGCAAACCGTCTGGACGGGAAAGTGGTCAATAAACGCATCTTGGAAAACTTGATTAAGGCAGGAGCACTGGACTGGTCTGGAGAAACGAGAGCAGGGATGACCTTAAAGCTAGAGAAAGTGCTCCAGTCAGCGAGTGCTTTACAGAAGGATCGCGCGAGTGGACAAGGTGCGCTTTTTGGTTTTGACGATATTCCTACTGCCGTACCGATGACTGCGCATGCAGGGGAGCAGCTAGAAGAGTGGTCTAAGGAAGATCGTCTCGTGCATGAAAAGGAGCTTCTGGGTTTTTACGTGACGGGGCACCCACTTGATAGGTTTAGAGGAGTGATCGACTCAGAAGGATACACGCCCTTTGGGATGCTTGCTGAGGTCGATACCAGTGACCGAAGACGGAAGTATCGTTTTGGCGGTATGATTTCCTTAGTAGAGCATAAGACAACGCGTGCGGGTAAGCCGTTCGGAGTGTTACATTTAGAGGATTTTACGGGAGATGCGGAAGTGGTTTGCTGGAGTGAGACTTACATTCCTGCAAAGGAAGGTGGGATTCTAGAGGCTGGGAAGGTGATTCGCTTTGAGTCTGGGGTGCAAGTGGATGACCGGACAGAAGAGGTAAGGATTTCTGGGGCGACCAAAATCACAGAGGTAAAAACGAAGGCAAAGAAGGTAAAAGGGTTGGAGCTTACGATTTCTGTCCTGAGACATTCTGCAAAAGACTTAGAAAAAATTAAGGGTATATTGCGGAACCATCCTGGAAAAACTGAAGTGTATCTACGCTTTATAGGGTCTAAAGGTAGGGCGGCAATTATGACGGTGGGTGAGTCTTATCAAGTGCGCCTCACAGAAAAATTAAAAGGAGAACTTTCCAGATGGATGGACGGGGTATAAAAGGAGGAAAGATGGATAATGAGGAACATACAGATTTAGAGTACTCTCTCACTCGCACGCAGGAGGAAGTTATGTCCTTTTTCTGTGATGGAGTGCGAGTACTAGGTCTGCCTAAGTCCATCGGAGAAATTTACGGATTACTCTTCATCTCCCAAGATCCTCTTTCGCTTGATGATTTAGTTTCTAAGATAGGTATGAGTAAGGGTTCTGCGAGTCAGGGTCTAAAATTTCTGAGAAACCTAGGAGCGCTTGAAAAAGTGGAGAAGGATCGCAAGGCGTATTATTTGCCAGTGACGAACCTTAAAAGCTTAGTTTCAGGCTTTATCCGAGAAGAAGTGGTGCCCCATATGGACAGCGGAAAAGAGAAGTTAAAGAAACTTAAGGTGGTGATTGAGAACGAGCAAGATTCTACGAATGCCGACTTTTATGAGGATCGATTCGATAAGCTAGATCGGTGGACGAAGCAGGCGAAAATTATTCTGCCCCTCGTGCAAAGGGTCTTAGGAAACTGATGATATGAACACTCGTTGGGATGATGAGGAAGCATGTTGGTTTGTGTTACGCTGCCAGACGAAGAGGGAGCACATCGCTGCGAGAATTCTAGAAGGAGTGGAAGGTGTAGAGCCGTTTTGCCCACGAATTCGATTTAAGAAGGCGACGCGTAGGGGGAAAATTTGGTGGGTGGAGCCACTCTTCCCTGGATATTTATTAGCAAAGTTTTGTTATCCAAAGTCTTTTAGGCAGGTGACAGGGAGCCACGGCGTCTCAACGGTGCTTTCCTTCGGTGATAACATTCCTCAATTGTCAGAGGAAATCGTGGAGGAAATTAAAAGGCAAACACGAGGAGAGTCTGAAGGTGACATTATCCAGTTTGCCCCGCGCGTAGAAAAAGGTGATGAAATAGAGGTCTCTGATGGTCCCTTCAAGGGGCTAACAGGAGTCGTGGAGGAGCCGTTGTCTGCAGACGAAAGAGTGAAAGTCTTGATAGAGTTTTTAGGGCAAGAGCAAGTCGTAGATCTAGATTTATATTCTTTACTGCTTCCTAAAAGACCGAGCCCTAAAGGCTAAAAATAGAAGTTTTACGTAACAAACGTGAAGAAAGTTCATTTTTTATTGAACTTTTGCCTGTTTTGTCAATCTATACTTTTGTGCCTTCTGGTACATTACTTTTTAAAGTCTTAAGTATTGGTCTTGCTCTTGCAAGTTAACCAAGGGCGGTAGCGTGAGGAAATTAGCACGCACTAAGTTCTATCTCGTAAACGAGCAAAAGTTATTTAAAAAATGAAAAAAGCATTAATAACAGGCATTACAGGACAAGATGGCTCTTACTTAGCTGAGTTTTTATTAGAGAAAGGCTATGAGGTTCACGGGATCAAGCGCAGAGCTTCTTTATTTAACACGGATAGAGTGGATCACATTTATCAAGATCCTCATGTTGACCATAAGAAGTTTCATCTTCATTATGGAGACCTTTCAGACTCATTAAACCTTACTAGAATTATAAGTGAGGTACAGCCTGATGAAATCTATAATTTAGGGGCGCAGTCACACGTTGCGGTGTCCTTCCAGACGCCAGAGTATACAGCTGACGTAGATGCTACTGGGACTTTACGTATATTAGAAGCGATCCGTTTACTCGGTCTCGAAAAGAAGGCCCGCTTTTACCAAGCTTCTACCTCTGAACTCTACGGGCTAGTCCAAGAGACACCGCAAAAAGAAACGACCCCATTTTATCCGCGTTCTCCCTATGCGGTAGCGAAGCTCTACGGATATTGGATAACAGTAAACTATCGAGAATCATATGGTATGTATGCCTGCAACGGTATTTTATTTAACCACGAATCCCCTCGAAGAGGAGAAACATTTGTTACGAGAAAAATCACAAGAGCAATCGCGAATATTGCTTACGGCTTAGAGGATTGCTTACATCTCGGTAATATGGATGCGCTCAGAGATTGGGGCCACGCTAAAGATTATGTCAGAATGCAGTGGATGATGTTACAGCAAGAGCATCCAGAAGATTTTGTAATAGCTACAGGGAAACAAATTTCTGTTAGAGAGTTTGTAAAGCTTACGGCAGGGTTTGCGGGAATAGAATTAGAATTTAGTGGAGAAGCTGAAAACGAAATTGCAACCGTAGTAAGTGTAGACCAGGCGGTCTCGCCATCTATAAATAGTGGAGATGTCATAGTGAGAGTAGACCAGCGTTATTATCGCCCTGCAGAAGTAGAAACACTTTTGGGGGATCCTACTAAAGCGAAAGAAAAATTAGGTTGGGAGCCAGAGATAA
This sequence comes from uncultured Verrucomicrobiales bacterium, assembly GCA_938008215.1. GTDB lineage: Bacteria > Verrucomicrobiota > Verrucomicrobiia > Verrucomicrobiales > Akkermansiaceae > WTJZ01. The sequence goes on along the minus strand of CALLLS010000048.1, from coordinate 202 downwards.
CGGTAGAAGAGATGTGTGAAGAAATGACGATCTCTGATCTTACAACCGCTAAGAAAAACGCGCTTCTTAAGAGGGAAGGATTCGATGTTTCTGTAGCAACTAGTATCTAGAGCACCTCAGAAGACTATCTATAAATAAGAAGCGTAATGAAAAATTCCTCTAAACAAAAAATCTACATCAGTGGACATAGAGGGATGGTGGG
>CALLLS010000047.1 GCA_938008215.1 uncultured Verrucomicrobiales bacterium | reverse complement strand
AGGAGAGTAAAGAGAACAAAAAGCCCAAGAGGAATAAGTGAGTATAGTTTTAAAACCTGATGATCTGTAATGACCGCAACAGCAAATAGAATTACAAACAAAGGTAAACAGAGAGCTCTGATAACATACAATAATGCTACTCTACGATACATGCCAGCTGGGTAACGATGGTGAACAGGTACATTCTTAGTAGGAATCTTATAGCTGCTTTTTCTCATTACCCTTTTTGCCATGAAAACGTAGATATTCTTAGTCCTTACTTTTCTGCAAGAAAGAAACGAGTTATTTCTAGTATATACAGTTCTTTCTTCATATTCATAAGTATAAATCAATGAATGAGAATATAGAGAGATGCTTGATAGCTGAGAATGAAATAAAAAGAAGAATAGACGTACTGGCTAACGAAATCTTAGAGGAAATGAAAGAGAAGGAATTCATGGTAATATTCCTACTTAAAGGAGCGTTAGTCTTCGCCGCGGACTTATGTAGGAGATTACCCGTTGCATTAGAAATCGAATCCTTAAACGTCTCTAGTTATAAGGGAGGAATGGAAAGTTCTGGGGTAATAGAATTCCTTGATACTAGATTTCCCGATGTCAAAGGAAGATCCGTTCTCCTTATAGACGATATTTTAGATACAGGTAGAACCCTACATACTGTCAGCAATAAGCTTAATGAAATGGGGGTTTCTCAATTGCGTCGTTGTGTATTACTCTCCAAGGATAAAAAGAGAGATGTCGATGTAGGCGTTGAACATGTCGCTTTCACGATAGGGGATGAATTCGTTGTAGGATATGGCTTAGACTATAAAGGAAAATACCGTAACCTACCCTACGTCGGCATACTCAAAAAAGACTCCATTTAAGATACTCGTTGAGTTTCCCAATCAGCTAAATCATTCCAAAAGTTCGGCCATGTTTTAGCGACACAGTGTGGCTCCCCAATTTTAAATAACGATTCCGCAGGAGATTTCACTTTTTGGGCAAGAGTGGAGCGCAGCACTCCAAAGCACATTGCAATACGATGGTCATCGTGTGAGTTAGTCGTAATGCGGGCAGATTTCATACGCGAGATATTATCATCATTCATCCAATACGCTCCTCCAATGATTGATACGTCATCACCTGCAACTTGTGTCTTAATTCCTAGGAGGGTAAACCCATCCACCATTGCTTGAATTCGGTCACATTCCTTTACGCGTAAGCTCTCTAGACCGACAAATTTCCACTCGCCTTCATAGAATGCCGATAAAATCATTCCCGTCATCGCCACGTCAGGCATAGGTGAAAAATCAAAGGTGGTTTCTGGAGACGGATCTGAAAATGCATTGAAAAGGCAATCTTCACTATCTTTCTTGATCTGGGCACCCATGTGTTCACAGATTCCTAAGAACTCTTCATCTCCTTGAAGGGTGACAGAGCCAAAGTCCTTAATATTTAGAATGCTCTTGGTTAGCGTAGACCATGCGGCAGGGTAACTCGCGCCACTCATGTCTGCAGGAATGGTATAGCTCTCAGGCGCGCTGAGCCCTTCTTGGATGTCCATCGAGCGACCCTCATTTTCAATGGTGAAATTTACACTCCAAAGCTTTAGAATCTCTAGTGTCATCTCGATGTATGGTTGAGAGGGCGGAACCTCATCCATTTCGATACGTAACCCACCAGTAATTCTTGGAGCCACAAGGAGAAGAGCAGACACGAACTGGGAAGAAACTCGTCCAGATAATTTTACTATTCTACCATTCAGTATTCCGCCCATTCCTCTATAGGTTGCTGGTAAATAACCATCATTCTCTCGGCAATTAATCTCTACACCTAGATTACGAAGAGCAGAAAAAAGGTCAGCCTGCGGTCTCTCATGCATACGATCCACTCCTTTAAGTCCATACTCTCCGTTAATAATTAAACTAACAGCAGAGACGAACCTAGCTACAGTCCCAGCATTTCCGATATGATGCGTCTGACCATCACCTTTAAGATATACAGGAGGGGATACTAATAATCCATTTTCATTCTGAGAAAACTTCACCCCGAATGAAGAAAGAACCGCTCGCATGTAAACCGTATCATCACTTTCTAAAAGGTTTTTAAGAAGCACGGGTTTTTGCCCGATAGCAGCAAGGAGGAGAACCCTATTAGAAATAGATTTAGATCCGGGTATAGAAATTTCCTTCATACGTATAGGGTTATCACCATGAAGCGAATGAAGAAGCAATCTCTAATCAGAAAACTCCAGCTCGTGCGCATACTGCTTTGTTGCGTAAAGAGAAAGAAAATCTTGTTTCTTCTACGTTCATTTTAGTAGGTTATGACTACTAAAAACTATGAAACTAGAAACGCTTTGTCTTCACGGTGGTCAACAGCCTGACCCTACAACTAATTCTCGCGCAGTCCCTATTTACAGGACAGCCTCATATACTTTTAATTCTACTGAGCATGCCTCGAATTTATTCGCACTGAAAGAGCTCGGTAATATTTACACACGCCTGATGAATCCTACGACGGATGTTCTAGAAAAGCGCGTGGCACTCCTTGAAGGGGCGCATGAGCTGGCTGGGCTGGGCGTAGCCTCTGGAACTGCTGGTATCTTTTACTCTATCATTAATCTTGCCCAAGCGGGAGATAATATCGTTTCCGCGCGCGGTCTCTATGGAGGATCTTATACCCAATTTAATGACATCCTTCCTACAATGGGAATCACGGTGAAATTCGTAGATATTGATGACCCTCAGGAAGTTGCAGACGCTATTGATGATAAAACACGTGCTGTATTTTGTGAGACCATATCTAACCCTGCATCTGAAGTAACAGACATCAGAGCTGTGGCAGATGCTGCCCATGCTGGAGGCGTGCCCCTTATCGTAGATGCTACTTTTTCTACCCCTTATCTCTGTCGCCCAATTGAGCATGGTGCTGACATAGTTGTGCATTCTCTTACTAAGTGGTTGGGTGGACATGGCACAGCGATAGGCGGTATCGTTATTGATTCTGGTAAGTTTGACTGGAGCGCAGGAAAGCATCCACTTTTTGATACACCAGACAGTTCCTACCACGGATTGCGTTGGGGGCATGACCTACCAGAAATGCTTGCGCCGCTTGCTTACATCCTTCGTATGAGAACTGTGCCACTTAGAAATCTAGGTGCATGTATCTCCCCTGATAATTCATGGGCAGCTCTACAAGGGATAGAAACACTACCTTTAAGAATGGATCGTCACTGTGAGAACGCCCTCGCTACGGCTCAGTTTTTAAAGGAGCATGATGCTGTGGCATGGGTGCGCTACCCCGGACTTAAAGATGACCCTCAATATGAGAAAAATCAAAAGTTCCAGTCTGGAAAAGGCGGCTCTGTTGTGGTTTTTGAAATTAAAGGTGGCGCCGAGTCTGGAAAGGCATTCATCGAAAAGTTAAATCTATTCTCTCACCTAGCGAATGTTGGAGATGCTAAATCCCTCGCCATTCACCCTGCTACGACTACGCATTCGCAGCTCAACACTGAACAACAAGGAAGTGGAGGCATCACACCAGGTTTAATTCGTTTGTCTGTAGGGTTAGAGCATATCGATGATATTCTGGCTGATCTTACTCAGGCGCTTTAACTATTTAGTTGAAGTGTCAAAGTCACTTTGAAAAGCGCTAGAATCAGGGCGCGCTTTTCGGCGCGCCCTGGACTTTAAGTTTCCATATTAAACAAAATCCGAAATGGATTGCGTGCAGTCCTATCAATGGTAAATGGATATATACCCTTAAATGTTTAAATCAGAAATATTTGCGAAGTTAGCCACTCTTACTGGTCAAGAAGTTGATCTGGAAAAGCTCACCGCCTTACAGAAGAAGAGTTGGCAGCAGACTGAAGGTGATCACCTAGCTACTCTAGTTAGATCAGCGCAAGACATGCACGTTACTATTAACCCTGTGCGGTTGAAGTATTCTGAAGCGCTTTGGAAAGCGTCAGAAGATTGCCCTATTATAATATGGAATGAGTCTGAAAAAGATTGGGTTTTAATAACTAAGTCAGGTCTTTTATCGGTAAGTATTGCAGAGGGTGAGAGCCCTTTCGATCGGACGAAGCTTTTTCATAATTCACTGATGAAAAAGCTCAGCATTAGATCTCGCCGAGAGGAAGTGGAAGTGGGAATTGTCCAATACTCTTTACCCTTTAATTCCAGCAGTTCACTTAGTGAAGACCAAGAAAGGCTAAATGCCCTAAAAAAAGAAAAAGGTGAGCCAAGCGCGATGCGTCCAGAGCTTCGTTACTGGAAAATGCTCTTAGAGGATAAGAAGGACATCCTTACGCTGTTTATATTTTCTATTTTTTCAGGGGTGCTTTATCTTACGGTTCCATTAGCGGTCGACACTGTCGTAAGTAATTTAGCATTTGGCACGCAGTCCAAGCCTTATATTCAAGCTTTATTCGTTATCGGGCAAGTAGTGATGGCGTGCCTAGTCCTACAAGCTGTTATTACAGGGTTTCAATATTACATTTCTGATGTGATTCAGAGAAGGATCTTTGCGAGGGCAACCGCAGATATTGCATACCGTTTACCACGCACACGTATAGAGGACTTCGATAAAGTTCACCTTCCGGAAGTCGTGAATCGTTTTTTAGATGTAGTGACAGCTCAGAAAAATACCGCCTTCTTTCTTTTAGACGGTATTAATACACTAATGGCTACGGTGATAGGAATGATACTACTCTCGCTCTATCATCCTTTCTTACTGGTCTTCGTGATTATCCTTATAATCCTTATTGTTGTTATCGTTCAAGGCTTAGGGCGTGGTGCAGTAGAAACGAGTATTATTGAGTCTAAGGCGAAATATAGTATGGTGAGTTGGTTTGAGGAAATTGCAGCCTATCCAACCCTTTTTAAAGGTCCTGGAGGATATGAGCTCGCGACAAGTAGAGCAAATAAGTTGGCTACGGATTATGTGAATGCTCGTTCTTCACATTTCCATGTAGTGATCCGTCAAGTAACAGGGCTTTTAGTCCTATCAGTAATAGCATCAGTAGTCTTACTAATTGGTGGGGCGTGGCTTGTCATTAGTCAGCAAATAACACTGGGACAATTAGTTGCCAGCGAGATCATTATGGGGAGTATCATTGCGAGTTTAGCAAAGTTTGGTAAGAAGTTAGAAGCGTGGTATGATACGATGGCGGCGATGGATAAGCTAGGGCAACTCTTTGATCTCCGTATTGAGTCACCAAAAGGAGAAGAGATGCCTATAAACCAAGAAGGTGGATTTGAGGTGAGAGCAGAAAGTGTATGCTTTAATTTTCCGGGTCAAGCACCACTCTTTAAGGATCTCACCTTTGATTTTAAGGCGGGTTCTCGCGTGGCTGTTATTGGTCCTTATGGATCTGGAATAAGCGCATTGATGAATATGTTTTTTGGAATGCGTGAACCTACTAGCGGTTTTATTGCCTTAAATGGAGTGGATATTAAGGCATGGAAACGTTCTTCATTAAGGCAACAAGTTCTTCTTCTGCGTCCGAACCGAATCCTTCATACAACTATTATCGACAACCTACGCTTAGGTTTTGATGATATTGGCTTAGACGAAGTAAATGTCGCATTGGGAAAAGTAGGTCTTTTAGACGAGTTTCTCTCTCATCCAGAAGGGTTACATCGACGCCTCTCTACTGGTGGCGCAAAATTAGCAACTAATAAGCGGGTAGCACTTTTAATCGCGCGCGCTTTGGTTCAGAAGCCTAAGCTCCTAATTATTGACGAACTCTTTGATGGGTTAGCTGAGCACGAGTTTGAGCGCCTAAGTGAGGTCATTCTCGCTCCAGAGCATAAATGGACTGTCTTATTTGCGACGAGAAAGACAAAGTATACTACACTTTGTGATGAAATTATAGATTTAGGGAATCTTGATTCATGAATTAAAACTTCTAAGGAGATGAAAAAAAAGGACACTACAGCCCCACCCCTTCCAGCGCTATCATTGGCTGGCTCTACGCGCCTTACATATACGTTTAGCCGAATTTTATTTATTATTTTCATTATTCTGACCGTCTCTGTGTTCTTCTTGCCTTGGAGGCAAAACACAATCGGCAATGGAAAAGTCATCGCCTTTGACCCATTGGAACGACGCCTCAATGTGGAGTCGCAATTGTCTGGTAGAGTTAAAGTTTTAAATGTTGTCGAAGGACAAGCGGTCAAGAAAGATGAAGTAATCGCTGAAATTGAGGATAATGATCCCTTATTAATGGAGAATCTCAAATCACAGAGAGAAACTATCAAAAGCCGGGAACAATTCGCAGAAAGTAAGCTTCAGCAAATAGAATCTCAGGAAGCACAAATAGAGCTTTCTAAGAAAAACGCTTTGCTCGCATCACAAGAGGACATTAACGCGGCTAGAGCTCAGCTAAAAACTGTTTCATTAGAATACGATAGAACTCATTCGCTTTACGATGAGGGGCTTACTTCCCGGCGAGAATACGAGCAAGTTGTAATGAAAAAGGATACCGCGGATGCAGACCTTAAATCAGCGGAATCTCTCTATGAAAAAACCATTTCTGATTACGATTCTTCCCTATCATTAGTACGCTCTCAAAAAGATAGCACGCGGGCGGAAATAGAGTCTGCTAAGCAGGAAGTAGTAAAGCTAGACAGTGTTATAAATAAGACCTCCAGGCAGGTTGTTAAGGCGCCTCGCGATGGGATTATTTATAAGGTAGTAGTGACAGATGGCACGTATCTTAGCCCGGGACAGCTAATTTGTAGCATAGTCCCAAAGACCGATAGCCGTTATGTTGAAATTTGGTTAGACGGAAATGATATAGCACTAATTAAAGCACGGAAAGAAGTGGATGGAGAGAGTATTCCTGGAAGTCCTGTTAGACTATCCTTTGAAGGGTGGCCTAGTATTCAGGCGATTGGATGGCCTCAGTTAGCAGTAGGGACTTTTGGTGGAGAAGTCGTTTTTATTGATAGTGCAAGTGATGCGGGAGGTGACTTCAGAGTGGTGATCGGTCCCAGTGAAGATGAAATTGATCGATATGACGGGGAAGGAAAGGTGAAAGTGGGCTGGCCAGATAAGGAACGTTGGTTGCGTCAAGGCACACTTACTCAAGCATGGTTTTTGCTGGAAGAAGTGCCGCTATGGATGGAAATCTGGAGGAAGATGAACGGCTTCCCTCCATTGATTAGAGATGAAAACGGAAACATCGACCCCACCATGAAAAAGTAATATGAAGTGCGGTAATCAGTATCTATCATCACTCCTCTTATTCGCCAGCTTACTGACAGCATGGGGACAAGGAGATCTGAGAGAACAGGATATCATAGATTCTCTTAAAGAGACCTACCCGCCTTACCTAGCTTCTTTAATAGAGCAAGACTTAGCTAATGCCAGAGTGCGCCAAGCGATTGGGGCGTTTGATACAAACCTCTCTCTAAAGGCTGAAAACGGCACACGAAATTACTATGACGGATCAAACTATGAATTTCTTTTAGACCGTCCCTTTGAGCAAATAGGTGGATCTCTGTATGGTGGTTACCGTCTGAGTAACGGCTTTTTACCCAGTTATAAACGACACGTCCGTACTGGTTCTGGCGGTGAAGCTGTTTTAGGAGTAAAAATACCCTTTTTAAGAGACTTTCTCTTTAACCCCAGGAAAGCGAATCTTTCTAAAGCAGAAATTGAGAGGGAACTAGTGAAGCCTACCATAACACTACAGTTCATTGATATGATGAAAACGGCGCGGCTCGCCTATTACGATTGGCTCATCCAAGGGTATACTCTCATAAATACGCGCGCCTTACTTAAGGTAGCTGAGGAAAGGCAGGGGGCATTTGAAAAAGAAGTAGAGCAAGGTGCGAGGCCAGAGATTATTCTCATCGATAATCAGCGTCTAGTGATTGAGAGAACTATTGCCTATAATAATGCTAAAACGGATTTTGAAAATACCACCTACACCCTTTCTCTATTCTATAGGGATATGGGTGATCAAAAACCTATAATGGTGAGTTTTGAGAGGATGCCCTCTGAGCTTCTCCTCTACCCAGTGATTACTGATGCACAAAGAGCACAGGATACTAAAAGTGCATTAGTTTATCATCCCCAATTACAGCGGCTAGATCTCCTCCAAAAGCGGACACAAATAGAGCTGAATCTGGCTAAGAATAATCAAAAGCCTGATTTAAGCTTAGCGCTAGAGCTGAACCAGAGTGTGAATGGGGAGTCCCCAAAAGACATAGAGGATACGGAGCTTACCAGTTTATTAAAATTCACTATTCCATTGGGGAGAAACGAAGCTAAAGGGTTGGAAGAGGAAGCTCTTAGCAAATTAGAGCAGCTTAGTAAGCAGAGAAGCTACGCAAAGGAGGTTATCACAACGGATATATCGATGATGCATAACTCCCTGAATAATAGTTATGAAACCTATAGTTTGGCACAAACGCACGAGTCCTTAGCTAAGAAACTACTAGAGGCGGAGGGTAAGATGTTTAGCCACGGCGCGAGTGACTTGTTACAACTTCAACTCAGAGAACAGACCTACTTACAAGCACAGCTCATGACGCTTAAAAACCTACACCTCTTTTATAAAAGCTACGCTCACTACATCGCGGTATCCGCGAGGGACGCAAAGTATCATTATACGCCATTCCAAAACTAATGGTGTTAGGGAATACTCTAAACGATCCCGAATCCCAAGGCGATTCCCTTATTGGTAACGGTCATTTTTTGAAGCACGCGTGAGGCTAATGATGGCTCAAGAGTATGGACTGGATAGCGATCTAGTATAGATGGACCGAAAGCATTCATGAGGCTTTTTGCTTGGTCGGTATAGTGTTGTGGAATACCTGAGAGGGAAAGGTTCTCTAAGACGGGCTCATTGAGATAAATGCCACGTGTTTTAGAGTCGTATCTTAATCCGCAAGCAACTTGAGAAGAGCCTGAATAGTTTTGTCCCGCAAGTGCTCCCAAAGATGGAATGCCTGTGAGGGAACTGAGACCAGAACTCAGAGCGGTTTGTAGATTAAGACCTATACGAACTTTGTTTTGTTCAGGCACCAGACTAAACTGGGGATCGCTGGCACTCAGGGAACCGATTCCCTGGAAATCTTGCCTGAAGGGGAAATGAGGAAGCATCTGTCTGAGCATCATATCTGTCGTTACAAGGTAATGAGGAAGGAGTTTACCTAACCCCATTCCGCTTCCAGCACATGATTTAAGAGCTTGGGCGAGAGCGAGAAGAGGGAGGTGCTTAATAAGGTGACGGCGGTTCATATCCTAATAGACTAATACTAAGTAAAAATCTTCAATGAAAATCTTACTTCAATAGAGTTGCTAGATTGCAGGATGATCGTTTTAAATAAGCACAATTAATAAATTCAATGGAGCTAGAAACACTAGAGACCCTTTCTGAAAAGTCCCCAGCGGATTGCCTGAGCCATTACAAGGAATATGTAAAATTTGAGCGAGAGCGTGTAAGGAAACTCCATGAAGCGGGAGGCACTGGAATAGCGGTTTGTGAAGAACTTTCGGCGAGTTTTGACCGCTTACTTTCTACCTTTTACCAGCTGGCGGTGCGAGAATTCCCTGAAATGGGCAATGTCGCACTAGTGGCAAATGGTGGATATGGGCGAGGTAAGCTCTCTCCAGGCTCAGACATCGATCTTCTTTTTCTCACTCCCATGCCTACGGTGACTCTTTCTGAAGAACTGAAACAAGGAATTGATAAAGTCCTCTATCCACTATGGGATCTTAACTTAAAGCTCGGCCATGCCGTGAGAAGCATTTCAGAGAATATTTCCGAGGGTAAGAAGGATCGCATAACAAGGACGGCGCTTTTAGATTCTCGTTTAATAGATGGTGATGAAACACTCTTTGATGACTTTAAAGCGAGATATCGAAAGGAAGCCATAGAGAATGATAAGGTGAACTTCTTTGCGGAGCGCTCCCATGATATGTCCGCTCGGCATAAAAAATACTTTAAAACCATTTTTCTCCAAGAGCCGAATGTGAAAGAAAGCCCAGGAGGTTTAAGAGACTGGCATAATCTACAGTGGTTAATGGAATCTGCGAATGAGAGTAGAGACCTGTCACTTATTCAGGATGACGGGGTGATTAATGAAAACGCCGCCGTGCAAATTCAGGAATCGGTAGACTTCCTAATGCGCCTGAGAAATGAGATGCATTTCAGAACGGGTAAAGCTGTAGACATTCTGTCCTTACGGCTCCAAGGAGAAGTGGCGGAGGCATTTGACTACGAGGGTGAGGACATACTCATTAAGATAGAGAAACTCATGCGTGATTATTACACCCATGCGAGAAATTTACATAATAGAGTGAAGGGCGTCTTTGATATTCTCGAGATTGAGTCAGATGCCTTTAAGGGGCAGAGTCTTACCTCATGGCTCCCTTGGATGAAGAATAAGCTTGGGAAGCAAAGGAAGTTTGATGGGTTTTGCTCTCAAGAAGATTTTTTATATGCGGTAAATGAAGATATTTTCGAGAAAGACAGTGGGCGCATGTTGCGTGCTTTTTTGCATTGTCAAAAACACGGTTTAACTCTTTCGCCTTCACTGAGGAGTCAAATTAACACAAACTTACCTCTCATTGATAAGAGTTTTCTTTTCGCGAAGGAGAACAGAGACGCCATCGATAACATTATGGGAATGCGTGGGCGTGTGAGTCGCACGTTTCGCTCCATGCACAGGATAGGGATCTTAGGAAAAATCTTTCCAGAATTTGGAGCGTTAGATTGCCTTGTTCAGCATGAATTTTTTCATAGGTATACGGCAGATGAGCATACACTACGTTGTTTAGATATGCTGGATCGGATTACCTCTGGTAACCGTTCTGAAGATGCGTTTTATGGGAGGCTCTTTAAGAAAATGCAAGAGCCCATGGCAATGTATATTGCCTTACTTCTTCATGACACTGGGAGAGCCTTAAATACCGATGATCATGTGGATGGTTCTAGTGTGATGGCTAATGATGTTTGTAGAAGGTTAGACATCACAGGGGAGACTAAAGAGCTTATCTTATTTCTGGTAGACCATCATTTGACCCTCTTTAAAACAGGAACTAAGAATGATACTGATGACCCAGAAGTGATTAAAGAATTTTGCTCTCAGATGAAGACTGCAGATCGCTTGGAAATGCTTCTCGTATTCACGTATTGTGACTCAAACGCGACAAATCCGGATGGTTGGAACGGATGGAAAGAGCTCGCTATCAAAACTCTTTATAAGCGTGCCCACCAAGCCTTAAAGTCCTCTAAAACTGAAGAAAAAGCATATCAAAATGCCTTGCTCAAAAAACAGAAAACGCGTCTAGAGGAACAACTGGATGATAAATACCACGAGGTTCTCGAAAAGCATTATAAGCAAATGCCTCTCGCCTATTTTAGGTATCGTGAGTGGGAAAGCGTCGCCAAGCATGTGAGAGCGATGTGGCAGTATGAAAACAGGAGAGCGAGAAGACCAGATACGCCCTTTGAAGCGGCGATCCAATGGGCAGAACATGAGGCACTAGGTTATTCTGAGGTCTGTGTGGTGACGCCTGATAAAGCGAATTTACTCGCTTCAATCTGCTGTGCCTTTGCCAGTTATGAAATCAATATCCTTTCGGCGAATGTACACACGCGCTCAGACGGGCTAGTCTTAGATCTCTTTCGCGTTTGTGACATGGAGCAAGAGGCTGTGATTGATGATCTCATACAAATGCAGGTAGTGACGGCAGTTTATGACCTCAATAAGGAAAAAAGCTATAACCCAGAAGAGCACATCAAAGAGAAAAAAGGATTTTTTGATGAGGAACCAGCTATTAAAGCTCCACCCATCGTAGATATAACTAATGACGAGCATGAGCACTATACCATGATTGAGGTGCAAGCGACTGACCGCATCGGGCTTCTCCATGATCTCTTAAGTCTCTTTACTAAAAAGAAATTCACCACAAAAGGAGCCAGAATCACAACCGAAAGAAATACCGCCATTGATAGCTTCCTCGTCGTAGATCAAGCAGGCGAAAAATTAGATTTATCTCAGTGTGATGTACTTATTAGAGAGATAGAAGAGGTTGCGGGATGATAAGCTAGAATGGTTCACACTACACGACGAAAAACGTACTAGGGTAAAGCCTCCCTTAGAAACGGCGGTTTTATCAAAACCGCCCTACCTAGTTTGCTTGTATTATATGGCAAAGCGGTAGGGAGGATTCGATGAATCCTCCGCTTAAAAAAATGTCGTGTTATGTGAGGAAATGTGCCTAAAACCTTAGTTTTAGTGAAACACAAGAAAGCGTCCTATGCGCTCTTTGAGTCCTAGCATGCCACGCCCGACAATAGTGATTTCATCGCCATTGCAGCTTCTCTGTGACTACCATGCTGTGGAAAGAGAATGGATCGTGAGGCATTAACCAAATTTGGCGCATTTCTCTGCGCTCCGCCATGCAGCGCCGACAAATCACCTCCTTGCGCCCCTAACCCTGGAATGAGCAATGGGTAATCAGGAAACGCAGAGACTTCTTCGATACCGAGATTCGTTAGTCCCATCACAAAGCCTACATCACAAGGCTCACCTTCTGCTCGCTTGGCAAAGTCCGCCACATGTAAGTAGATGGGGCGTCCGTCAATTTCCTTCCGCATAAAGTCTGCGCTTCCTTGATTAGATGTCAGCGCCAGTAGATAAACTCCCTTCCCTTCATACCCTAGGAACGGTTCTATACTATCATACCCCATAAAAGGATTCAGAGTCACGGCATCCACTCCGTAATGCTCAAAGTATGCTCTAGCGTAATACTTTTGCGTCTCCCCTATGTCACTGCGCTTGGCATCAAGCACCGTTGGAACTTCTTTAGGAATCACTTCTAAAACGCGCTCTAACATTTCTAGCCCAGATAGCCCCATCGCTTCAAAATACGCGAGGTTTGGCTTAAAAGCCACTGCTAAGTCATGCGTCTCTTCTATGACTTTCATTAAGTGGCTCTCTACTGCATCCAGTCCACCTTCTATCCTCTCAGGTCTCGGATCTAACCCCACACATAGCGGGCTCCCCACCTCTTGGATTCTCTTCTTTAGCTTCTCAATATAGCGCATAGCCGATCCTAAATATTTGAGAACTTAGAAAAAGCGAGGTCTTTTTCATAGTGAGAGTTTTCACTTTTTGTCTCCTTACTTCTAATCAATTCGGAAAAAGCATAAATCCTTTCGTGCCTTTTTCCGTTTTCGTGGTTCATTACCCTCAATAGCAAATGAAAATAGAGATCATTAATACGGGCACTGAGCTCCTCCTCGGAACTACCTTAAACACTCATGGCCAATGGTTCGGTCAAGAACTCTTTAAAATGGGACTTCGCGTCCAACGTCAGGTCACCGTGCCTGATGGTGACGCCATTAATGAGGAGCTCATCGCAGGAATAGAGCGTGCTGATGCCATCATCATCACAGGTGGGCTAGGACCGACGAGTGATGACCTAACACGCGAGATTGTGGCTGAAGTTCTCGGTATTGATATGATTACCGATGAACACGCCCTCCGCACTATTGAATTTTACTTTGCTTCACGTGGATATGAAATGGCAGACGTAAACAGTAAACAAGCGCTTCTGCCTGTAGGCGCGGAGATCATGCCAAATCCGAACGGCACTGCACCAGGTGTCTATGTGCCGCCACGTATTGGCAAAGGGTGCGCCATATTCCTTCTTCCTGGTCCACCACGGGAGCTTTACCCTATGTTTGAGAATGAAGTGAAGCATCGTCTAAAAGGACTCGTGGGGGGAGACATCCCGCAGGAGCATAAAGAGCTTAAATTCACAGGTATCGGCGAGAGTGATTTCCACCAAGGAGTAGATGAAGAACTAGGAAAAGTTCCCGATCTGGAATACGGGTATTGCGCCCGCCCAGGAGAAGTAGACTGTCGCCTCATCGGCTCAGAGCTCGCTGTAGCAGAGGGTGAAAAAATCCTTAAACAAACCTTTGGTCACTATTGCTTTAGTGATGATGGAAAAAGCATGGCGGAAGTCATTATTGATCTCTTTGAAGAAGATGGGCACACTATCGCCTTTGCAGAGAGTTGCACTGGCGGATTCATCGCTAGTAGACTGACTGATGCCGCTGGCTCCTCTGCCGTATTTGACCAAAGTGTAGTCACCTATGCCGATTCCGCAAAGATAGCCATGCTAGGCGTTCCTAAAGAACTAATAACAGAACATGGTGCAGTAAGTGCTGAAGTTGCAGTCGCTATGGCAGAAGGAGCGCTAGAACTTTCAAATGATGACTACGCAATTGCCGTCACTGGCATTGCTGGACCTACGGGCGGCACGGAAGAAAAACCAGTCGGCACCGTCTTTATCGCCCTCGCTCAATATGATCACCCCACACACGTCATCCGTCGTCTTCATAAGCGTGCGCGCCAGAGTTTTAAATTCGCAGTCAGTCAAGACGCCCTAGAAATGCTTAGAAGAAGAATGCTGGATCTCACCGACCTACAGGATCGATATTGATTACTTAGGGTTAAGTAATTTCTCATACGACTTTAATCGCTTCATTAAGATCATCGTTTATGGAACTTTTCATCATCAGACATGCTCAAGCCTCCTACAGCGGTATAATTGAATCAGACTTTGAGCGCCCTCTCACCCCTACAGGGCACATCCAAGCGAAAGAACTCGGGACATACTTGAAAGAGCAAAAAATGCAGCCTGAACTCATTTTAGCTAGTCCATACGCTCGCGCCCAAGAAACCGCCAAACTTATTGCAGAGCATGCGGATGTTCAACCTCCTGTTACCGAGATATGGCTTGCCTCTGGGATGAGGGCAGAAAGCGCTATCGCAGAACTCCAATCCTATAGCGGATTCTCCAGAATTGCGATTGTGGGTCACCAACCAGATTTGAGTTACCTCATGGAACTCTTAGATTCTAATTTAGAAGTGATTAAAGTAGATGTCGCTTCACTACACGAATTCACAGGGGAAATTCAGCCAAACGGCGGACATATTCGCCAACACAGATAACGCAATAGAGAAGTGGAACATGTTTCTCTTGCATCAAATCGCTGGAGGTGAGAAGGCATGACTATGAGTATGGTTCGGGAAGTCGATTGGGAAAACTGGGATGCAGAAATGCCTGCTACCCTCCTCTTCGTCATTCAAGGAGATCAAATCTTACTCATTGAAAAACAAAGAGGGATTGGCGCAGGAAAGATCAACGGACCTGGTGGAAAAATTGATCCTGGCGAAACGCCTCTCCAATGCGCGGTCAGAGAAGTTCAAGAAGAGCTCCACATCACCGTTAAGGACCCCATCAAAATGGGTGAACTCTTCTTTGACATGTCCACCATGCCAAACATCTATTGCCATGTCTTCATTGGCACGGAATTCGAAGGCACCCCTACCGCCACCGATGAAGCCATTCCACGTTGGACTAAGATCTCAGAAATCCCCTTTGATCAAATGTGGGAAGACGACCAACATTGGCTGCGTGACATGATCGCTGGTAAGAGATTCATCGGCAAATTTATCTTTGAAGATGAGAAAATAGAGTGGATGGACGTCCAATTTAATCCTGCTGAATCACAAGCATGGTAATTTCTCTCAAATAGAGATTGCATTCCCTCATTTTGTCTCCTAGCTTGTGCGTCCAACTTTTTCGACCAATTATCAGATTTTCTTTATTATGGACAGTTGGCAGAGTGGTCGAATGCGCACGCTTGGAAAGCGTGTGAAGTAGCAATACTTCCGAGGGTTCGAATCCCTCACTGTCCGCCATTTTTTAAAAACCCTTATTCTTTAAGGGCTTAAGGCGAAAAAAGCCTTTCAAAAGATTTTCCTGATATACAAAATGGTATACACATTGCAGTCGTGTCATGTCGTTTCGTTGCAATCTGTCGCTAACCTTAACTATCGAATCTCTTCCCAATAGATTGAGAAAGTTTATTCATAGATCATCATCAGATTCTAAACTAACAGAACCTGTGCGGATTTGGTCACCCAGCTTATTTGATTGAATATACTTACCAGTTTCCACTTCTAGAGCAGTCAGCCAGCCATCTTTTAAGTAGATTCCTGTATCAATACAGATTCCGCTGTTATCCACATTGCGAGGAACTTCATTTTGAGGGGTGTGTCCGCAGATCATTGTCTTACCAGATATATGCTGTTTGGGGAAATAGAACCTATCCCAACATAAAGTATGTGCATTCTGCTCGGAAACTGGATAACGATGATCAAGACCTCCATGAACATAAATATGAGTGTCTGTTTCATGATAGAGCTTAGCTTCGTGTATTAAAAAATTCCAATGAGCCTCTGGGATGTGGTCAATTGATCCACCATATGAATCGAGAGTAATACGTCCACCTACATTGGTTTTTAGATAAGTGTTCATATCACCCACAGAATGCTTGGCACGCTCTAATAAGAA
Organism: uncultured Verrucomicrobiales bacterium; assembly: GCA_938008215.1. Classification (GTDB taxonomy): domain Bacteria; phylum Verrucomicrobiota; class Verrucomicrobiia; order Verrucomicrobiales; family Akkermansiaceae; genus WTJZ01. The sequence goes on along the minus strand of CALLLS010000047.1, from coordinate 5,702 downwards.
TTCATGGTTTCCTTTTAGATGGATAAGATTAAGGCTTTTTCTAAATTCTAAGAGGTAGTCAACCACCCCTTTACTATCAGAACCCCGATCTATATAATCCCCCAGACAAATGATCACATCCTTCTGTCTAGGAGAGATGAATGACATTAAATTGCTCAGAGCATCTAGATGCCCATGTATGTCGCCTAGTGCATAAGTCATAATTTTACAAGCGTTGCCCAACTCAAATCAGTTTATCATTCATGGAGCTAACCACAGAGCCATATTTAGTGATTAACTCGTTCAGCAAGCTCTCCATATTTTGAGCCGTAGTCTTTTCTTTATCATAGTAAGGAATGAGCTTTCGTCCCTGTAGAGTAAAACCATTCATTTTTGATATTTCTTCATTTGGGTCTAGGATGTAGACCGTTCTAGCTTTTTGTAAGTAAAAGATGAGATCTGAGGCTGGGTAAACACTCAGAGAAGTTCCGATAATTATGAGTATATCACACATGGTTATAATATCTTGAGCGTTAGAGATTTCAGGAACATCTTCCCCAAACCAAACGACATGAGGTCTCAACTGAATTCCTTCTTGATCAAGATCCCCCAAGTCTAGATCTCCAGACCACGGAATAGCATTATATCCTTCATAGTTAAGACTGTTTACAGGTCTAACCTTATTTAGTTCTCCGTGTAGATGCAGAATATTAGAAGAGCCTGCTCTCTCATGAAGGTCGTCAATGTTCTGAGTGATAATATCCACATGAAAATAAGGCTCTAATTTTTTAAGGACTAGATGAGAACCATTAGGAGCACACTCACTACAAAGTCTTCTCCTTTCATTATAAAAATCTAAAACAAGCTTAGGATTTTTGACCCATGCTTCAGGAGTAGCTACATCTTCTACCTTGTGATTGTCCCAAAGACCATCGTTATCTCGAAATGTAGAGATGCCAGATTCCTTGCTGATCCCTGCTCCAGTTAATACGGCTATTCTTTTCTGCTCAGACATAAATTTGATGCTCTTTTTTTAGACTATCATATTTTTTGAAAAAATATTCATCTATCTCTGGCATTGGCATTTTTACCCAATAATTACTGCCATGAAGGATAGAAGACCCGAGTGGATAAACCTCCGTGAAGTTACTCACTACTTTGGCATCGGAGAAACTATGTGCCGTGAACTGATTAATAGCGGTGTGATATATTCACGTTTGAAGAAAATCTACCCTGATAAAGAAATTAGGATGAGAATGGTTCTCTTCGACTCGATGGATGAATATTTCCAGACCTTGTGAAGTTTTTCATATAATCCCTTGTATTCATTTTGACGGTTTCTAATTACCTCAGATGAACGCATTAGAACTAAATACGAAACCAGTTTGGATAAATTATAAAGGAATAACGAAGTATTTCGGAATTAGCAGATCGACCGTCTACAGGCTGATGAATTCTAATGAACCCCCATTTAGATCTATAGAAATGGGATCTAAAAATAGCAAAAACCCTAGGAGATTGTTCGAGTATAAATCTGTAGTCGAATACTTTAGTGACTTACAAGCCAAGCCTTTGAGACAATAAAGGAGCTGAAAGTAATCACTCTTAACCTGTCGGATTAGTAGAGGGAATATCCGCCACCTATAACCTATCAAAGAAATAAGCACTAAAAAATCATAGTGAACCTTTTAAAGTTAGATTTTAAATACCAACCCTATTATTTGTGGATGCCTTCCTCTAACAATTGCAGGAAATCTGAAGGCTTTAGGTTCAATCCATAAGCTATTTTAATAAAATTGTTTAGTGAGGGGTAAGTTTCACCTTTTTCGTAAAATCTAATAGCACTATCTGTAATACCGCTTTTTTGAGCTAAAGCATATGCAGAGATGTTCTTTTGTTTACGGTATGCTTCCAGATAACCGCCAAAGCTATCCATAATCTGTTTTGTATTGTTGACTACTGACATAGCCAATTATTCTGGGGTAATTAAACTTGACAATGTTACCCCAGAATTCTTGGGTAAGTAGACTTACTAATTTCTAACCCTCATGAAAACCACTACATTCATCACAACTCTACTTCTCACAGGTTCAGCTTTATCTGCCACTATATCAAAAATTGGATGGACTCATTTTGATGCAGGAACTGCTACAAATTCCGCTTTCCAAGTAAAAAGCTCAGATGGTGCAGGAGGGTATGACGATCTTTATTATGTGGCTTTAAACGATACAGATACAGCTAGCACCTATACCACGACGAATACTACTCACGTCCAAGGTAGCACCACAGGATTCCCTAGCAATACCAATCTAGGAGCAAGGTCTAGTGGGTGGCATTCTTATGAATTAGATTTTTCCACCGCAGGAGCAGTAGATTTCTCTATGGATGGAGGCACGGCAGTCACTACTAACTTAGTTAACTTGAATGACCCAATCACCTTCTCAATGGCTTTCAGGGACATCTATTCCACTGGTGGCATAGATCGTTACATGGCTATTGGTGAAGTCACTCTAACTTTAAGTGATGGGCAGGTTTTAAACTATCCTTTCAATAATGCTTCAGAGCTTAACGCCCCTGAGTGGTCGGTATTTAGGCAAGATCCAGATACCTATTATGATGTGAATGCTGGAGTTTTAAGAATTGGAAATAATAGAACGGTTGATGGCACTAGAATTGCAGAGCTTATGATCGACGTGACTGACATCTGCACCGTGCCAGAGCCAAGTGGAATAGCACTTATTTCCTTAGCTGGGCTTTCCCTGTTTAGGGCAAGAAAAAGATAATGGAGAGTAAATATTATTGTAATACATGTAAGGAAGCGACTGAAGAAAAAGGTCGAGACGGTTGTTGTTGTGGCGTGACGTTATTCTTCATAGCCACAGCCATTCTTATTACTTTCCTGTTAGGAGACCCGATTGTTCTTTTATATTTAATTGGGTTAATGATTATCCCATGGTATTTCATTATTTTCCTTATGGGATTGAGCGGGAGAACATATAAATGTGGTAAATGCTGTAAGAAGTATTAAAGAGGAGGCGGATTCAACTAGCTAGTGCAACAGGCTGAGGAGGTTTGAAGATGTCAAGCCTAAGTATGGTTTAGACATATGTGCAGAGGTTGAGAACAAGCTTCGAGAAGATTGGAGTCCTGAGCAGATCACTGGTTACTTTCGTGCAGAGAATAAAAAGGCGCAGAAAAACCTGCTAAACTGCAAAGAAACTAAAAAATACTAAGCTCTGAACTTCCCCAAAAGGTAACTGTTCAATACATCCTAAATGTCCTGTTGTAGGCGTTACCCAAAAAGTTGAAAGATATCATCTTCAGGTAGCTCGACTTCATATTTACTCTTTACTGGGTCTATTCGATACGCTCTACCAGATTTCAGGTTGTCATTATATATATGTCTATTTTTTTCAGATGTTAAATCAAATCCTTCTAAATCATTGTTAAATATAACATTATAGGGACATTTCAAATCACTGCTATCTATCTCTATCAAATTAGAATTATCAAAATTATTGGAAGTGTTAAGATTATGCTTTGTTTGATGAGGTAAGAATTTCTTACTCTTCCAAGCTGAAGGAACATTGATTACTTTTACTCTCTGACCGTATTTATTATGAGTTTTTATGATATAATCAATCACCCTCTTTTGATCCCACCTTGTTTCTATTTTATTAGTAAAGTGAAGAACCTTTGCATCATAATGACCTCTCAGAATACTGAGGAACTCTTCATCTATTCCTGAAATCATAATATGATAATGAAATGGAATAACATGAGTTTTAAACCATCCACCTTCTAAACAAGCAAGGTATGATAAATCATCATACCCGTGGTCTTTCTTTAACATTTGAAGATTATCAAAAAGACCAGATACTTGATCATGATAAGTAAGGCATTGCTTCTCACTAAAATAGTTAGCGTCCATTTTATCACAAAAATTAAAGGTTAGCATGTAATCAGGCTCTATTCCGAACAGGGCATTTTTACGCAAAGTCTTTAGAGGCTTGTATTTCCATACATTTACTTGCTTGCCTCTTCTTTTCACACTCTTGGGAATGTATTTAGCATTGGTTTCTACACCCCTGTTATCTCTTTGAATATGACCAAAGTCCGACTCCCTATATTTTAATATTACTCCTGACATGGAGTTAATTAGGAGCTCCTTTTGAAAAACAAGGGTTTTGGTGAAAAAAACCAAAACTATTTTAGGACAACACTAATTAATCATGCTTATCCATAGCTACTATCCTGACAGATAGAGTCATCTTAACTACGGTTAGGGTGACTTTTTAGTATCTAGGCAGTCTTTTTAGACTGTAATTTAGAACTATTTTTTCACTTTCTAGATTCCCTATAGGCTGAAATTTTTACTAATTAGTAATATGAATCTATGGATCAGCACCTTCTTTCTCTCCTTAATATTATCAAATGGCTATTGGACATATCAAGCCATAGACCGTAGCGAAAACCTTTCATTACATTATGAGTTATATGAAATAGGTTGTGATCTAGACCTCATTAATGAAAAAATAAAACTTATCCAAGAGTCCTTAGCGGAGCTTTCCTCGATAAAAGATAGGATCTAGAAGCTAGTAATAATCTAAAATGCAAGGTGTCTAATAGTTTGTAAAATACTAGACATCTTTTATAACCCTTTAATGTGTGTGTAATATATCGAAATTAGCAATTATTAGACGTCAACACTTGACTATTGTCTATTATTCGATATAATACACATATATGAGAATATTTGGGTATGCCCGAGTTAGCACTAGTCAACAGTCTCTAGATCTACAGAAAAAGAGACTGATTGAAGAAGGAGTAAAAGAATCAAGAATTTTTTCAGATAAAGCTTCAGGTAAAAATACGGACCGAGAAGGATTGGAAACTTTAAAAACTAAAATTGAAGATGGTGATAGGATCTACGTTACCAAACTAGACCGTCTTGGAAGAAACACCTTGGATATGGTAAAGCTGATTTCCGAATTTGAAAAAATGGGTGTATCTGTAAAATTCCTTGATGATGGTATGTCTACCGAAGGAGAAATGGGAAAGATGGTTGTCACAATCCTCTGTGCAGTCGCTGAAGCTGAAAGAGCTAGAATACTAGAACGCACCAATGAAGGACGATTAGAGGCAAAATCTAAAGGAATTCAATTCGGACGGAAGGAATCTATTGATCGAGCCAAATTTAAAGAGCTACTCAATCAAGGTATGGGAGCTACACAAATTTCAAAAAAAATGAAGATCTCTAGAGCCTCTGTCTATTTGCTTAAAAAGGAATTAGCTCTTATAAAAAGCTAAAAAAGCTAAAAAAGTATTAGGATCATATCTTCCTCTATCCGTAAACTAAGCTATTCTGACTAATTACTTCTATGCTGGGAAAAAGTGAAGTTGATCAAATTACAAATAAGATTTTAGAAATAGCAGAGGAGGACGCTTCTACAGAAGCAGAAAGAAATCATATTCTCTATCAAGGCTATATTGATGCTCTGAAGCGTAACCTAAGAGATATCGCTGTGTCGCTGGTTCGTCATGTCGATTTTACGGAAGAGATTGATCTGGTCAACGTGGTGGACACCTATGGTTTAGATCTCATGGACTATAATCCTTTTGCTGATAATCTCGTTTCCAGATATGAAGCGTTTCCTGAAAATGAGCATGGGCATGTCATCATAGATTCATCACAGGGAGTGTTCTGTGCAGGAGCTTCAGAG
>CALLLS010000046.1 GCA_938008215.1 uncultured Verrucomicrobiales bacterium | reverse complement strand
AGCCCACTTCTGCACCAGTACCGCGCCGCTGGAAGCAACAAATGCCCACGCTCCCGCTAGACCCTTGGCAGAACGAGTATATTTATAAATTCCCAGGTTCTAAGGATAGATCCACGTATGAAATCATTTCTAAAGGAGAAGACGGAGAATTAGGAACAGAGGATGATATTAGCTCCCAAGACGAACTGTAAAGGCACCGCATCACGCGGGATGTCTTTGCTAGAGGTAGTCGTCGCCCTGCTTCTCGTCGGGGTTCTTATGACACTAGGCTTAAGCTCCTATAATGCCCGCAGTAATGACGCGAACCTCAGAAAAGCCGCTACTGAGATCGAATCCCTAGCAAGCCGAGCGCGCACCCTCTCCTTTCTAACGCAAAGACCTCATAGGCTAGCTTTAATAGGAGAAAGCCACATAGTTTTAGAAAAACCCAGTGGTCCCTCGGAATCTAAGGCCTACGCTGAATTAGACCAATACTCCTCAGACATTAACTTATGGATTAGGCGCTGGGGTGCTAAAGATGATGAGTGGATACGCTATGACAATCGTAACCAACCCGCTGCAGTTTACTGGTATTTTTCTCCCTCTGGTCTTACGGAACCCCTGTCAATGAGGCTTACAGAAGGAGAAAGCTGGATCGTCCTTCATATGGATCCACTCACAGGGCGTGTGCAAGAAGAAGAAAGCTACATTAAGTAAAAACCATGCGCCTCAACTCTCAAAAAACAAAGTGGTCACGATCATTCGGTGCCAAGAATGGAGGGTTTGCTATTTTCGAAGCCGTCTTGGCGATTGGATTATGCGGAATTATGGCGACCGCTTTTGTCGTCGCGATTCAACAAATCACTAAGCTTTCCTTTGAGGCTAAGAGAGAGTCAGCCCTCAGCAGGATCGTTCACAATGAACTCATCTTCGCCGCTACTAAACCTCAGATTCAAGAAGGAAAAGTGGTTCGCCAAGTAGAAGAATGGGATGTGGAGCTAGAAACCATCATCTCTCCTGTAGAAGGGCTCGTGAACGAAGACGGGATAGAGCTAGATAATTTATTAGAAGTCCAAGTTAATGCTGTTTGGTGGGCAGATGGTGACTACAAAAACAGAACCGCCGAAACATGGCGCCACAAAAATATGTATGCTCGTTAAGACTTCTCAGCCGCGTTTAGCTACAGGGTATCTTCTCCTAGAAGTCACCTTAGCGATCGCTATCTCTGCGATCATTCTCACCACCGTTTTTAAAATCGCAGATTGGAACCTAAGAGTTACTAATGACGCAGTGGAAAGCTCAAATGAGCACATGAAGCAAGCCGCCTTTTTTTCCTTCTTAGATCGTGCCTTTTTAAAACTCTCAGGTGATGCGAGAGTGGAGCTAAACTTCACAGAAACAAGCACTGCCTACCTCTCTGAGCTCATTATTCAAGATGCAGGAGAAGTCTTTTCCTGGCCGAACCAGCCCTTCACCGCAAGTGCCGTAAAATTAGTCACTAAGCCAAACCGTAATAAGACGATTGATATTCTATTAGAGTATTACGCTGATCCTCTCATCTCTACGGGTAACAATACACTGGAAGAAGTCAACCCAGACCAAGAGCCGCTTCAGACTCTCATTCTGCTCGATGACATATGGAGGTTTGAATGGCGAGTTTGGGATGGCCAAACCATCAATAGAGAGCGTGAACCAATGTGGGAGGGAGAGTGGCGTGATACAGGCTTGCCTCGTTACTTTGAGCTCAACACGATCTTCACTCCTGAAGAAAAAGCGAGCGTCCATGTTTTCTGGAACCCGCAAAAAGTAGACCCTGCGAAACACTTCCAAAACTTTCTCAATCAAAGGAATGCCGCGCAAAGAACCAATCAAACAGGAAACGCTGAAGACACAAGACAAACGCCCTCAGATCAAACCACTCCCCCCAGTGGACGGAGAATGACTTCAGGCGGTTCAAGCATCATTAGGTAAAAATGACTTTCTCTCCTCCATCTCGCAAAAAGTCATCCCTCCAAAAGGGGAGCACCCTGATTGCGATTTTCTGGATCATGTCTATTCTCGGACTAGCTGTCTTTACATCCATCGCAGTCGTAAAAATGCAGGCTAACGTAGCTACTGCTGAATCCCACGGAAGAAGAGCGAAGGAGCTTGCCGAAAAAGGAGTAGCTCTCTCAGTCCACCAATCTATAAAAAGAAGCGATCCTCTACTTTCCTATGATGGCTCAAATGAGGGGTATCAAGCCACATATGAATCCATCGCCACTACTTTTGGTATTAATGCCCTCGTGGCAGAATTAATAGAATCTCGAACAAGTGGTGCCGTTTCAAATTCCTCACTCTTAAACAGCTTTCTTGGACTCCTCCTTACAGATGAATGGGGAATGGAAGATGGGGATGCAGAGCTCTTTATCAGTTCTCTCATGGAATGGGTGGATGAAGACGGGCAGGTGAATACTGCAAATGGATGGGAAGAGCAGAACTACGCACAAGAGGGGCTGCAGGGGCGCCCATTTAATCGCTACTTTAAATCTCTAGAAGAAGTAGAGCTTGTCCACGGCTACACCTACCTAGAAGCCGTAAAACCAGACTGGAAAGACTTCTTTAATATTTGGACAGGCACCCAAATAGACCTTTCTACAGCCGAACCTGAAATCATATCTCTGGCAAGCCTCTCAGAAACAGGTAGAACCATTACTCTAGATGAGGCCCAGCTCATCTATGAATCTATTATTGGAGAGGACGGAATAAGGGATTCTGAGGATGATTTATTAAACGGCACTCCGCAGCAATTATTCAATCTTAATGTAGCCTCAGATACATCCAGTATAATTGACCGTTATGTGTTCGAGGGGCAACAACCAACATTTGCTAAAGTGATCAGTAAGGGGTGGAGTGGCAATGTCAGCCTAACTATTATGATTTCTTTACAGGGGCGAGGAAACAGTCCACAGTTATTGGCTAGGGAAGAAATTATCGAATATTCGGAATATGAGTAAGAAGCAAAATGACCAAAACATGCTCATACCTGGAGTCAATGGATGGGATTTATGGTCATGCTCAAATGGTAAAATAGAGTTACTTAAGGAAACGAATAAAACTCTGGCTTTAGAAATCGAGAGTCTACCAACGAATAAGCCTCTTCTCATGGCTTTTCCCGTGAATGAACTCACCTCCTTAGCTCTTTTAATTCCCACATCAGAAAAAGAGCACGAAAAAGACTTAGCTTTACTTCAGGTAGAGAAAATGGGGCTTTTACAAAAAGATGAACATGGGGTTCTCCACCAACATACGTATATTTCTGATTGTTCAGACGAAGAGCAAGCTCTTTACTCGATAGATGTGCTTAGAGCTCCTGTAGAAGGCAAACTTCCTAAAAAGTCACCTAAAGGTTTTAACGTATCACCCCGCTGTTTTACTTTTGAAATAAATGCTGTTACAATATGGAAAGAATTCGGCAAGTGGGTGATGGCGATATCTAACGACAAAGGTGCAGTTATACATTATCAGGGCTTTACTACCCCCAACCTTGATGCAGCTGTAATAGAAGATATAAAATTTACAGTCGGACAACTTCTCATTCAGAACGTCATTTCACATCGCCCTGAACAATATATTATCTGGACAGAAGAACAAGGGCTTTACCCTGAAGGGTATGAAGTGCTTGAAAAAGTATTTACAGACACTTTAAGAATCACGCCCAAACCTCTTCCTCTTGTTCCGCCTTCAGGAGAGTTATTGCCAGAAGATACTCGTGCTAAGCGTATTAGCGCAAACAGGAAGAAAAAAAGAAGCATACTCTTAACACTCGTAAGCATCCTCATACTTGGCTTACTTGGCTATGCTGGCTATGCACTCTGGGATTTAGATAGACGTGCTACTCAAGCCCGAACAGAAGCAGATGACCTTATTGAAAAAAATCAAACTCTCGTAGAACACTACAACAAATGGGATGAGCTCGGACCTCTCGTTGAAACCAAAAACGATCCCATCTCGCTCTTTCTTAAGGCGCATAAAGCGATCCCCAATTCTAATGTCCGTTTAACGAGAGCCGAATTTACAAACCAGAACTCAGATAAAAAGTTAGGAACCATCGTAAATACAATACTCCTACAAGGGGAGGCGTCTGACTTGGCTCTTGCTTCTAAACTAGATGAGAACCTACAAAAAAGTAAAGAGTTGGCTCCTTACTTTACTTGGCAAAACCCCTCCCCTACTCAGACCAAAACAGGATGGGGATTTATTTATCGTGCAGATAAAAAATAGCTATGTCTAAGAGAGAACAGTCTTTACTCACTTTACTTATTGTTGTCGCCCTCTTCGCAGGGTTACTCATCGGTTATCGACAGTTTTATGAACCTGCTTATAGAAAAACTAAGCAAAAATTGGAATCTGCAGAACTTCAAAAAGAAGAAGCGGGTAGCATCATAGAAACAGCTGACCTTATTAAAGAGGAAGTAAATTGGCTTGATTCTTACGAGCCTGAACCAACTACCCAGCAGAGCGCTCAAAGTTCATTACAAGCGGATTGCGAAAAGAACGCGAGACTTTCCGCTCTTGAAATAAAGAAGCAAACTCTGCTCTCCTCTGTGCAAGAGGAAGGAGCTTATTACCATCGTGCTAGAATGGATATGCTGGTCTCTGGTCTGGAAACTAACTTCTACAAATGGGTTTCTATTATGGACGACCCTACCAAATTCCGCCGTATCACATATCTCCGCTTAAACCCATTAAGAGATGATGATACACAGATTGAAGCTAGAGTAGTTATCGAGCAATGGTATGTTCCAGAACGCTTAAACGAGTTATGAAATCTCAATTCCTCATATCATTCTTCCTATGTAGTATTGTATTCGGCGATCTCCCTAGAAAACGTAATCACATGGAACTACGTAATCTCTGGAATAACTCCCCTTTTACCACTAAACCAGAAATGGAATCTCTAAAAAACGAGCTAGAGGACTGGTTCTTAGCTGGGGTCTCTGCTAGTCCTAACGGCGGGTATATGGTTACCATCGTGAATAAAAAAGACAGAACTGACCGCCGGCGCATCCACTCCTCAGGTCTCAATTCTGAACAAAAAGTAAATGGTTATAAAATTCTAAAAGTTTCCCAAGGAGGTTACAATTATCGTGATACTAAGGTTAAGCTAGCACTTGGCAGCCAGGAAGGCTGGGTCACCTATGATGAAAAACTTTTAGCGATAAAACCTTCTGTAATCATAAAGCCTACAGCTACAATAAGGAATACACGACCGTCTATGAGTCCTCAAATGATTGAAAAGGCGAACTCACAAAATCCAGACCCTAACCTTCAAAACACTCAAACCGCAGAGCCTTCTACAAGAAGACCCCGAATCAGACGCGTAGCTCCACCACCTCCAAATTAAGCTCTAACATGAAGAAACTCATATCAGTATTTCTATTTCTTATGACCACATCGCTCTGGTCACAATCACGCCTTCCTGCGACTCCCAGTATAGACCAGAACAAGCGTCTTGGAGACGTGGGATTGAACAGTGCATTATTGCCTGACATTCCTGATCCAACGGCTCTCCATACTAAAAAAGGTACTCTTTTTGAGCAACCTGCTATGAATGGTGATGACATCGCCATTATGTATTATCAGCTTACTGGAAAACGTGTTTTACCTACCACCCAAGGAGCTCAAGTGGAAATAAAAATTGTGCAACCAGGTCCTTTAACGAACCAAGAAGTGGCGGACCTCATTGAGACTAAGCTCATGATGGAAGGTTTTGCTCTCGCAGAAAGCCCAGGAAATCCACGTCAATTACGCCTTCTTCCTGCAGCAGGTGGTACTTCTAATGCGAGAAATACGGGTGTTAGAATCATCACGGATAAAAATAAGTTACCCACTAATGATGAGATCGTAACTTATGCAATGCCGATGACATATATGAAACCAGAAGAAGCCGCTCAGGTTTTTCAATCTGTGATCGGGCAGCTCGGACCAGGTGGAACGGTAGTACCAGTTGCTGATGCTTCTAAAATTCTCATCACCGATAACGCTCTTCTCATCCGCTCCATCATAGATTTAAAAAATCAAATTGATGTTCCTGGATCTATTAATCTAGACACCAAATTCGTAGAACTTATTTTTGCGGATGCTGAAGAAGTGGCAGGCCAACTCAATGAACTTATCAATGACGATGAGGTAAACAATTCTAATGCCATCCAGAGGCAAAATAACGTCCCTAACAACCTCGCCAATACAGGTGGAAGAACTCTACCGAATATCATTGGTGCGGTAGAAGATGTCCCTCTAAGAATTGTGGCGGAAAACCGCACAAACCGTGTTATTCTAAGCGGCAGTAGGCAGAAGATAGCGCTCGCTGAAACTCTAATCAGGCAATTTGATCAGCCTTCTTCTGATAAAAATTCCCTGCGAAGAAAGCTCAAGTATTTACCTGTCACAGAATTCATGCCGATCGCAGCCAACGCCATAGAAGCGACACTCGGAAATAATTCAGGCGGGGGTGGAACAAATTCTAATAGACCAAATAATAACCAACCCTCTAGCAACAATCAGGCGGGTAATAACACAGGGTCCGGAACATCCAGAAGCGCGTCTATTGGAGGTGAAGACGGCACCACCGCCCCAGATTCACAACTAATAGGGAAGACTCTCCTCGTTGCTGATAATATTTCAAACTCGGTCGTCGTCCACGGCCCGCCCCATCACATCGAGATCGTTAATAATCTCATTAATGAACTTGATACACGGTCTGAACAGGTGGCCATCACCGCTATTTTTGGTAGATATGGAAATACGGACAATAGCACTTTTGGTTCAGAAATTGCCGCCCTCTTCGGTAACGATAACACCACACCTAACTTTGGTGGAGGCTCTTCTAATATTTCTGGAGTCTATGATTCTACGGATATTTCTACCTTTGCCCAAAACGCCATCAACGCGGGGCTTGGACTTGGGTTTGCCAATACAGACTTCGGGGTCTTTCTTAACGCAACCAAATCAATCGGAAGCTTTGAGGAGTTCTCACGCCCCACCGTTTTTACTACGAATAATAGATCTGCCCGCATTTCCTCCGGAAGAAGGATCGCAGTCCCTACAGGGTCAGTCAGTGGCACCACGGGAGTCGCGTCCACCCAAATCGATTTTCGCGATGTCGCGCTGGATCTAGAAGTGAGACCTCTTGTGAACGGGGATGATGAAATAACGGTAGAAATTAGCCTCGTGAATGACACTCTAGGTGACGTGAGACTCATCGACGGGATTGAAATTAACGATATCTTAAGTGAAGAGCTCAGCACCATAATAACGATCTCAGATAAGTCTCTTATCGTTCTTGGAGGGCTTTACACTGAGAGGGAAGAGCAAAGCTCTAATAAGGTGCCCATCCTAGGTGACATCCCCCTCTTAGGCAGACTGTTCTCCAGTGAGGCGAAAGGCACGAATGTCTCTGAACTCGTTATCATGATTTATGCTAGAATCGCAAGTGATACGCGTGAGTTGAGTGCATACCAGGATGAATATGATTCTCGCTCATTCATCTCTAGAGACTCTAGGCAAGACTTCCACAATAATTCCCTTTTAGATAAGCTCGACGGGGATTTACCACATAAAAAAAGTAAGCACTCTAGTAGCACTAAATCCGCTTACCATCATGATCGTGTAGGCATACCTCGCTACAAGAGATAAAGTTTCTATTGTAAATTAAAGACTCAGCTTTCAACATCATATCATGGCTAACCTAACTTTTTGTGGAGCAGCAGGCACAGTAACTGGCTCCTGTTCTAAACTCATTACAAAGAACGCAAAATTCTTGGTCGATTGTGGACTTTTTCAAGGAAACAAGACTACCGTTGCGCTCAACTACGAGCCCTTCCCTTTTAATCCTAAAGAGATGGAATTCATGATTTTGACGCATGGTCATATTGACCACACGGGCCTTGTCCCAAAGTTGGTCAATCAAGGATTTAATGGACCTATTTACGCCACACAAACAACGATTGAACTGCTTGATTATCTCTTAAGAGATGGGGCATCCATTCAAGAGTCGAATGCAAAGCGAAAGAATAAAAAAAATCAGCGAAGAGGTCTTCCTCTGATAGAACCTCTTTATACGCAGAAAGACGCTGAAGCAGCTCTCGCACTTCTTAAGCCTGTCAAATACGAGGAGTGGTTTAGCCCCGCGAAGAATATTCAAGTGCGTTACTGGAATGCTGGGCACATCCTCGGTTCTGCCTCTGCTGAAATGACCGTTTCTAATGAATGCGAAAATGGGCATACCCTTCGCCTTCTCTTTTCTGGAGACATCGGGCCTGATGAAAAAGTATTCCACCCTGAACCAGACGCACCAGAAGGCTTTGACTACATCGTTTGTGAATCCACCTATGGAAATAGGAAAAGAGCTGACTACACTCTTGAAGGTCGTCGTGACGCCTTAAAAAAAGAGCTTGTGGACGGCTTAGCGCGTGGCGGAAACGTCGTCATCCCTTCCTTTGCTGTAGAGCGTAGCCAAGAACTACTCCATGACATCGGAGTAATCATTAAACAAGGGGCATTAAAAGGAGCGACAGTTTATCTGGACTCTCCTCTCGCTAAGAAAGTAACCGAGATTTTTATCAAGCACGCCCGCAAACTGGACGACTTGGAACTCTCTCCAGACGATCTTTTTCAAGGAGATCGCTTCAGACTTATCGAATCTGTGGATGAAAGTAAACGGCTGAATCAAGTCCCGTCAAAAGCTATTATTATCTCCGCGAGTGGAATGTGTGATGCAGGACGCATCCAGCACCACTTAAAGGCAAATATTTGGCGTCCTGAATGCACTGTTCTTCTCGTCGGTTACCAATCACCAGGAACACTCGGAAGTCTTATCCAAAAAGGGATCAAAGATATTAGAATACACGGGAAAGAATTTAAGCTTCGTGCCCAGGTTCGTCGTTTAGGTAATTATTCTGCTCATGCGGATCAAAGCGAACTCTTAGATTGGATTATGGAAAGAAGCCCCATCGTAGGAGGTCTTTTCCTTAACCATGGAGAAAATGATTCTAGAGAAACTCTTAAAGGCATTCTTGCAGATAAAGGAATCGATAAAGAACGAATCTATATTCCTCACTTTAATGAAAGCTTTGAGCTCTTAGCCTCAGAAGCGGTCTCAAAAGGAAGAGATCCAAATCAAAGAGGTATGGATAAGATTCCGACCTTTGACTGGAATAACCAATATGCCGCCTTCGGTCTAGAACTCGTAAATAAACTAGAATCTGCCGCATCTAACGAAGAACGCTCTAAAATTCTGAATACTATTCATAATGCGCTAGCTGGGCATACGGAGTCGTAATAAATTTAAGGTTCTAAAAAAAGATGTCTAAGGACAACTATAAGCGGGGGAAAATGCGTGACGAGCGTTTATCCATTAATGAATTTATTTGGTGGACTCTAGCGAACATTACGATTCTGACCTTTGCTATTCTCAGCTGGGCTGGTTGTTATTATGTCTTTAATTTTCCTGAAATCCCTAGAAACTTTTCTATACTTGAGAAAATAGGAAGAATAGGGACTATCAAAGCCTTTACACCTTTAAACGCACCGGGAACGAAGTCTGCCACCTCTGAAGATCTTTATGAACTCATTTACTCCCTAGATGATGAAAAAATTCACAAGTTTAATCAAATTCTAAAACGTGGCTATATTACAAACTATGAAAAGATTCCAGTATACCGCTACCTTCAAGGGGAGTTTCGTATTCTTGATGTTCGCCAGCTCAATACAAATGACTTTATTTATCCTGGGTTACTTATTAAAGCCCGTGCATACGTGAAGACCGATAAAAATGACCTAAGTAGCCCCTACCCTCTCATCATAGATTACGTGTTGCCCACAAAGATAGATGGAGTAGAAAAAAACTTCCAAGTCGGTGATTTATTTGAAGTAGAAAAGTCAAAGCATTGTGCTAGTATCATCAATGTTATGAAGGAAGGAAGGAAGGAAGATCCCACATTGCGCGTCGTCGCCGTCCCTCTTGCCTACAATATATACATATCACCAGATAAAACTGAAATCCCAATGAGTGCTCCTAAAGGCATTAACGTAAACGCGTCGTTACCAATGTTTTAAAACCCCTCAAAAGATCCATGTAATACTTCATGCGGAAACTTTTAATACTTATACTCTCTCTCTCTTGCAGTTATACTGGATACGCAAACCAGTTAAAGGCTTCTCTAGATCTATTCATCACTCTTCCTAGCGTTTACTCACTTACTCCTGACAAAATGGAAGAGCTTTTCCGATACCAAGGTGTAGAGCAAAGCCCCTATTATCAGTGGCTTAACAAAGAAAAATCTCGTGCGATTTTTAAAAGACATCCGTATGAAAACCTTTCCGTAGATTTAACTATCTTAAATACAACTATCCCTGTTTATGAATTAGTTGTTGATTTTCAGGGTGGTAAATTCCTTGGGTGCTCCTTTTCCATCTTTAACAGAGGTGATAGTAGAGGCAAAAAGCTCTCTTTAGAAGAATTTAATGAACTTACTCAAGCAATAAAGGAACACCTCACTAAAGCTCTGGCAATACGTGGGCAAAAGAGGAAGCCAAATATAAGAAAAGGCATATTAACTAGTGGATATATCTGGAGTTCTTCACGAGGAGTGGCAGCTCTTGAATATAATGAAACTGCAGAATTAGGAAAAGTAGATTTTATAGGTATAAGGCTTGCAAAAAAAGGGGCGAAAGGTGTCTACTCCGCCGCTTCTACTGAACACTCTCTTGCCACAGTTCGCAAATCAGAACTTAAGAAACTAGTCAAAAGAGGAGGTTCAGAGGTAGTCATTCAAGGCCTCCCAATGGTAGATCAGGGTAGTAAAGGCTATTGTGTAGTTGCTAGTGTTCAGCGCCTGTTCGAGCTTTATGGAATTCCATGTGACATGCATCAGCTAGCGGAACTTGCAAAAAGCAATCCCAGAGGAGGAACTAATGCACTGATAGCAAACCAACAACTTAGTAAGATAGACTACAGATTTAAGACACGATTTACCTGTCTTGCCATTAGAGATAAAAATACATTAGTAGAGCTAAAAGACGGAAAATACGTAGGTCCACAGGTTACCTTCAGAACCTTTGAAAGGGAAATTTTCCGCTCTATAGATAAAGGTATTCCTCTACTTTGGTGCCTAGAGCTAGGAAAATTCAAAGAAGTCCCACCCCTCCATAACCAGACTTTAGGGGGGCACATGCGCGTAATAACAGGGTATGATAAAAGCAAGAACAAGCTATTCTTCTCAGACTCATGGGGCATAGGGCATGAGAAAAAGTATATGGATCTAGATGACGCTTATAATTGCACGACTGGTCTTTATTCGCTTGTTCCTATTTTAAATTAAGGCCGAACTTTTTTTTGAAGCTATCGTAATTTAATCTTGATATAAGGCTTCCCACGCTCTTGCTACTTGAAAGACCGTTTGATCCTCTAAGTATGGACCCAGAACTTGCAGACCAATTGGAAGCTCCTTTCCATCTACTGAAGCTGTGCCACAGGGAACACTAATAGCAGGAATACCTGCAAGATTTGCAGCGATCGTGAAAATATCAGCAAGGTATTCCTTTAATGGATCTCCATCGTTTTCCCCGATCTTGCGAGCAGGATCTGGAGAAACGGGCGCTATAATAGCATCTACTACTTGAAATACTTTTGTGAAGTCTTGCATAATAAGGGTACGAACTTTTTGCGCCTTTATATAATACGCATCATAGTAGCCTGAACTCAGTACGTATGTGCCAAGTAAAATGCGACGCTTCACTTCTGAGCCAAACCCTTCTTCTCTACTATTCTCATACATTGAGAGCACATCAGTAACATCAGTGGAGCGGTTACCATAGCGCACTCCGTCAAAACGAGAAAGGTTCGATGAAGCTTCTGCTGGCGCGAGAATATAATACGTAGGAACACAATACTTCGTATGAGGAAGAGAGACTTCTACAATTTCAGCCCCTTCTTTTTCTAGCGCCTTAATAGCGCTTTGCACTGCTTCTTTCACTGCCGGATGCAAATCTCCGTCCATATATTCCTTCGGTACCCCTATCTTTTTTCCTGCCACTCCATCATTGATCCCTTGAGTGAAGTCTGGGGTTTCAATCTTAAGGGAAGTAGAATCCATAGGATCATGCCCTGCTAGAACATTCGTAAGGAGGGCGGCATCTGTCACAGATTTAGTGAGTGGTCCGATTTGATCTAAAGATGAAGCGAACGCGACTAATCCGTAACGTGACACTCTGCCATATGAAGGCTTAAAGCCCACCACCCCGCAATGCGAAGCAGGCTGACGAATAGATCCCCCTGTATCTGACCCAAGAGCGGCAATCGCTAAGTCACCTCCCACACATGCTGCAGACCCTCCTGATGACCCGCCAGGTATACGGCTAAGATCATGTGGATTTTTCGTCTTATGAAAGGAGGAGTTTTCTGTAGAAGATCCCATCGCAAACTCATCTAGATTTGCACGTCCGAACGGGATCGCTCCTGCCGCAAGAAGCTTATTAATAATCGTCGCATTATACGGAGCTTTATAAGCGCCCTTTAAAAATTGTGAAGCGCAAGTGCAAGGCTCTCCTATGACATTAATATTGTCTTTAATAGCGATTGGAACGCCTCCTAACGGTAATGAAGTATCTGCTTTACTTGCCGCTTCTAATGCCTGTTCTGTATCTCTAGAAATAAATGCATTAATCTCTCCATCCTTCTCTTCGATCGATTTATCTAAGGTCTTAACGACATCCGCAGGAGTAAAATCCCCCTTAGAATATCCCTCTTTTAGATCTGTGATTGTTTTAGTATTTAACATCGGGACTAGGGGATTAAGATTCTACTACTCTGGGAACTCTTACTTGCTCTTGCGTGAATGCAGGAGCGATTTGTTCAAGGCTCTCTTGGGATAAACTTACTCCAGGTTCATCAAGCCTTGGAATAGCGAAAACGGGTGAAGAATGAGCACTAGGCTCTACTCCTGACACATCGAGTTCACTTAATGAATCAATATGGGATATGATCGTCTGCAACTGCGGAGTAAATTCCGCCGCCTCTTCCTCAGAAAGCTTAAGGCGCGCGAGACGTGCCACATGTGATATATCTAAATTATCGCTCATTTATATAAGAACATGGAAAAGTCTTCCTAAATGGCAATAATTTATTGGTGAGAATAAGAAAATAATCAATCTATTGCACTTGGTCTTGGCTAGCAAAAACTTCACGAGGTCTTGCTCCGTCTGCAGGACCTACATATCCTCTCTGCTCCATAATGTCTATGATGCGGGCTGCTCGTGTGTAACCCAGACGTAACCTTCGCTGAAGTAATGAGGTACTCGCCTTCCCTTCTCCTATGACTACTTCTAGGCATTTTTGCATAAGCTCTTCGTCTGCAGCTGAGACATCTTCTTGTGCATCCATTCCCTCACCACCCGACTCAATACTTTGTTGAACGGTTTCTTCAAATTTTTGCTCTGCTTGAGAGGAGCAAAACTCTACTATTTTATCCACTTCTTCATCAGAGACGAACGCTCCTTGAGAACGCTCTAGCTTAGCACTACCAGGAGGAAGAAAGAGCATATCTCCTTTTCCTATAAGCTTCTCCGCACCGCCTGTATCTAAGATGACGCGACTATCAATTTTTGAAGATACTTGGAACGAGATCCTACTGGGAATATTCGCTTTAATGATTCCTGTCACCACGTCAGCCCGCGGAGTCTGCGTCGCTACGATCAAATGCATTCCTGCCGCTCTAGCTTTCTGGGCAACCCTTGCAATACAAAGCTCTACATCAGCAGGCGCGGTCTGCATGAGATCTGCAAGCTCGTCAATAATGATCACTATATACGGCAGGCGGTCAGGCATCTCTTCTTCATCCTGCTCAGGGAAACCTCCCATGGACTCGTCCCTTTCTGGCTCTGGACCTAACTCTCCATCGGCTAAGGCTTTCGCAATAGAGTCAAGATGCGCTTCATCTACTGGCTCATCTATTTCAGGGGTATCAGGCTCACTTTCTACTTCTTCCTTTTCGGGGCGTTTCCTGTCATTAAACCCATCAAAGTTTCTCACCCCGCACTTCGCAAATAATTTATAGCGACGCTCCATTTCATTCACGCACCACTTGAGAGCTCCTACAACTTTATTAGGATCTGTTAATACAGGAACTACGAGGTGTGGAAGCTTTGAGTAAACCTGCATTTCCACCACTTTAGGATCCACCATGATGAAGCGTAGCTCATCCGGACTAAATTTAAAAAGGATGCTCGCAATAATCGTATTAATACACACGGATTTACCTGCTCCTGTTGCACCTGCGACTAGGCAGTGCGGCATAGCGGCTAAATCACCAATCACTGCTTCACCATAAACATTTTTACCAAGTGCGAGTGGGATTTTACGCTTAGAGCTGCGGAACTTATCATCCAGAAGAATCTCACTAAAGGGTACGAGGATTCTATCGGCATTTGCCACTTCTATTCCAACAGTGTCTTTACCGGGAATAGGCGCGAGGATGTTGATTGCCTCCGCCTTCGTGACACGCGCAATATCTGCTTCTAGTGACGCTATTCTACTCACCTTCAGCCCCACTGAAGGATATACCTCAAAGCGTGTAATAGTGGGACCTCTTGTAATGTCTCCCGCTGTTACATCCACACCAAATGATTTGAGAGTCTCTACGATGGTGGCTTGCATCTCTAGTAATTCCCCATTATTCGTTGCCACCTCAGGGACAGAAGTATCATAGTCTAAGAGATCAAAGCCTGGCAATTCATACCCCTCAAACCCATCCGTTGAGAGCCCTTCATATTGCCTTTCTTTCTTCTCAAAAGGCTTCACTGCTAAGGCTTCTTGGCTCATCACTTTTTTAGCGGTGCCATCAATAATTAAAGGTGATGATACCTTCTTTACCACCTCTTCTGGTAGAGCAGGTAATTCCTCTACCTTTTCTGAGAAAACTTCTTTTAGTTTTCTCTTTTTGCTCGCTACAGAGAGTGCCTCTTCATCAAATAATGAAGGAGATACGGCAGATGGAGACCGACTTAGCCCTGACTTCTTAATCGTCTTTTTGCGCGAATAATCGTTAATCCAAGCTTTAAAACGTTGCCCCGCTTGCCTTAAGACATCTCCGATACCAAAGAAGAATTCAATTGGATGAATTCCACAAAAAAGGGCTAAACAAAAAAGGTATCCAATGACGAAAACAACGCTCGCTCCTATTTTTGCTATTAAGGTCGCCAAAAAGTACTCGCCTATGAGTTGCCCCACCACTCCACCAGGTCCAGTAAGAAAAATTCCCCTAGACCATGCACTGAGACCTCCACCTTGACATGCCAAAAAGCCCGAGAGGCATACTACACATCCTAGAAGCCCAACCCACATCAGCAAACTCTCCTTATTCCTTTTGATAAGCCTTCCTGATGCAAAAAAAAGCAATCCAATAGAAACGAGGAAGGCTGAGGCGCCGAACATTTGAAGCTGCATAAACCCTAAAAATGCACCCAGTGGTCCAAAAATATTCTTTCTTGGAAGATCAGGGACGGTAGATGGCGAGAAGTCCTTCAGCCACTTCATAGGGGTCAGGGGTAAATCAGTAGGAGTATACGTTAACGAAGCGCATAAAAGAATAAGCCCAACGATTAATATCACGATTCCACCAATTCCTAGAGGCAGGGTCACTTCTTCATTCGCGACTTGTTTCTTATTTCTTGCCATGATTTTCTAATGAAAGCGATAACTGAAGAAAGCTTCATTATCAAGAATTCTTAAGTAGTATTACATACATCGTATTCTTATGTCCACTAATAATAAACGCCTCCTTCTCATCTTCCTTAAAGAACCCATTGCAGGAAAAGTGAAGACCAGGCTTGCAAAGACAATGGGTAACGAAAATGCGAAAAATGCTTACCTTTCTCTCGTCTCCATATTGATCAAGCAGCTGAAGTGGATCCCCAATTGCCACTACCGATTTTGCTATGCTCCCTCAGACGCAAAAGACCCCATACAGCATTGGATACTACCCCAACTAGATCATACCGTATGTAAAGACGGAGATATAAGCCCGCTGAACAAAAGTTTACCGAGTGTAGATTTCTGCCCCCAATCTGAAGGTGATCTTGGAGACCGGCTCGGGCTCGCCTTTAAAGCGGGATTTGAAGAAGGGTTTTCAGGTATTGCTGCTATTGGGACAGACTGCCCATACCTCTCTGCTAGATGGATAGATACCGCCTTTCTCTCAGGTAAAGATTCAGATATCACCCTCGGCCCTACTTATGATGGAGGATACTATTTCATTTCCATGAAAGCATTCTCCACCGCACCTTTTAGAAACATTCCTTGGAGCACAGAGCAAACCCTTCCTGCCACCTTGAACGCGCTGAATGACGCGGGATTAAATCACCATCTCTTACCAAAATTAAGCGACGTAGACTTTGAAGACGATTGGGATAAGGCTCTTGAAAGCCCACTTGGAGCTAGCCTTGTAAAATACTATGAAGACCTCTCTTAAGCGGACTTCTGTCCTAGAAACACGATAATATAAAAAGAACGTTGCACCTGTAGAAAATTCTCTTAAACAGGAAAAAAATCTTATGCTGACGATTAAAAACCTTATGAAATCCTATAACGGTAGGATTCTTTTTGAAAATGCTAAGCTGACGGTAAATTGGGGCGAGCGGATTGCTCTTGTGGGCCCCAATGGAGCTGGAAAATCCACAATTTTCCGCATCGTTCTAGGACAAGAAGAAGCAGACCAAGGCACTGTAGACCGCGATGAATATGCCGTTACAGGTTTCCTCTCTCAAGAATCCGGTGATCCTGGAGATGATACCGTCTTAATGACAGCCATGTCTATCAATGATGAGATGGGTGAAGCGGTAAAGGCGATGCGAAAGCATGAAGCAGATGACACCACAGACTCTGAAGAATATGGTCAAGCCCAAGACGTATTTAACTCATACGCGGGGTACCAGGTAGAAGCTAAAGCTAAGAAAGTTTTATCAGGACTAGGCTACAAACAAGATCAGTTTGAAAAACCTCTTAAGGAATTCTCAGGCGGGTGGATCATGCGTGCCCACCTCGCGCGTTTATTATGCATGGAGCCAGACCTGCTTATGCTTGATGAGCCGACCAATCACCTAGACCTCATCTCACTCATTTGGTTTCAACGCTACCTTCAAAACTATCCTGGGGCGATCTTACTTATTTCTCACGATCGTGACTTCATGGATGCCATTTGCGAAACCGTCGTAGATATTGATCAAAGAGAGCTCGTTCACTACACTGGGAATTACAGCAATTACTTAGAGCAACGTGGCTCACGCTATGACAGCAAGGTAAAGGCATACCGAAATTATAACAAACAAGTGGCTCACATGCAGGAGTTTGTAGATCGCTTCCGCAATGTATCGTCAAAAGCATCACAGGTGCAAAGCCGCCTTAAAGAAATAGAGAAAATTCCTGTTGTGGAGAAGCCTATCGCGCCACGAAAGGTCTTTAAATTTAATTTTCCTCAACCACCTAAGAGCAACCAAAAGGTAATTGAAATAAAAGGTATCCATAAATCTTACGGTGAAAAAGTCATCTATGATGGTGTAGACTTAATGGTTGAAAAAGGTGAGCGTATAGTGCTCATCGGACCAAATGGCGCAGGAAAATCCACCCTCCTTAAGATGTTAGCGGGGACAGAGAAACCCACTAAAGGAACAGTAGAGCCAGGATACGCCACTAAAATAGGCTATTACTCCCAGCATCGCACAGAGCTACTCAATGAAGATAACACCGTTCTAGAGGAAATCATGGGCACTGGTGACACCCTCCGCGAGGAGGATGCTAGAAGCCTTCTAGGCTCTTTCCTCTTCCGCCGTGAAGATGTCCATAAGCGCATCAGTGTTCTTTCTGGAGGAGAGAAAAGCCGCTTAAATCTCGTCAAATTCCTTGTAGATCCTCCTAACCTCCTCCTCATGGATGAGCCGACAACGCACTTAGATATCATATCTATCGAAGCGCTCGTATTAGCTCTAAAGCAATTCCAGGGGACGCTTGTGTTCATCTCGCACGATGTGCACTTTATTCGCGCCCTAGCTGATCAGACTCTTCACATTAGTGATGGGCAAATTACACGTTATGCTGGCGGGTATGACTACTATTTAGAAAAATCAGGCTTTCTGGATGATGAGAGATTAGCAATCACCGCTTGATGTCTCCTCAGAATAATATTTAAATAATACACGATATGGATAGCAATAGTTCAGACCCAATAAAAATTCTCATTAGTGAGCTTCTAGAAGCAAAGTATGACGGCGTAACCTTTTCCGAAGATATCATCGATTCTATGGAAGCCAAGGTATCCCCTTTAGTTAGAAAACAAACTGAAGAGCTCATTTCCGAATATGTGTCAGATTTCTTCAGCCCTAAAAAACCGATACGCAAGCCGAGAAAGACTAAGACTAAAAATGAACCGCAATCAGAGGAAGCTATAAAAGAAGAAAGTCAGGCACCCTCTGTAAATCCTACCGAACCAGAAAGGTCTCCAGAGACTCCGTTCCCCTCCCCACCTAGCTCTCCTATTTTTTAATTCCGCTTTCTACCCATGATTCCAAACGTCCTCGCAGAACGCTACGCCTCTCAAGCACTTAAAAACATCTGGTCTGCGGAAGGCAGAATAACTTTAGAACGTGAATTCTGGATTTCCGTGATGAAAGCTCAGCAAGAGCTAGGTCTGGAAATCCCTAATGACGCCATTCTTGCTTATGAGCGCGTAAAGGATTCTATAAATTTGGAATCCATCATGGAAAGAGAGCGCGTAACACGCCATGATGTAAAAGCACGTATTGAGGAATTTAATGATCTCGCCGGACACCAGCACGTCCACAAAGGAATGACCTCCCGAGACTTGACTGAAAACGTTGAACAACTTCAAGTGTTTCGTTCTTTAGAGGTCATACGCTTGAAGGTTCTCGCCTCTCTTCATCGTATGTCAGAGTTAGCCACTAAGTGGTCTGACCTCGTCATCACTGCGCGCACGCACAATGTCGCTGCCCAGCAGACTACTTTTGGTAAGCGCCTCAGCATGTTCGGAGAAGAATTAATCCTAGCGCTTAATTCGCTAGAGCATACCATTTCTGCTTACCCTGTCAGAGGGCTAAAAGGCGCAGTAGGCACACAAATGGATCAAATCTCCCTCTTCGATGGAAATACTCAGAACGCTCTCGATCTAGAAGCGGCTATCGCAAAGCACCTCGGCATACCTCAGAAATGGACAAATGTAGGTCAGGTTTACCCTAGATCGCTCGACTATCAAATCGTTTCCGTCTTGAACCAACTCTCCTCCGCGCCCTCCTCCTTCGCGAAAACGCTACGTCTAATGGCTGGCCATGAAACCGCTTCAGAAGGTTTTGCTCCTGGACAAACAGGCTCTTCAGCTATGCCCCATAAGATGAATTCACGCTCATGTGAGAGGCTTAATGGTTTTGCCACGATACTCAAAGGCTACCTCACGATGGCTTCTGGGCTTTCTGGTGACCAATGGAATGAGGGCGACGTCTCCTGTTCCGTAGTTCGCCGCGTCATGCTACCTGACTCATTTTATGCTATTGATGGACTTTTAGAAACATTTCTCACAATCCTTGATCAAATGGATACCTATGCGCCGGTCATAGAAAAAGAAAACACATACTACAGACCCTTCCTCCTCACTACCACCATCATGATGGAAGCCGTGAAAGCTGGAATGGGAAGAGAAGAGGCGCACTCGATCATTAAAAAGCATGCTGTTGCGACGGTGAATGATCTTAGAGAAGCAAAGATTAATGAGAACAACCTCCTCACTCGTTTAGCGGACGATAACGCTATGCCACTGACGAGAAAACAGTTAAATAACATCGAAGTAGAAGGTAAGGCAAACGTAGGACTCGCGAAAGAGCAGATCGCTAAATTTATATCTGTTGTAGAAGTAAAGCTCTCAGATTTCCCAGAAGCAAAAGCGCTCATGCCTGATGCCATCTTATAATTTCCTTTTGTTCCTCTTACCCCTCATCAAAAAACAAGATCTTACAGAACAAAGCTTGATTCTCCAGCCTTCAATTATTATCCAAATTATAGAATATGTCAGAAAACAAACAACAAGCTCCAATTGCTATCGGTGAAATCGAGCAAGGTCCATCGCAGCTTGATCAATTTTTAGATAAGAATCAAAAGAATCTTATCATCGCCGGGATAGCCCTTGCTCTCATTATTGCAGGCTTCATCATCTTTAGAGGCATGAAAGAGAGTAAACTGGCAGATGCCAGTGCTGCCCTTATGAATGCAGAGAATGCTTCAAGCTTACAGGACGTCGCTCAAAAGTATTCTGGCACTCCTTCAGGAGGAACAGCTCTCTTAGCCCTCGCTGACGCTCAGTGGGATAAAAATGAAAAGGACGCCTCGATAGAGAATCTAAAATCTTTTCTAAATGATTACAGTGATCACCCAGCATACGCTGGAGCACTCGTAAACTTAGCTTCAAAACTTTTAAAGAATGGGCAGGCAGAAGCAGCAGAGCAGTTCTTACAACAAGCGGTCAATCTAGAAGATCCTACCTTTACTCCTATGGCTCAGGTTCTTATCGCAGAGAGCAATCTAAAGGCTGGAAGAAAAGAAGAAGCCTTAGGCATTTATAATGAGCTAGACTCCTTATCCGATGAAGATCTTGGCTCGCTAAGAGGTCTGATAAATAGTAGATCAATCACCTCTAAAGCGCCCATCCCACCTGAAGAAAAGCCCTAATGCTAATAAGAAATAGCTAAAAAAGCTACTTCATTTAAATTGTTCACCATAGCATGTGGCAAATTCTAATTCTGAGTCTATTAAGGAAACAGAGAAAAATTAGCTTTTCCGTTCACTTAAATTAGTATTCATTACACAAAAATAACACTACCATGTTTGATAAATTAAAAGGAAACTCACCTTCAAGTAACGACGCTCCAGCGCAGCCTAGACCTGCACCTTCTCCAGCGCCGTCATTCTCCACAGAAAGTCCTGGATCTAGGTCCAGCTCTTCAGAAACTGGTAATATTTTATCAAAAGATGTATCCATCACTGGCAAAATAAAACTAACTGGTGACATTTCCATCGACGGCAATGTAGATGGTGAAATCACAACCAAAGGAGTAGTTACAATCAATCAGAACGCGGTCATTAAGGCGATCATCAAGGCAGGCACGATTGTTGTCCACGGAAAGATCCAAGGCAACCTTGAAGCCACAGATCGTATTGAACTCCTTCGCACATCAGAAATCGTTGGTGACATTAAAGCTGCGGTCTTAAAAGTTGACGCTGGCGCTGTCTTCGTAGGGAGTTCTGAAATTGGAAAAACATCTCTGAATTCTTCTAAGCCTGTTGCAGCCCCTGAGAAGAAAGTAGCCTCAGCACCTACTGCTAATCCTGCTCAAGCCTAACAGTCACTCAGTAACCCTTAACTAGAACCTTCCAATTATACCGTTTTTCAGAAGAGGGAAAAGCGCTAGTAATACGGTAGAATGCCCATTCTGCGGTATTACACAAGAAGAGTCTAGATTAACGGTATCAACTAATTGCCGAGCTTGTAAGGCATACTTTAAGCTTAAGAATGGTAAGCCTGTTATAGAGGAAAATGATACGGTACCTCATTTTCGTATAAAACCATCTACTGTAGTAGATAGCGTCACGGATAGCACCTCTGACGAGACTTGTTCTGAAAATGAAGAGCCGAATGAGAAAAAAGTTCCTCCTCTCATCATTCTTAAAAAAGAAAAAGTAGACTCTCCTCAACCTCCTATTGAAAAAGAAGTTTCTAAAGAACCTTTACCCATACCTAAAGAGATAGAATCATGTGAACCTATTTCTAAAAAGTGTAGTGATTTAGAGGTTCAGCCTCAGTTAGAGCTAGAGCTGGAAGAACCTGAACAAACTGTAAGCTTATTAGATGGCATCAGTAAAAATCGTTATAAGGCTGGCACTAATGCTAATAAGTATTCCAAATATGTGGGAGACCCTAGAGAAAAGCTTATCGTATGCTATGAGTGCCGAGAGCCACATTCCATCATAAAGACAGCGACTTCGTCCTTATGCCCTCATTGTGGGACATACATTTCCATTAAGGATCATAGCATTAATTCTCTATGGAATACCAGTATCAGAACACGAGGAAACGTAAGGGTAGAGAAAAAAGGCAGTCTCAATAATCTATCGGTAGCATGTAACAACCTTATTATCGAAGGCACGTTTCACTCTTCAGCTGATTGCCAGAATGACCTCATTATTAGAGCTAGCGGAAGGATAACAGGTAAGATATCATGTAAGAAACTCTTAGTTGAGAAAAAAGTAGAAATAGAATGTGATCAGCACATTACTGCTGAGGAAGTCATCATAGATGGTAAACTTACTGGAAACATAACATGTACAGGAAACGTTACTCTGCATAAGAAAGCAGTTCTTGTAGGAAACTTAAAAGCAAAAAGCATGGACCTTAGAGATGGCGCCTCACACCAAGGGTCCATGCAGCTTGGTTAAAGAGGCTTGTGTTTATATAAATCGCACTTGTCTATGAAGTATTAGAGATCATAGACTCTCTTCATGCCTCCTTCTCACCTCGTTCCTACTGACGGCTCTTTTTCCATCTCTAATTTGCAGACTACTCCTCCATCTGGTAGCCATAGCAAGAAAAAGCTTAAGGTAGAGCTGAAAGAGCTCGTCAGCAAATTAGATAAGCTCCAAAGAGTCCTTTATGCTGACAATCGTTTTTCTGTCCTTCTTGTCTTTCAAGCCATGGATGCAGCCGGAAAAGATAGTACAATCAGAGCTGTCCTCAGCGGAGTTAACCCTCAAGGATGCCAAGTTCACTCTTTTAAAAAACCTTCCAAAGAAGAGCTGGAGCACGATTTCCTCTGGCGCACTACTAAGTGCTTACCAGAGAGAGGGCGTATAGGTGTGTTTAATAGAAGTTACTATGAAGAAACCCTTGTGGTAAGAGTGCATCCCGAATATTTAAATGGGCAGAGAATACACATTCCCGAAAACCTAGATGACTTATGGATAGAGCGGTTTCGTGCGATTCGAGAGCATGAACGCCACCTTTCTAATAACGGGACAGTCATTCTAAAGTTCTGGCTAAATGTCTCTAAAGAAGAGCAAAAGAGTAGACTCCTAGACCGCCTCCAAACAACCGAAAAGAATTGGAAGTTTGAGGGTGGTGACTTAGCTGAACGCGCTCTTTGGTGTGACTATATGCAAGCCTATCAAGAAACTTTAAAAGCCACCTCTACAGACTGCGCTCCGTGGCATGCCATCCCTGCTGACGACAAACCCTTCATGCGAAAAGAAGTAGCTCGCATTACAGTAGAGAAGCTTCAATCATTAGGACTGGATTATCCTAATGTAGATAGTCAGGAAAAAGAGAAATTCGCGAGTTATGAGAAGCAACTCCTCAACGAATAGCCTCACAACTCGGAACTACAGTTATTCAGAGCCTTTATTTAATTTTTCTAGGAACGGTTTAGCTTTTTCACGTAATATCGCTTGGCTTCTCTGTCCCTCCTTCATTGAGTTGATAGTATTCGCTTGCATAATTTGGGGAAAGGTAATCGCAAACTTTTCACCAATAGGCATCTTATAAAACGTAATTAAGTCATCAAGCTCTTCATCTGTGAACGCTTTACGGTATATATTCTTAGCCTCTTCAAACACCTTTTCTTGCTCATAGTCATTTTCAAACCATTCTTTATAGATTCTAGTTAATTCTTCTGTTTGCGCTTCATTGAGAGACAGTTGTTTGACTTGCATATCAATTGTCGGCTGCATAGCGTCAAAGCCTCTTATCATCTGAGATTTTATATGCATCACTTCCATGAGGTCATCTACTTTGTCAGCATGAGAAATTTGAACCGAGAAAGTGCATAGACATGCTAAAATGAATTTGTGAGTATTTTTCATAGTTTGATTATTTATACTTATCTTTCGAGGATTTCAACTTCATATCCATCTGGATCTGTAACAAACGCCATTTTCTTATCACCTGACGAAAATTTCTCACTCCATTTTGATGGCCAAATCTCTATTCCCTTTTTCTCTAGTTCGTCACAAAAAGCAATGATGTCCTGTACACCAACTGCAGTATGTATAAGGTCTTCAGGAACATTTACTTTATATTCAGGAGAATAACAAAGCTCCAAAAAGTGGTCGCTCTCTGGTAAAGTGAGGAATGCGAGTTTATTACCCGCTGGCGAATCTTTTTTCTCAGAAAGCTGGAAACCTAGCTTCTCATAGAAATCTATAGTCTTGTCTAAATCTGCTACACGGATTCTAGTATGAAGAAACTTAATCATTATCACTTATTAACCGCAAATTTCGTAACCTGCACAGATTTATTTCTATTAAGGGGACTTCTGGAAACTATCTTTTACGATCAATATGAAATCTCTTGATATTATAATGTCTTTAAAAAAGGGAATATGTTTTTGCCCTTTGGGTTACTTTGCCTTTATAACAGAAGGCTTTATCATTCGTTAGTCGCAATGCACGCATTACTCCTGCCTCATTCTTTGCCCTCTGC
>CALLLS010000045.1 GCA_938008215.1 uncultured Verrucomicrobiales bacterium | reverse complement strand
TATGGATCACAGACAGGAAATGCCGAGGGATGTTCTAGGAAGCTAGCAAAAGCGACAAAGGATACACTAGAGGTCACGATTCAAGACATGGCTGAGGTCTCAGTAAATGATCTTCCTAATATTGAGAACCTTTTGATAATTACCTCAACCTATGGTGATGGGGAAGCGCCCGATAATGCGACAGACCTCCATGCCGCACTTATGTCAGAGTATGCTCCTAAGATGGAAGGGGTAAAATATGCCGTCTTTGGGCTAGGGGATACAGAGTATCCCGACTTTTGCCAAATTGGGATAGACTTTGATAAGCGCCTAGGGGAGCTTGGCGGCAGACGCATGGCTGATCGCGTGGATGCCGACGTCGATTATGAAGACCCGTTCGATGAATGGCAAGGAAAGGTGCTTCAGGCGTTTGGGGCGAATTCGGCAATAGTGGTCGAAGAGGAAACGATAGACGAAACGGTTCCGTTTGGGAAAAAGAACCCGTTCCCTGCACCTATTCTCAATAATTATAATTTGAATAAAGAAGGTTCTCAGCGCGAGACATTCCACACTGAGCTTTCTTTGGAGGGCTCTGATCTCGTCTACGAGGCCGGTGATGCACTAGGAGTATTACCTAAGAATCCGATTGAGGTGGTGGATGAGATTATTGAAAATCTGGGCTTTAAACCGACAGAAGAAGTCCCTACTCCAGATAAGAAGACCGCTACTTTAAGGGAAGCTCTTATCTCAAATTACGATATACGCTCCCTCAATAAAAAGCTGATCACAACATGGCAGAGTAATAGCGGTTCACCGTTTTTACGCTCTCTGGTGGAAGCTGACGATAAGAAAGCGTATGATGACTTTTGTTGGGGCCGGGAACTTATAGACCTGATCTTAGATCATCCTGCGGATTTCATAGATGCCGAGGAGTTCGTAGGTGTTCTTAAGAAGTTACAGCCGCGCCTCTACTCGATCTCTTCTAGCCCCAAGGCACACCCTGGAGAAGTTCATCTTACCGTTGCTATTGTGCGCTATGAAGGGCATGGAAGAAGCCGCGGTGGAGTCTGCTCTACTTTCCTTTCCGACCGTTCAGAAGGAATGAATCCAGGAGTCTTTGTTCATTCTAATAAGGCATTTCGTCTCCCAGAAGATACGAAAAAGAATGTTATTATGTGTGGGCCAGGAACAGGGATTGCTCCGTTCCGAGCATTCTTAGAAGAGCGTGAAGCGACGAAGGCAGAGGGGCAAAACTGGCTCTTCTTTGGAAACCCGCATGTAGAAACAGATTTTCTGTATGCAGAGCAGCTTGACGGCATGCAGAAGAAAGGGGGGCTTAATAAGCTCACAACAGCATTCTCACGTGATCAAAAAGAAAAAATTTACGTGCAAGATCGCATGATGGAAGAAGGCTCCGAAATTTGGAAATGGTTCCGAGAAGGCGCCCACTTTTATATCTGTGGTGATGCATCTCGCATGGCGAAGGACGTAGATCTAGTGCTTCATAAGATCGCGGAAGTTCACGGAAAAATGAGTGAACAAGAAGCGGTGGATTACATTAAACTTCTTAAGAAAGAGAAGCGTTACGCAAGAGACGTTTATTAAGAGCTAGCTCTTGACGGGATGCTTATAAGTGAGAGTGTCAATACATGTTAAGTTTACGCACCCTTGCGATCGCTCATAATTGGATTGCTCGAGTTATAAAGGAGGGTGATACTACTATCGATGCTACTGCTGGTAATGGGTATGACACGCTTTTTCTTGCCCAGTGCGTAGGGGACAAAGGTAAAGTTTATGCCTTTGATGTGCAGGGGGAGGCTATTAAACAAACCAAAGATCTATTAGAGGATGAGGGATGGCTAAAGGGAAAAGATTACCTTCCCAGAGTAAGCTTGCACCAATGTTGTCATAGTAAACTCGCAGAACACTGTGTTGAGAAGGTGTCCGCTATTATGTTTAATTTAGGGTATTTACCGAATAGTGACAAATCAGTGATCACCGAAAAAGATACGACTCTATATGCTCTAGATAAAGCGCTTAGCCTCATTTCAGAAGGAGGGCTATTAACGATTGTCTGTTATCCAGGACATGAGGGCGGAGCTGCGGAAGCGAGTGCCGTTGACGAATGGGCGAGCTCACTATATTCCACGCAATATAATGTTCTGAAAGTAAATCCTCATAATACGCGATCAAAAGCCCCTTATTTACTAGGGATTCAAAAAGGGCGTATTTAGTAATTTTCTACTGTTCTTTAAAAAATCTCTGCTACATTTAATAAATTATGTCTACTGCAACTCTTCCGGATAAATCAGGTCACTTTGGGAAATTTGGCGGCATGTTCGTGCCTGAGACGCTGATGACGCCACTCTTAGACTTAGAGGCGGCATATATAGCAGCGCGAAAAGACCCTGCATTCCAAGAAGAGCTCGATGACCTCTTGATGAACTTTTGTGGTAGACCCACCCCTCTTTATTTTGCAGAACGTCTCACTGAGAAACTAGGGGGAGCTAAAATTTACTTTAAGCGTGAAGATCTTCTTCATACAGGAGCTCACAAAATTAATAATGCGATCGGACAAATTTTACTCGCTAAACGTCTTGGGAAAAAGCGTATCATTGCAGAGACGGGTGCTGGTCAACACGGTGTAGCGACTGCTACCGTATGCGCCCGCTTTGGGATGGAATGTCGCGTCTACATGGGGTCAGTGGATATGGAGCGACAGTCGCTTAATGTCGCTCGTATGCGCCTCATGGGAGCGGAAGTAGTTGGCGTCACCGCAGGACAAGCGACTTTAAAAGAGGCGGTAAATGAAGCAATGCGAGATTGGGTCGCTTCTGTAGAAAATACGCATTATATTTTGGGTTCTGCACTTGGAGCGCACCCATTTCCTATGATGGTGAGAGACTTTCACCGTGTTATTGGTCTGGAAGCGCGTGAGCAAATTCTCGCTAAAGAAGGACGCCTTCCCGATTTATTAGTAGCGTGTGTAGGCGGTGGTTCAAATGCGATAGGTCTTTTTCATCCTTTCTTAGAGGATACAGAGGTAAGAATGATGGGAGTAGAAGCTGGCGGAGACGGGATTATTCCTGAGCGTCATGCAGCACGATTTCAAGGAGGGAAGCTAGGCGTCTTACAAGGCACTAAAACTTGGCTCCTAGCTGATGATGATGGTCAAATAGAGCTGACACATTCTGTGAGTGCAGGCTTAGATTACGCTGCCATTGGACCAGAGCATGCCTATCTGCAAGATGTAGGGAGAGCCGAATACGATTACGCTACCGATGATGAAGCTCTCAAAGCATTTAAAGAAATCTCTAGTATAGAGGGAATACTTCCTGCCTTAGAGACTTCTCATGGTCTAGCATATGTCTTAAAAACTGCTGGTAAAATGTCTAAGGATGAAATCATCATTTGTAACATGTCTGGACGAGGGGATAAGGATGTGGAGACAGCCGCGAAGTATCTTCTCTAAAGCGACTTGTTTATCTGCAATAGGCAGCATATATGGGCTGTCTAAATCAGCAATTAACTGCAGCTCGTCTCAAGCGATCCATCATCGCTTCTCCAATATTCGCAGTATTCATCGGTTCTGCAATAATTGCATCGAGCCCTTTTTCATCTAATTGGCGCATCGCCCAAAAGAAACGAACCGCTCCTTCTTTAGTCTTTCCGTTTCCAGGGCTTAAGGTCATCACTTCATCCCAAGCGTGTTTTTTAAAGTACATCCCATCTTCTCCTTTAAGGGTGAATAGCCCGTATTTCTTTCCTTCTTCAGGCTTAAATTCCTCAAACGAATTAAAGAGATATAAAGGTGTCTTTGGTGCATAGTGCGAATCTAACATCCCAGGAGCATCCACCTTTATGCTCTCTGTGGAGTCCTTCTTAGGTGGTTTTGGCTTCTCTATCTTGCCAATCTTACGTAGTTCCTCGCGAGTCGTTGCTCCTGGACGGAGTAAAGTGAATATAGGCTTCTTTCCTTCGGCTGGAGCAGGAGAGGGCTTAATAATTGTGCTTTCTATTCCTTCGCGGGATGCTCCTCCGTCAACGATAAGGGGGATGAGTCCGTTTAGCTCCTTAAATACTGCTGAAGCGGAAGTTGGGCTTATGCTTCCAAAGCGGTTCGCGCTAGGGGCTGCTAGAGGCCCGGCGATCTTGCAAGTTTCTCTCAAAATTTCATTTTCAGGTAGCCTCACTGCCACGGTATCTAAGCCGCTTGTTATGGTGTTTGAAATCTCTTTCTTTTTTGGTAAGACAAGAGTCAAAGGACCAGGCCAGAATGTTTCCGTAAGCAAGTTAACGATGGGCTTAAGTTCATCACTTATTTCCGCTACTTTGGAAAGGTCAGAAACTTCCCCTATATGAACGATTAAAGGGTCATATGAAGGACGCCCCTTAGCTTCGAAAATATAGTCTAAAGCTTCCTCTTCATAAATACTGGCAGCGAGGCCATAAACTGTTTCACTTGGGAGAGCTACCACCTGTCCATCTTTCAATAGGGCTGAAGCAGTTACACTGGCGTCTTTCCAGTTATATAAATCTGCGACTAAAATTTCAGTTTCCATTGTTAAGATAACTGTTCTTAGGGTTGTCCATTTTATCAAGAACTAAAAATTACTTGCTTATGATCTATTCAAGCGCTCGAATTCATGTGACCTTTCCGTTGTGAGTATAGCAGAGAATATCGTTTTAGTAGGATTTATGGGGACTGGTAAAAGTGCCATTGCTAGAGAGATTTCTAAAAAGCTCAATTTCCATCATATTGAAACTGATGAAATGATTGAAAAAAGAGAAGGGATGAAGATTTCTGAAATCTTCGAAAAGAAAGGAGAGCCTTACTTCAGGAAGCTGGAGCATGAAATGCTTGAAAATTTTTGCCAGACAGCAACCGAAAAAGCAGTCATTAGTACAGGTGGCGGAATGCCTGTTTCTGACCTTAATAGAGACCTCTTGAAGTCACTTGGTTATGTCGTATGGTTAAGAACTACTAAGGAAGAGACCTTTAAAAGAGTCTCTAATGATAATAATCGCCCCCTTCTGAGTGGAGGAGAGATGGAACTGAAAATTCTTACACTTATGGAGGAAAGAGATCCCATATACGAAGAAGTTTCTCAATTCAAGATCGATACGGAAGGATTGAGTATTTCTGAGATTTCAGGCGGAATAATAGACTCGGCCTCCTATTTTTTTTCCAAACATGAGGTGTAGTTACTTTTTATAAAGTCCTTTGGATAAGATGAATTCTAATACGCTAGGCGATAAGCCTGAGGGTTTGCTCTCATTAGAAAATTGACTTCTAATTAACGTGGAAGACACTGGGTTATTAAAATCTAGAGATATATATTTAGCGTCTACTCTTTCTATAACTTCCTCTTGTCTTTTCACAACTACGAATGTCAGTTCTGACTTCAGGTAATCATATCGAGCCCACTTATGCAATACATTCCATTGGTCTGTTCCTAAAATGAAAAATAATTTCGCCGATGGGTATTTGTTTTTCAGATACTCTACCGTTGACCAAGTGTAAGATTGCTCTGAAGATTCGTTTATTTCCCAATCGCTGACCTCTACGATGTCGATGTGTGCAGTTGCGATCTGGCACATGCCTAATCGATCTGCATCACTAGCAATAGGAGCGTTCTTTTTGTGGGGAGATTGCTTACAAGGTAGAACTATTACTTTATCAAAAGAAAACTCTATGGCTATCTGTTCAATTAAACTTACATGACCAATGTGAATAGGATCAAAAGAGCCTCCGAAAAGAGCTATGGAATATGGCTTACTCATTTAGGTTGTGAAATTTTAATGAGTCCTAGCATTTCGTCTTGGTTGAAATGAAGCTTACCTAATTTTACTAGTTCTAATATAGCCAGAAAAGTGACAATGACCTCTTGTTTAGTCTTACTTTTAGAAAATAGGGAGTCAAAGCATTTGTCTTTTCCATAGGGAACCGCATCTAGGAGGAATTCTATTTTGTCAGATACACTGAAATGATCATCTACGATTTTTCCTAATTCATTTTCCTCTTCAAAGCGCCGAACTACTTTTTGAAATGCTCTGACAAGTTCAAAAACAGAAGTGTCTGAGATTATTGGTGCGACTTCCATGTCATTATCAAGAGAGATCTGTTTTGCGAAAAGGTTGCCTGTTTGTGTTTGCTGGTTGCTTAGATAGAGTGCCGCGTCCTTAAATTTTTTATATTCTAAGAGTTGTCGAATGAGATCCCACTTTGGATCATTTTCTTCTATTTCTTCCTCGGGTGGTTGCAGCTTTTTAGGTAATAGAGCTCTACTTTTTAAATACATGAGATTAGCAGCCATCACGACAAACTCTGATGCGAGAGGGATATTAAGTCGCTTGAAGGTCTCTAAGTGTTGCATATATTGCCCAGTAAGCCGTTCTATAGGAATTTCATAGATATCTAGCTCATCTTTTTTTATCAGATGAAGGAGTAGGTCTAGAGGTCCTTCGTAAACTTGCAATCTAACCTTATAAGCCTTTGGTTCTAATTGTGGCATTAGATAATTAAGATGTAATAAGAGCGATGATTATGCAATAGGAAAGAATTACAAACATTACTTTATATTGACGTTGAAACAAAAGCCCTCTAAGCAAACGAAGTAAGGGTAATTTTTGATAAACCATGGATCAAGAGCGCATCGACAAATACAATCAAGAAATCTCTAGTTGGATTTCTAAACAAGGAGTCTTTTTTCAAATTTTCAAAGCTCCACGCCTTTTAAGTAGTAAGGCGGATTTGGGTTCTTACTTGCTGAGGATTTTTTTGAAATTTCTTCTTATTTTATTGCTTGTTAGTAGTGTTATCTTCTACTTTTTAGCTACTGCCCATCAAAAGCCTGCATTTGCTGAAAAAATTAATGAGAAAATTAAAGCTTCTCTTAATGCTGAAGAAGTTTCTTTAAAAGATGTTTCAGGTGGACTTTTTTCACCTGTTAGTATTGGTAAATTAAGTGCCACCGGGACGAATAAAAGCTTCTTTGATGAATTTGAATTCAGAAATTTAAGTATTCCTCTAGGGAATTTAGTCAGTAAAAAAGAGCAGTTTTATACGAGTAATGTGACATGTGAAAGGCTCGATCTTC
Organism: uncultured Verrucomicrobiales bacterium; assembly: GCA_938008215.1. Taxonomy (GTDB): domain Bacteria; phylum Verrucomicrobiota; class Verrucomicrobiia; order Verrucomicrobiales; family Akkermansiaceae; genus WTJZ01. The sequence goes on along the minus strand of CALLLS010000045.1, from coordinate 41,191 downwards.
ATACAAAAATCTCTCAATCTAAAAATAATAGTGGAGAGTCCCTTTTAATGCCTTTATTAGATAATAAAAGCTGGTTCAGATTTGATAATCTTGAAGTTAAAAGTTTTTCTTGTAGTTGGGGGTATTCAGAAAAAACAAAAGGGCGAATTTCAGATACTACGCTGGCTTTAACTAAGAATCCTGAAAACACTGTGGCAACCCTTAAAGGGGGGACTTTTACTTACGCTTGGCTTAAAGATGTTTCAATAGTTTCAATGACAGTGATCATAAATAATAATAAATTTCAAATTGTAGATGCTACTTTTGATAAAGGAGAGGCACAGTTTACTCTAGAGCTCAATGCTACAGATGGAGATAGTTCTTCGATTTCTGGAAAAGGCGTGATAACAAATTGTAAGACACAGGATGTTTTTAAAGAAGACTTTCAACCATTAATTACAGGAGTCATTAACGCTAGATATACTTTCAATGGGGTTCTAGATTCAGCTAAGGGTCTTTCTTACAAATTCATCCCTCTCATGAAAGAAAGTGAAGTTGACGGGGTGGAAAGTGAAGTTGTTCATGAAAATGCCTTTAAGCTAACACATGAGATACCAGTTTGGAGAGCTTTAACTACATTAGATAGCACTGTTAACTATAAAGCCTATAAATTCGATGAAACAGATTGGGAACTGCAGATAGAAGGCGAACAGATCTTTGTCAAAAACGCAAGATTAGAGAGTTCTTTAGATAAAGCTGTAAACCTCTCTTTAGATTTCGGCATTTCTGAGCCCAGTAATGAATATATTAACAAAACTTTAGATATGCCTAAGGTCTCAAGGGTTTCTCTGCTGCAAAGGAAAGGGCTTAGAGAAAAAGCAATTCAACTATTGAAGATGAAAGGGGATATAGCCGTTAATGGAAATCCAGAATTGGATAGAGATGACTATGTGAAATTATTGAGGAGTGAAAGGCACTTTAATGGAGAGGCTTTACTAAAGATCCCTGCCGCTTCCTTCCCAGGTAAGGCTAAATTGATGAATGAATTTAAAGCCCAGTCTGATGGAATGCGTCACATTGAGATACCATTAGAGGGACCTATTGAGCAAGTGACAGAAACTAAAGCTCAAGAGTTGTATTTGTTGGGGAGAGAGAATTAGTTTTTTAAGGTTGCTATATTTATTTACACAGCTTAGCTCTTATCTCAGCCAATAAACAGGACTGGATGGTTTGGCTTACTATCCATATCCCAAGATATTATGAGCAATATAAATACTGCTGAGTTTAAAACTCACGAAAATGATACAGGAAGCGCAGATTATCAAGTCGCTTTACTCACGGAAAGAATCCTTGATCTTACTGAACACCTCAAGATACATAAAAAAGATGTAGCCTCAAAAAGAGGTCTTCTTAAGATGGTGGCAACGAGACGCAAATTACTTACTTACGTTAAGAAAAAGGATGAAGCGCGTTACAGTAAACTCATCCAAGGATTAGGATTACGTAAGTAACTAAGATTTTATAAACTAAAGGGCTAGAGTAATATCTAGCCTCTTTGGTTTAATTAAATACCTAAGGGCAGGTATATAATAATTTAACGATGGAGGACGCCTCTGACACCTGTTTTTATTTTGAAGACAGATGTCAGAGTCTCCCGAAGTTAAGATGATTGTGTAAATGTTATTAGGAACCAACCTAAGAATAAATTCTCTTAAGGTTAACAAAACTAACTAAATATAAAAATGAGTATTCACACGATTACAAGTAATGTGGGCAATTCCCCGATTACATTTGAAGCAGGGAAAATGGGTCAGCTCGCTGATGGGGCTGTAACAGTCCGTTCTGGAGACACCATGATTATGGTGACCGCTGTTTCCGCTACTAAAGTTAAAGAAGGGCAAGACTGGTTCCCTCTTTCCGTAGAATATAAAGAGAAAGCAACTGCAGCGGGAGTATTCCCTGGCGGTTATTTTAAGCGTGAAGGGCGTCCTACTGAAAAGGAGATCCTTACCTGTCGTATGACGGACCGTCCTTTACGTCCTCTTTTCCCAAAAGGCTATCTCTACGACACGCAGATCATCGCGCTTCTTCTCAGTGCTGATGGTATCAATGATTCCGATATTCTTTCCATGAACGGCGCTTCTGCAGCTCTTGCCATTTCTGATATCCCATTCGCAGGTCCTGTCGGTGCGGTGCGTGTGGGACGCGTAAATGGAGAGTTCGTAGTGAACCCTACTTTCGACCAGCGTGAAGAGAGTGACTTAGACCTCGTTTACGTTGGCAACAAGAATGATGTCATCATGATTGAAGGTGCGGCGAATGAGTTACCTGATGAAGAATTCAAGAAGTCGCTCCGTTTTGCTCAGGAGCAAGTTCAAATCCTGATCGCCTCACAAGAAGAGCTCGTGAAGCTTTGTGGAAAAGCGACTCGTGAATATGACTTAAGACTTCCTAAGGAAGATCTTCTAGAAGTAGCTTACCAAGTTGCTGGTGATAAGATCGAAGATGCGATCTATAAGCCATCTAAAGTAGAGCGTAGTAAGGCTGTAGAAGCCCTTAGAAAAGAGCTAGAAGACACAATCAAAGCAAAAGACCCTGAGGCCTCTAACTTTGATATTGATCAAGCCTTTGACTACCTCCAGAAGAAAGCGTTCCGCGTTTCTATCATGGAAAAGGGAATTCGTGCCGACGGACGTAAGATCGATGATCTACGTGAGTTAACCGGTGAAGTGGGACATATTCCTAAGGTTCACGGTTCAGCACTCTTTGCACGTGGTGAGACTCAAGCGCTTTCCCTAGCAACTCTTGCTCCAGCAGATGAAAAACTCTATATGGACAACTATGCTGGTGGAGAAGATTCTAAGAACTTCTTCCTCCACTATAACTTCCCTCCTTTCTCTGTAGGTGAGACAGGACGTTTCGGTGGTCAGAACCGTCGTGAAATAGGACACGGGGCACTTGCTGAGCGTTCTATCGCGCCAGTGCTTCCTGATCCAGAAGATTTCCCATATACCATGCGTATTAGTTCAGAGATAATGTCCTCTAATGGATCTACCTCTATGGCGACTGTTTGTTCAGGCTCTATGGCTCTCATGGAAGCGGGTGTTCCTCTTAAAGCTCCAGTAGCTGGAATCTCTTGTGGTCTTGTAACTGAGAAAACAGAGTCTGGTGAGCTTAAGGATCATAAGCTTCTTCTAGACATTATCGGGAGTGAAGATTTCTTCGGTGATATGGACTTTAAACTTTGTGGAACAAAGGCGGGTGTTACTGGTTACCAGTTAGACCTTAAGCTTCCAGGTGTTTCTCTCGATATCTTAGAAGCTGCTATTGACGTAACGAAGCAAGGTCGCATCGATGTTCTTAACTACATGGATACGATTATTTCTGAGGCTAACGGGCTGAGTGAAAATGCTCCTCGTATTGAAACCATGAAGATTGAGCCATCTAAAATTGGTGAACTCATTGGGCCTGGTGGAAAAAATATTCGTAATCTACAGGCGGACTCAGGTGCTGAGATTTCTGTAGATGACAGTGGGACAGTGCAAATTTACGCTGCTAAACCTGAGAGCTTAAACCGTGCTAAAGAACTTCTGGAGCGCATGTTCGCAGAGGTGGAGGTCGGAAAATCTTATACTGGTAAAGTAGTGAGCACCACTAAGTTTGGTGCATTCATGGAAGTGCTTCCTGGAAAAGACGGACTCATTCATATTTCTGAGCTTTCACATGAGCGTGTGAAAGAAACAGAAGATGTTGTGAAAGTGGGACAAGAAGTCACTGCTAAATGTGTTGGCGTTGATGAAAAAGGTCGTGTCAAGATGAGTATTAAAGCTGTGGGCGGATCTTCTCCTAAGAGAGAGAAAAAAGATGACGCTCCATCTGGAGATGAAGAGGTAGTAGAATTCACCTTAGGGTAAGTTCACTTCGCTTTTAGCTCAATTTTTTATATTACAACCCGCCAAATTAATGGCGGGTTTTTTTATGAGAATAATCCTTAACACTGAGGATATATTCACGTAACACTTTTCCCATGAAGTTTGGACTCGCAGGGGCAGGAGTAATGGGGAGGAATCACGCGCGTGTGATTAGTAAATTGGAACGGGCAGATTTAGTTGCGGTCTATGATGCGGACTTTAAGAGAGCTAAGGCTGTCGCGAAAGAATTCGGAGCAGAGCCTGTAAAAACCCTTGATGAGTTAGCTCAGCTTACGGAGGCTGTTTCCGTCGCTGTGCCTACCGATGCGCATTTAAAAGTGGGCGGAGAACTTATGAAAAGAGGAGTGCATATCCTAATGGAAAAGCCTATTGCAGGAACATTAGAAGATGCACGAGAGCTAGTGAATATTGCTGAGCGAGAAGATAAGATACTCGCAGTTGGTCACATAGAGCGTTTTAATCCAGTAATGAAGGCGCTTGAAAAGCAGGTAGGGTATCCGCGTTTTATTGAGGCTCAAAGGCTTTCTCCATTTCCGAAGAGAAGTTTAGATGTTGGTGTTGTATTGGATCTCATGATTCATGATATTGAAATTATCCTTCATTTAGTAGGTGCGCCTGTCATCTCGGTTGATGCGGTTGGAATTCCTGTTATCACTAAACATGAAGATATAGCCAATGCACGATTACGTTTTGAAAATGGTGCGGTTGCAAATATTACCGCAAGCAGGATTAGCTCAGAAAAATTACGTGAAATCAGGGTTTTCCAAGGTGATGCGTATTTATCATTAGATTACCAAAATCAAGAAGGGCACATCGTTAAAAAGGGGTTACTAGGATTAGATAAGAAGAAGGTCCCTGTTGAAAAAGGAGAGCCGCTCTACTTAGAGTTAGCTTCTTTTGCAAATGCAGTGAGAGAGAAAAGGCAGCCAGAGGTGACAGGGCAAAATGGACTAGAAGCCCTACGCTTAGCTTTGCAAATTACAGACCAGATAAAACGTGATAATGATAAATTTGGAGCTAAATAGTTGTCTGTGACGATAAGAAGCATGCATTTTGGTTTTAAATGATAAATGGAGCGTGCTTTTTTAAAAGAATACTTGCGCTGAATTGCTCGTGGAAGAAATTATGATATACTAGGACTTTTATGAAGAACGATATTTTTCTCAATAGTAACCGTCCCCATTATAAGGGGAATATCTACGCTCTAATAACTCTCACATCTGTATCTTTAGCTTTTGGGCAGGAGAAGACAAACGCATTACAACAGTATGTGGTAGCTGGTGGTTCCACTATGTTCCTTATCCTTGTGGTGTCATTGGCGTTGTTTGCATTAGTGGTGTTTAATTTTATGAATATCTCCCGCGCTAAGTTTTGCCCCGTAGATCTTAAGAATGAGCTTTTAGATCATATGACGAACTGTCGTGTTCGCTCTGCTATAGAAGCATCTTCTGCTGACCCAAGTTACCTTGGGCGCATGATGGCTTACGCCTTGCCGAATGTTGATGCCACAAGCCCTGAAGACCTTGGTAGAGAAAAAGTAGAAGATGCTGTGGCAGACTTCTCTATCAATGAAAACCGTAAAAATATGGTTTGGATTAACTATATTTCTTTAGTAGCGCAAGCCGCTCCTATGGTGGGTCTTTTCGGAACGGTTCTTGGTATGGTTGGAGCATTTGCTACGCTTTCTGGAAGCGGGCAAGCTGATCCTGGAATGCTGGCTAATGATATTTCAGCAGCCCTTTTAACAACACTATGGGGGCTTGTTATAGCCATTCCTGCTCTCGTTTCTTATTACTTCTTTAAGAATAAGCTGAATAGTTTAGTTGCAGAGTGTCATCAAACCTCAGAGGAACTCATTAATGCATCTTTACAAACTATCAATCAAGACGCGCATCTAGCTAAAATTCCTGAAGGGTTAGCTGCGGAGTGATCTTTTGAAGTCGTTAATATTTAATAGGCTTTATGGCATCTAGACGGTTAAAAAACTTCAATTCAGCGGCTGATGATGATCAGGCAGTGGATCTATCGCCCATGATTGATATGGTATTTCTGCTTCTCATCTTCTTTCTCGTTAATGCGAATATGATAGTTGTTCAAATGGATGCCGAAGTAGAGGTGCCAATTGCCAAAAATTCTAGGAAGCAAGAGGATAAGAACGGACGCATTGTTATTAACATCTATAAAGATGGAAGGTTTAAAAATGCTAGCGGCTCTATAAATTTTGATTCAGAGGAAGACCTCACCGATTACATCTTAAAAGAAAAAGAAAAAGCAGACGGGTTTGGATATTCCCCTGTATTGCACTTACGTGGAGATAGAAAAGCGGTATTCCGCCACAGTAGAAAGGTGATACGCTCCTCTGCAGCGGCGGGTGTAGACGATGTGAAGTTCGCTACATATCAAGTCAACCCAGGTTATTAAGAATTATTATGGCAAGAAAAAATAAGGGATCAATATACGAAGAAGACACTCCGGGGTTAGATATATCATCATTGATTGATGTCTGTTTCCTTCTCCTCATTTACTTTATTGTCACTACTACGATTCAAGCGTCTGAGCAGGATGTTAATATGAAGTTACCATCTGTGTGTACGGGAGGTGACCCATCTGAGATTGATCCTATGCTCATTAAGATTGATCCGTCAGGTATCATCTATCTAGGCACAGCAGATTCACGAGAGACCCTAGATACAGACACTGGTGACCGTTCAGTCCCACTACTTTCTCAGAGAATTGAACTTTATAAATCCTCTGCTGATCTTGCGGGGAGCACTCCAGTTGTTCAAATGTCGATAGATGGTGATGCAGAACAACAGAGAGTTCTGGATGTGTTGAATTGCCTCGCGAAAAACGAGATTAAGAGTGTTACTTTCACTGACCTTATAGACTAATTATTGAATATTATGCGTCCTCTCTTACTCTTCATATTATTACCTCCCTTTTTTCTATCCTGCCTCTATGCAGCCAAAGCTCCGACTATTAAGGAAGCTTACAATCAAAGCTTAGAGAAAATGAAAGCTAGTGACTGGCAAGGAGCTCTAGATACTCTTACGTTATTCACTGGAGTAAATAAGCCAGAGGATGCTATTATTGACTTTGGGCCGAAATTCGGCTGGTTCTGGTATCATAAAGGCTATTGTGAAGATAAACTTAAGCTCTATCCTGAAGCCGCTAAATCATTCCAGAATTGCTTCAATGATTATCCCAATAGTGAGAAAGCAAAAAATAAGAACACCTTTAGAAATTATGCTTTATATAAGTGGGGTGATGTTCTCTTCGCTCAGGGTGATTACGAGCAAGCAAAGATAAGATTTGAACAATTCTTAAAAGAAAAAAATCCTCGAACGAACCCTCAAGATGATAAATATCCAAAAGGGAAGCTCTCAATTAACCTCAGTATTTGCCAGTTTAAAACAGGTGACATTGATGAGGGGATAAAATCCTTAGAAAGCGCTGTTAAAAATAAGAATAAGTTTCTCACACCTCCCGCAGCAATTTTCTCTGGTTTTGATGCACTCTTAGAAGAATCTATAAAGCAGAAGAATGAAGGTATTATCTTAGACTTTCTTAAAAAGTATCGCAGTGATTTGCAATCGGACGTTTTTGTTGCCAGCCAATATTCTAAAATTCTCCTTTCTAGGGCGTCTCAGGCAATTAAGGCTGATATGCAAATCGTTCCTTTAGAATTATTGAGCTTAGTGCCTGATACACTTGAAGCGATAAATGATCTAAAGGCTGTCGCTAAGTCTTTTGAAGGCTCAAAAATCACTAGACCACTGCGTGATGGTTTCATCATTATTTCTCCGCCATTAGTAAAAGAACTAATTAGTAAACTTGAGAATGAAGCGAGGAGCAAGGAGCCTAACGAAGCCATTTCTTTATCACTCTCTGGATACCTTTGGTCAAATGCTGGAAACAACAGGGCGGCATATGCGGCTTATAAGCAGTTAGAAGAGCGTTACCCTAAAAGTCCTAATCGAGAATCAAACTTATTTAGCTTAATTAGAACGTGTCAAAACATAGGTAAAATAGGCAAGGCGGAACAGTACGGAAACACCTTTGTGAAGACTTTCCCAGGAAGCGAAAACGCAGAAGAAGTTAAAAAAGTAATGATTACGGGTCTTTATTTTAATGGGCAGTATAAAGAAGTGCTTGATCTTGCGACTGCGCAGCTCGAATCATTAGAAGAATCAAAGCCATCGGAAGCGCATGACGCAAATCTTTTTGCGTTAGGTGGTTCATACTACTATTTAGGTCGCTACCAGGATGCAGATAAGTATTTGTCACAGCATGTAAGTGAGTATCCAGAAAGCAAATTTAAGGATGACGCGGTATTTTTAGAAGCCTCGAACCTTACTCGAATGGGGCAGTGGGAAGCGGCAGGTCAAAAGTTGGACGCCTATCTAGCAGCTAATAGGGAGACTCCTTCAGCACTTTACCCATATGCTTTGTTCGATAGAGCAAATTCTCATTTCTCCCTAGACGAGCTAGACTCTGCAATGAAAAAGTTAGGTGAACTAGAAAAATTCCCTAGTGTCCCGATTATAGATGCCGCGTATAACCTCCAAGGCAGTATCTACTATTCTTTAGATGACCTTGGAAAGGCTGAAGAATACTACAAGAAAGGCTTAGATAAATCAAAGGAGTTAGGGAATAAAGCTGCAGGTGAAGAATCTCTCTACAGCCTAATTCTCCTTCTAGGTGACCCTGAAAGAAAAGGTGCGGACAGAAGTTCAGACGCCGTAAAATATTATGATGAGTATTGGAAGAGCTACGCAGAGAAATCGCCATCTCAAGCGCAAGTAGCGGTTTCTGGTTTCCCTGCAATGCAAAAAGTAGGTAGAGCTACAGAAGGCTTAGAGAAGATGAAGAGTGTTATTGCTAGAGTGGCTAAGTTACCTGGTCAGCCCATGCTTGAAAACTTAATTAATTCATACAGAGACTCATTTTTAGAGGTAAATAATGTAGATCAGCTTAAAGAGCATTTTTATAATTTTGATGGAATAGACGCAGAAGATAAAGAAGCTTTGGCGCTGTTACGCATCGCTCTGATTGGTGCTTACGAGAGTGAAATTAAGATCACTCAGAAGAACAAAGATTCTAATAAAGTGAATACCTTACAAGCTGGTATTAAAGCGTTATTTGCTGATCTTAAAAACGAATTTAACCCTGCTGTCTTAACACCATATAGCTTAGTGAAAATTGGAGACTATATTAGAGAAAAGACTGCTACGCCAAGAGAATCTGTTCCTTACTTTCAGGAAATTATTAAGCGCAAGAATAAAGAATTTAAGCTTAAAGCGGACTTTGGTCTCGCTGATGTCTATGCAAGCTCTAACAAACCAGAAGAGAAAAAACAGGCCCAGACTCTCCTTACCGGGATATATGCAAGTGATTCAGCCAAGAATGTGGATAAGGAAAGAGCGCTCTTTCGCTTAATAGAGCTTCATATTTCTAATGAAGAATGGGCGGAGGTGAATGCTCGCTCTAGAGAATACCTTGATAATAAAAAGTTTTCTAAGCACCGAGCTAGAACCAGTTATAACTATGCGCTCAGTTTTGATAAACAAGGGAAAGACGCAGACGCTCTACAAGCTTACGTGAAATTAAACGGGTCTTATTTAGGTGTTATATCTGTATCTGCGCCTTCGACTAAACGAATGATGGAACTTCTTTGGAAAAGGAATACTCCTCAGAAAGAAAGTAAGGACGGCAGTATTACTATGAGCGATAAGCAAGCGGCATATAACCAAGGTTGGAAATATGTTGATCTTACTAGGCTCAATCTCAATAAATTTGTGCCTGAGGATAAAGTGTTATGGGAAGAAACAGAAGCTTTGGTGAAGAAATTCGGAGAATCTGGTGAAGTGAAAGACATGGCAACCCAGATTGAGGAGAAAAAATAACCCCCCATTTAAAATTTAATTATGAATTCAAGAGTAATTTCATGCGCAATTTTTGCATTGTTTACCACTATCTTATCTTACGCAGATGCCGCTAAAGTAGTTATAAATATGAAAGACGGCTCATCTAAGAGTTCTCTCCTTGTTAGGGCAGATAAAGCCAAAGTATTCTATATTGATAACGTCAATGACACTACAGAATCAGCGATTTCTAGAGATAATATTGAAAGTATCTTTTTTTATCGCCCCTCTTCATTTCATAAAGGTCTAGAGAGCTACAAGCTGGGCAAATTCAACGAGGCGAAAGCTGCGTTCCAAACCTGCAAAAAAGAATATCAAGGACTTAAGATCCTTCCCGGCAATTACAGTGTGTTAGCTTCATTCTATGAGATGGAATGCGCAAGGCGCTCTGGTGATTTAGAAAGTTTAGATAGCCTTTTGGATAGCTTCAGACCTGAAGCGTTAACAAATGAAAATTTTATTAATCAGCTTTCTATTTATCCATTTTGGAATGCCGTTAAATCTCGTTCTTGGGATAAAATGCTCCTCCTCGCTAAACAGTGGGATAAGAAAAAGCTCCCAGCTTATCAATGGGCTCAAGTATCTTATTGTCATGCATTAGCCCTCCAAGCAAAAGGTGAAGAAGAGGAGTCGTTGTTGAAGTTTAACGAAATGCTAGCACTGTCGAATTTGAAAGAGGTAGATTTAGTAGAGAATGCCTGTGAAAAAATTATCGATACTATTTTAGCTAAACCTGGAATGATGGATGTTAAGAAAAAGCTACGCACAGATAAGGCTAAAAAAAACTCCACAGCATATTATCAATTACTAGAAGCTGCATCAGTAGCACGCTTATGGAACAATCTTACAAACCAAACTCGCAAACTTCCTTCTAAATATAAGGATCTCTTAGAGATTACTCCATAAAGGTCTCGCATCACATTTAGGAGTGTCCGCGTTACTCTTTTTACTTCTCTCATTGAGGAATGAGAACTAACAAAAGCTATGCAATCTCACACTATACACTCTTCCTCAACTTCATATACCCGCCGTTCTGCGGTAGGCATCTTGGGTAGCCTTTTAGCTGGAACGCATTTAGGCTTAGGGGCTGGATCTAAGTCAGAGCGCATCAAAGTCGCGCTGTGTTTTGATGGTAGCAAAAGCCACGCTAAGCTTAAGGATGTCGTAAACTTTGGGGGCGAACTTACTCGATTGAGTGGATTACCTGCAAAATTCACGATGTATGCGAATTCTACCTATTGGCACACTGGAGGACTGGGGACTCCAGATATTGGCTACGGGGGCACTGAAAAAGAGATCGCTAGACGTGTTCAGCTCACTCAAAATATTCTCGACGCTGGTCATGAGATGGGCTCGCACACCGTGAGGCATTGTAATGGAAAGGAGTGGTCACTCAAGCAATGGGACACGGAACTCTGCGAGTTTGATGAAGACGTCGCCGAGCGTTTCAGAGATCAGAGTGGGGCTCCTTACAAATGCACTGGATTCAGAGCGCCTTACTTGGCGATCAATGATAATTTGTATAAGGCTCTGAAGAAGAATAACTACACCTACGATTTTTCTCCAGTGGGCAGCCCGGTAGAATTCCGACACGGCATATTAACTGTCAGTGTTCCTTCATGGAAACGAGACAATGGGAAATATACCATCAGTATGGATTACAATTGGCAGGACGACAAGATGAGCAATGCCGAAGTTTCCGCGCAGTTACATAGGGAATTGTCTAACCCTGTAATATTGCTGTCTATGCACTTCGCTGATTACACGGCACCAGGCACCACTAAATCGTATTACGACTTGGTTAAGGATTTCTGTAGAGAAGGAGCGAGAGACCGCCGCTTTGAGTTCATCACAATGAAAACTTACACTGATGAACTAAGAAAAGAAATGAAATCGCCAAGAAGGGCGATGAGCTCGAGAAGGCGTCGTTAAGTTCATTAGTAAAATACAATCTTGGGTGAAAAGAGGGGGGCATAATCTAAAAGCTCTTCTTAATAGTGAATTTGAAGGCTCGGGAACTATCTTTTGATTGCCTTTGTGGTAGGAGCATCTTATGAAAAAAGTATGGATGAATTATTACATTTAATTCAAAGATCAAATTTTCAAACGGTGAAGACCCTAGCGAAAGAAGCTGGGCTTACGGAAGAGGAGGTGGCATCGCAACTTAAGGTGTGGAAAGAGAACGGAACGATTCTTGGGCAACCATATGTCGTGAATAAAGATAAGCTCGCGGTGAAGAAGGTTAACGCCTTAATCGAGGTGAAAATTAAGCCTGAGGCAGGTGGAGGGTATGACCGCTTAGCGAACCGTATTGCAAGATTTGATCAAGTGATCTCTTGCTCTCTTTTTAGTGGTGATTATGACCTCTTATTAGAAGTCGAGCTAGATGATAATTTGGGTATAGCAACGTTTGTCTATGACACTCTTTCTAAAATAGGGGGAGTCATTTCTACCAGAACACATTTTCCACTGAAGACGTATAAGCTAAACGGAATATGCCTTACAGATGATGAAGATACGGAGCGCTTACCTGTGACACCATAAGATGAATTATCAGGAGAAAATCTCTCAAACGGTGGGCTCTATTCCACGTTCTGGTATACGGGACTTCTTTGAGTTAGTGATTGGGCGGGAAGATGTGATCTCTCTCGGAGTCGGGGAGCCTGATTTCCAAACACCATGGAATATCCGGGAGGCTGCTATTTATTCCCTAGAGAAAGGACAAACCAGTTATACTTCTAATCTTGGCCTTCTAAGCTTGAGAAAATCGATCTCTAAGTATGTAGAGAACTTTTTTGGTCTCACTTATGATCCCCAAAATGAAGTGCTCGTCACAGTAGGAGTTTCTGAAGCGATGGATCTAGCACTGAGAGCTCTTTGTAATCCAGGGGATGAAGTGATTTACCATGAGCCGTGTTACGTTTCTTACAGTCCAAGTGTAGTGATGGCGCATGCCGTTCCAGTAGTAGTAGCGACCAAGAAAGAAGACGGGTTCGCACTACAGGCTGAGGACATTGAGGCGGTTATCACACCAAGAAGTAAGGTTCTTATTTTAAATTACCCTACGAACCCTACGGGTGCGATAGCGAGTAAGGAAGAATTAGCGGAAATTGCGAAGGTTTGTGTAAAGCACGACTTAATTGTGCTCGCTGACGAAATCTATAGTGAGCTAACATACGAGGGGGAAGCAGGGTTGAGCATTACCCAAATGCCAGGAATGCGTGAGAGAACGATCTTGCTCCATGGTTTTTCAAAAGCCTTCGCAATGACTGGGTTTCGCATGGGTTATGCCTGTGCGCCGCCAGAGCTAATCGAGGCGATGATGAAGATTCACCAGTATGCGATGCTGTGTGCACCTATTACGAGTCAGGCGGCTGCTATTGAGGCTTTAGAGCGTGGTATTCCGGCAGTCGAAAAGATGAAGGAGAGTTATGAGATTAGAAGAAATTACATGGTGAAACGTCTGAATGAAATGGGCTTGGATTGCCACCTGCCTGGTGGAGCGTTTTATGTCTTTCCTGAAGTGACACGCTTTGGGCTGACGAGCCATGAGTTCGCATTGAAGCTCTTAGAACAAGAGGACGTAGCCGCCGTCCCGGGCACCGCCTTTGGTGCCTGTGGAGAAGGTTTCCTCCGCTGTTGTTATGCTACTGCGTTCGATCAACTAGAGGTAGCTTTGGACAGAATAGAGCGTTTTGTAGGAAACCTGTAAAACGCTGGAATTCTCTGTTTTCTGTTCCACATCTATTACCCGCTACGGAGGTAAATACTCTTATTTGCGTGATCTACGAAGTAAGAGTGCTAGTCCGCCTAATCCAAGAAGTCCTGCTGATGTTGGTTCTGGGACAGGCGTAACGCAGAACTGGAAGGATTCGTTGTTGGCAGCTTCGGTAGCCCACGTGAAGGTGGTAACTCCAGTATTTGAGAAGCTACCCCAGTCTTCATTTCCACTTAAGTCTCCATTAGCGCGATTGCCCCCTTTAACGCGATCTGTAACTACTGAGTTGCCGGTGATGGTGTACCAATTAGGGTCTATAGCAGGGAGAGCGTCTTCACGATGAGGCACTACGGTTCCTGCCGTAAACGACCAGCCTCCAGCTCCTGCATCTGCGGTAAGAGTATTGCTAGCATTGCTGTTACTAAACTGAGCTTGACCGGTTCCGCTGGGGAGAACATCTATATCAACTGCACCACCTGTAAAAGTAATCGTCATTATTTCAGCAGCAGCACCACCACCAGCTGAGGCTGAGGACATTTTGAAATTATTACCACTAACATTTAAGGAAGAGCCTTGTGTTTGAGTTGCAGTCCAAGTAGTAGTAGTGCCCGGGATAGTACCAGTTAAAGCATCTAAGAGGAAACCGGCGGAAAAGGAAACAGATGTAAGTGATAATAAAATCGCAGTAATGGCTATTTTCATACTAATCAATGGTTATGATCACACTATTTAATTAAAAATAAGTGTCGCCAAGAAAAAAAGTCGCAAGCCTTCTCGCTAGAGGGTGCATCTTTTCTTTGCAAAAAGAAGGGTGTATTTTAGTCTGCCTTTAGAAAGGAATACCACAGGACGGGATTTCGCACCCTCAAGAATTGATGATATTTGGTCAAGGTATACGGCTTGAGAGTAAAGAAAGAGGAAAATAATCCGTGCCAATGGCTGTCCATCTGTGATTTAAATTCTCTAAATGAGCAAGTTAGAGAAATGGAGGAATGATCGCACTCTCGCACACGTCGTGCCGCTTGGGATTATCCTTATCATGGGATTAATTGGCGGAAATGTGATTCCTTATATTGGTTTCTTCCGTGATCACTCAGAGCTTCCTTGGTGGCAACGCCAGCCAGAGTATTGGATCTTAGGACTGGAAGTCATTTTAGGAACGGCAGCGCTGCTTTTCTTTTGGAAAAATTATGAGCTAAAGTGGAGTAAGTGGGTATGGTTTGGCGCTGTAATGGGTGCTGTTGGGATTGTTTTTTGGATTTTACCTACGCAGCTTTACGAATGGTTGGGGCTGGAAGAGGATCCAGAAGGCTGGATGAAGAGGCTGGGTATCCAAGAGCGAAGAGAAGGTTTTGATGGAAGTTTGTTTGAGAACGGTTCTGTGCAGTATTGGGTCGCAGTGATAGCCCGGTTTTGGCGAGCGGTCGTGCTGGTGGCCTTAGCAGAGGAAATTTTCTGGCGTAGCTTCTTAATGCGGTATCTCTTGGATCGGGATGGTCCCGCAGGGCGGTTTTGGAAAGTGCCGTTTGGGAAGCCTTCTATACTTACGTTTTGGGTAGTAACCCTCGCTTTCGTAATTGCTCATGCTCCTGTCGATTATGCAGCTGCATTCATTTATGGAGTTTTGGCATATTGGGTGACGGTCGTGACTCGCAGTTTACTTTCCGTCGTTGTGATGCACGGAGTGGCAAATTTGCTGATGGGAATTTACGCATTGCATTTTGGTAAATACGGACTTTGGTAAAAAGATGAAAATAGGGCTCGCTCAAATAAATCCCACGATTGGAGATTTTCAAGGGAACGCTAAGAAGCTTGTCAATGCGTATAGGGAAGCACTTGATAAAGGTGCGGAGCTTGTTGTTTCGCCCGAATGTAGCTTGATAGGGTATCCACCCAGAGACTTACTTTTTAAGTCCCGTTTTATTCCTCAGTCAAAAGTGGTGCTGGAAGAAATGGCTAAGGAGGTGGGTCGCGTCCCCTTACTAGTAGGTTACGCAGAGAAATCTGATGGAGTTGGGAAGCCTTTTTTTAACTCAGTAGCGATATTACATGAAGGCAAGGTTGTGGGGAGGAGAGATAAAACCTTACTTCCTACCTATGATGTTTTCGACGAAAGAAGGTATTATAAACCAGCAGAGGAAAATTTAATTTGGGAGTTTAAGGGCGAGAAAGTAGGAATTACGATTTGTGAAGACATCTGGACTGACGAGTACCTTCATCGCCCCCTTTATAAAAAAAATCCAGTTGAGAGTCTAGTGGAGCAGGGGGCTGACCTGATAGTTAACCTTAGCGCATCACCTTTTAGCTTAGGAAAGCAAGAGAGACGGGCGGGGCTACTGAGCTCCGTAGCACTTGAGGCAGGGTTGCCTTTATTTTACTGCAATAGCTTAGGAGGGAATGATCAGCTCATTTTCGATGGTGGTTCATTAGCGTTTTCGGCGAAAGGTCACCTAATAGGGCAGGCAGCTCAGTTTAAAGATGAAGTGATCGTTGTGGACTCTGAAGGGACAGCAATTGAAATGAAGCTGAATGAACCAATGGAGGAGCTTCATGATGCTCTTGTTTTAGGCTTAGCAGATTATTCTCAGAAATGTGGCTTTTCTAAAGCGTGTTTAGGATTGAGTGGCGGGATAGACTCAGCAATGACGGCATACTTAGCACAAAAGGCTTTGGGTGGAGAGAGTGTGCATGGACTTACTATGCCGAGTCCCTATTCTTCTGAGGGAAGCGTAGATGATTCACTAGTGTTAGCAGAGAAGCTAGGGATGCGATGCGATCGCGTAGAAATTTCCGACACCTTTCAGACGGTGAAGGAGGCAATGAAAGTGCCCTTTGACGGAGCTAAAGAAGATGTGACAGAGGAGAATATGCAGGCACGGATTCGTGGTGTTTACCTGATGTCTCTCTCTAATAAATCAGGGGCTTTACTTCTTACCACAGGGAATAAAAGTGAACTGGCGGTAGGGTATTGCACGATGTATGGTGATATGTGTGGTGGGCTAGCGGTTATTAGTGATGTGCCGAAGACGATGGTATATGAGTTAGCAAGATGGATAAATCGCGATGAGGAGATTATTCCTTGGAATACGATTAATAAAGCCCCTAGCGCAGAATTACGACCAGACCAAACAGATCAAGATACATTACCAGAATATGAGGTGTTGGACGAAATCTTAGAAATGTATGTGGAGGATGAGTGTTCGGCAGAGGAAATTTTATCTGCAACGGGATATAAGGAATCTTTAGTAAGATGGGTGCAACGCCGTGTGGATTTAAATGAGTGGAAGAGGCATCAAGCGGCTCCAGGACTAAGGGTGACTACAAAAGCCTTCGGAGTGGGGCGTAGAATGCCGATTGCCCAACGTTTTCAAGAATGATTGTGACCTTGAGCACCCTTTATTTAGTCTTCATTTTTACAGTTTAAAATACTTAGGCTTTACCTTTCTCATTTTATCGTTTTTAAGATCAAGTAGTTAAGATATTTAAATCACTTTCACTAAATAATTATGGCAGAAGATAATGAGAAGAAAGATTCTCAACAAAAAGAAGAACAGAAAGTAACTGAAACTCCTAAAGTAAAAAAAGGTGGGGTAGGTAAGATTATAGCTCTGATTTTTATACTTATTGGAGGTTTAATCATAGGTAAAATCCAATGGGATAAGTATGCCACTAAAAAACGTGCGAACAGCTACTTGAATGAGGCTAAAAGCTTTATAGAAAAACGTCGTTTCAAGGAAGCTACAGAAGCAATAGCTCTTGCGGAGGAGACTCTTCCAGGGCGTCCTGAAAATAAGTCTGTAGAGGAAGCTCTAGAGCTAGAGCAAAAAGTAGATTCTTTAGAAAAGAGTTTATCAGTTAGTTTGAGTAATAGGGATTGGGCTAAGTCTGATAAAATTTTATCTAACTTAATGTTGGTGGATTCAGAGAATGATAAGATAGCTCCCTCTAACGCCGAAGTGGCAGAAGGTCGCCTAAATGATAAAAGAGATGAACTAGAAACGGCATTAGTGAAGGCAAATAATGAGGATGATGCTGAAGCTATGCTTCGCCTTTCAGATGAATTAATCACCTTAGATCCAACAAACGAAAAAGCAGCTACTTGGAAACAGACAAGAAGTGCAATGGAAGTAGAGGTAATAAAAAGACGTAAGAAAGCTCGCCAGATTTTCGAGCAGGCGAAAGAGCTCGATACAGGTGAATATAATGGAGAGGTATTATTCCTTGCTAACCAAGCAAAAGAATTAACTTCTGATCCTGTTTACCAAGCCTTTTTTGATAAAGTAAATAGCTACCCAAGAACACTTCTATACCCCGGTAAATATCCGACTATACAAGAAACGATCAATGCGGCGCGACCAATCGATATAGTTCAACTTAAAGAAGGTAATTATAACTCGCCTGTGGTCATCAATAAGAAAGTAACGATACTAGGGGTAGAAGGAAGACCGGTAATTATCCATTGTAGCGGAGCATCTGGAGCGGCACTCTACGTAAGCCCTGAAGGTGAGCTTGAGGCTGAGCACGTGATGTTTAAGCATACGGATACCAAAAATGAAGAAGGTTCTGCTTACTCTGTAGTAATCGTTTCAGGGAAGGCATCTTTCACCTCTTGTTTATTCTTTGAATCCGCGGGACATGGAATTCATGTAAGAGATGGAGGAATAGTATCCCTTTTAGCATGTCGCTCAGAAGCGAATACTTGGGACGGATATGCAGTATCGGGGAAAGGAAGTTTAGCAAAGATTGACGCATCTATATCCACGAAAAATCTACATCATGGAATAGACGCTTGGGATGAAGGCGCTATAAGTTTTAAAGACTCAATATCTGAATTTAATTTAAAGTCTGGAACAGTAGCCACGAAGAATGGGTCATTAAGTATAATAGGATCTACTATTAGATCTAATACGCATGCAGGGCTTTATGTTACAGAGGGTGGAAATGCAAAAGTGGTGAAATCTGAATTCAGTAATAATGAGCTAGCAGGAGGGTATGGCAGAAATTCTGGAAGCGTGACAATTTATGGAGCTAAGGTGCTAAGAAACTCTATAGCGGGTATCGTTTTATATAAAGGAACTACTTGGCAGGGACTAGATTCCGTAATCTTTGAAGGGAATGAAAACAAAGATGTCTGGGGAGGGGCAGATTTTGATATTCAAGAGGAAAAAATTGATCTTAAGACAGTTAATAAGAAAGTAGAGAATAAAGATAAGCCTGAAAGTGTAGATACTTCAAATGAAGCATCCACGGAGGTTAAGCCTTCTGAAGATACGGAAGAAGAATGACTAAATTACCAACCATCGTAAGAAAAGTGTTAGGACTTAATCCTGTCCTACTGATTACGATGTATGCTTTACTTGTTTTTAGTATCTTCATCATCGAGAGTGCGGCACGTCACCAACCCACAGGAGGCGAGTGGTTTGCTAAAAGGCAGATTATTTGGATAGTTCTTGGGACTGCTATTTATTTCATTGTCTCGTTGATTGACTACAAATGGCTAAAGTGGCTTTCCATTCCCATGTATATTCTAGCATTAACTCTGATGACAGTCGTATTGTCAAACGGGTCTAGTGTTCATCAAATAAGTATTGGCGGAGTTTCCTTTCAGCCGACTCAGCTTATGATAGGAGCTGGGATCCTATTCGTTGCTTTATTGTTTGAGCAGTTACCGCGCTGGAAAAACTGGTTAAACCATCCATTTATTAAGCTAACGATTATTGCAGTCTTTTGCGGCATTCCCTTTCTCCTAGTAGTAAAGTCTGGGGACATGGGGTCAGCTCTCGTATGGGTGCCAGTAGCTATAATTTGTCTCTTTGTGGCGGGCATTCCATACCGGTATCTCATAATGATGGCGATTGGAGCGTTTGGGATTCTTCCTATTCTATATTACCTTGTTTTGCCTAGTGTTTCTGAGCGCGCTACGGAACGTATAGATCAGTATATCGCCATGGTGCAGAATGATGGTCAAGTCGAGTATAATGATGATAACTACGCCATCCACTATGTAACAACTGCAATAGGTAAAGCAGGGTGGAAAGGAGTAGGGTTGAAAGCAGATTTAGAAGGTCAAGCAGGTGCAGTGCATGCAAATGGATTTATTCCCTATGACACAGCACACAATGACTACATCTTTGGAGTGATAGGTGAAGAGCTTGGGTTTAGAGGTGGGGCACTTTTAATTTCCATATTTCTACTCCTGATAGTAGGGTGTCTAATTGTTGGACTATTTAGTAAAGATGCTTTTGGATTGATTGTCTGTTGTGGGGTTTCCGGGCTTATATTCGCTCATGTCTTCGAGAATATAGGAATGTGTATCCGTGTTATGCCGATTACCGGAATTCCTCTTCCTCTTGTCAGCTATTCTGGATCTTTTACTCTTATTTGTATGCTGTTACTTGGATTCGTCCAAAGCATATGGGTGCATAGAATAGACTACTCGAGTAAGGAGCTGGACCGAAGAAGAGTCCGAATGTTAAATCTCTAATTTTGACCATTCTCTCTTTATCTTAGCAAATGAGCTAGGAGTTGCAGACATCTGAACTCCATTAATAGATTTGATTTCCTGAAGTCCAATTAAAGAATTTGTGATAAACGCGAAGCTGTATGCATCTTCATTAAATGCACAGCTCGTTATATAAATTGGTATATTGAGGTTGTTCATGGCGTCTAGAACGATGCGCCTTTGAATTCCGCTCAGTCCTTTATTACTCAAATCAGGGGTATACCATTTGTTATCTTTAAAGAGGAAGATATTGGCAGATGTGCATTCGATTATTCGACCTTCTTGGTCTAGAAAGAGAGCGTCATCATAACCACTGGAAAAAGCCTTTCTTTTTGCTAAGATATACCCCGCGTAGCTCGTGGATTTATTTAAACTAAGAGTAGGGGATGTTTCTTTACTTAAAGTGGTTTTTAATGAACGTGAAAAGGACTCTCGATGATAGGGAAGAGCTGAGATAATGAGAGAAGAAGGGATTTTACCGGTGCTTAGAGCAGACTCTCTCGCAATTACTGAAATGCGTATGCGTGCCTCTTTAAGGTTATTTCTCTCTATTAAATCATTGATGATATATGGTATTTCTGGAAAGGCATTAGGAACCTCCATTTCATAAGAAAACATGCCGTTTTTAAGTCGCTTAAGATGTGCCTCAAATAAGCGAATATTATTGTTATAATAGAGAGTCTCAAAAACCCCATAACCATGAAGGACAGAACTAGAGAGTGTAGAAATTGTTGGGGACTTAGTATAGTCTCCATCCATCCAATTCCAATAAACTTGATTCTTCATTCTTTAAACATTTACAAAATATCTTCTGAAACCAATATTCAATAACCTTTTAAAATGATGATACGATCCTTAAAGCCTTTTCTATTATTACCCATTGTCTCACTTTTCTCTTCATGTAGTGACTTAGAGACCCCGAACGCTCAACTTGCAAGCGAAGTGGGGAAAAATCTCCCAAAAGCACAAGAGTTACATTACAAGGGAGATGAAGCAGAGAAAAAGGGGGATTTGGGCGACGCAGCAAAGTATTACGACCTACTATCTATAAGGTATCCATCTTATGATAAGGCTCCTGAGTTGAACTATAAAGCAGCCCAATATTGGGAATCAGAGAATAAACCCGTAAATGCATTCGATTCTTATCAGAACTACATTCAAAAATTCCGTAATGGTGTTAATTACCAAAGCGCATTGGACCGCCAGTCTGGCATTGCCTATTCTGCAGCTAAAGGTGGGTTGAATAAGAAATTTTTGGGCTTAAAGCAAGAGCCTCAATATTCAGATGTAGTGGAAATGCTGGTAAAAGTGAGTGAAAATGCACCTGCTTCCGATATTGCTGCACGCGCGCTTTTTGCGGTGGGAACGTATTCTGAAAGTAAGAAAAAGAACAATGAGGCTGTTGCCGCCTACTTTAAGGTTGTAGATACTTATCCTACACACTCGCTTGCTCCAGAGGCAACATACAGAGCAGGTAAAGCTCTCTCAGGATACACAGAAGAGGGAAATCAAAACAGTAGTAATTTAAATAGGGCGCGCACTACTTTAGAAGACCTTATTCAGCAATATCCAGGCACGACTCAAGCACGGGATGCACGTAATTTGCTCTCGCAGATTTCAGGGACAGATGCTCAGAGAACCTTTGATATAGCTTCTTTTTATGAGAAGAAAGGAAAGATTTCTTCAGCGAAATACTATTTTCAGGAAGTGGTCAATAAAGCTGGAGAAGGTTCGGAACTATCTAATAAAGCACAACAGCGTATAAATGCACTTCAATAGGATGGTGCGATCATGTTCCATAGCGCTTTTATTTGCAGTTTCAACCATGATTTTCTCAAGCTGTGGCTACACTATAGGTGGGGCTAAACCGATTAAAATGCGTGGGATAAGCTCGTTAAATATTCCTACTCCAGACAATCGTACGCAATACCCCAGGTTAGAAGCACAACTAGGAAACAACCTCGTAGATGCTCTTTTACAGGACGGAACTTACTCTATTAATACCTCAAGCGATTCTGACGCAGTTTTAAAAACTAAGATTACGGCCGTGAATTATAGACAAGTGAGAGTGTCTAGAACGGACGGACTTTTACCAGAGGAATTAAGTATGACCGTAAACGTTGCCTGGTCAGTAACCTCATATTCAGATAGTGGAAAAAAGGTTTTAGCTAAAGGAACGGAAAGAGGAATAACACGTTTTTTCCTAGAAGATAACTTACAGATTGCGCGAGCAAATGCCTTTCCCGATGCGTTACAAAGGGTTTCTCGACAAATTATATCTCGTATAGCGAATACATTTGAGTGAAGAATCAACAGCCACAACCTTCTATTTACTTTCTGCCTACTCCTATCGGGAATTTAGGAGACGTGACCTTAAGGACAATCGAAGTCTTAAAAGTATGCGATTTTATAGCCTGTGAAGATACAAGGCATACCAAGAGGTTACTTAACCATCTAGAAATCTCCAAGCCGCTTTTCAGTCTGAACGCGCAATCTGAGGAGCGTAAAATTCCTGAAATAATTAAGCGCGTAAAAAGTGGTGAGATTTTAGCTGTGGTAAGCGATGCCGGAATGCCTGCAATTTCTGACCCAGGACAACGTTTAATCCAAACGTGCCTTACTGAAGGAGTTTCATATACGGTTCTCCCAGGAGCGAGTGCGGTGCTAACTGCGCTAGTCGGTTCAGGATTCCCGTCCCATCACTTCCTCTTTGGAGGCTTCTTGCCCATGAAGAAGGGGAAAAAGAAGAGTCTACTAGAGGTAGCGACCGTCGCTGAACATACTACGCTTTACTTTGAATCACCTCACCGCCTTCTTACCGCTTTAGAACTACTGGCTGAAGTAGCTCCAGAACATCCTATTTGTGTTGCGAGAGAGCTAACGAAATTATATGAAACATATCATAGAGGAGCTGTAAGTGAGCTGGTAGAATATTTTACAGCTCATCCACCAAAAGGAGAGATCGTGCTAATCGTTGCTCCTAAAAATTATCAAATTCCCAAATCTTTAAAGTAATAATGTTAGCATTCTCTACATGTTGGAATACTGGTCGCCACGATGATGGTGAGGATATTATTACAGAGATTCTCGATCTCGGCTTTAATAATATAGAGTTAAGCCATGGCATGGTGATCTCTAAGCTTCCCGGGATCCAGCGCGCTTATAAAAACGGAATGTTTAAGTGCAGCGGAGTGCATAATTTTTTCCCCTCGCCGACGGAAGTAACAATGGATGCGCCTGATGCTTATGAGTTTACCTCCTTTCGCGAACATGAAAGAGATCGTGCTTACACGTTGTCTCTTAAGACGCTGGAAGTGGCAGCTGAATTTGAAGCTATGTATGTGGTGCTGCACATGGGCTCTAACCATAAAATGCCTTCTAACAAGTGGTCTAAGGTGCTGGAACGATTGGTTAAAGACGGGAAATATCTCTCTCCTGAATTCAATGAGCATAAGGTAAAGTTCATTAAGGAGCGCGAGAAGACGGGAGAAATCTATATGCGCCGAGCGATGCATTTCCTAGAGTTGCTTGAAGAGAAAGCGAAGGAGTATGGATTAAAGCTTGCGATCGAATCCCGCTCACACTTTGAGCAGGTGCCTACGGAAACGGAGATGACCACCTTGCAAGAGCACTTTAAAGACAGTGAGACAATCGGTTACTGGCATGACTTTGGTCATGTGCACCGCAAACATAATTTGGGATTACTAAATCATGAAGAATGGCTCGCGAAAATGAGTGAATACCTCATCGGTGGACATCTCCATGATGTGCAATGGCCGACGCGAGACCATCGCGTTCCATTCCAAGGAGAAATCGAGTATGATGCACTCATTCCACACTTTGTGAAAAAGAAGCTCCCTCTTATTTGGGAACTTTCGCCTGGGAGGAAAGCGGAGGATATCAAGAAAGCCTTATCTAAATGGAAGGAACTTTACCCTGAAACGTTATAAATAGAATGACAGTTGATGCGCCTCAACCATCAAGGCAGCTTCTCGATGCTGCGAAATCTATTTCTTCCCCTTCCTACATCATTGATGAGGCGCAGATAGAGAGTAACTGTCAAATTCTCCGTGAGGTGGCCGATGCTTCTGGAGCTAAGATTGTTCTCGCACAGAAAGCCTTTGCGCAGCCTCATCTTTATCCGCTGATTGGGAAGTTTTTGCATGGAGCCTGCGCCTCTGGGGCATGGGAGGCACGGTTAGCAAGGGAGCATTTCCCTAATGGAGCTGAGGTCATCACTTGCTCACCAGCTTACACGGAGGAAGATATAGAGGAGCTTTTACCTATTTCAGATCACCTCGACTTTAATTCAGTGAGTCAATGGCTGCGCTTTAAGAAAAAGTGCTTAGAGTTTCAAAAAGAAACCACGCCCGATGCTTCTAGACTACAGTTTGGTCTACGCATTAATCCAGAGTGCTCTACTGGAGGTGTCTCTCATTATGACCCATGTGCACCAGGATCAAGGCTCGGAGTGACCGCTAAGGAATTTCACAGCTATCCGCCTGGAGTAATGGAAGGAATTTCAGGACTTCATTTCCATACTCTCTGTGAGCAGGGATTAGAGGACTTAGAGAAAACAGTTGCGGCGGTGGAGGAATCCTTCGGGAGTTTTCTATCTAGAGAAGAAATCAAGTATCTCAATTTGGGCGGAGGACAGTGGATCACGAAAGACGGATATGATAGGTCAGGGCTGGGTTCCCTTATCCAAAGGCTCTCTGAAAAATATAACCTGCAAATTTACCTAGAACCAGGAGAGGCAGTGGCAATACATAGTGGGGTGCTTGTTTCCACGGTCTTAGATCTCCACA
Organism: uncultured Verrucomicrobiales bacterium; assembly: GCA_938008215.1. Classification (GTDB taxonomy): domain Bacteria; phylum Verrucomicrobiota; class Verrucomicrobiia; order Verrucomicrobiales; family Akkermansiaceae; genus WTJZ01. The sequence goes on along the minus strand of CALLLS010000045.1, from coordinate 16,328 downwards.
AAAACGGGAATGTAACAAATGCGATTTTGGATGTGTCCGCCACGGCTCATATGCCTGATGTCTTGGAGATGCCCTATCGCCCTGATGTGTATTTGCCGACTGGTGAGCAACCCGCTGATCGAGGAGCTTATCTATATCGATTAGGTGGTAATACCTGCTTGGCTGGGGATCAGATCGGAGATTACGGCTTTAGTCGCCCTCTTGAAGTCGGAGATCGCCTCATTTTGAATGACATGGTGCATTACACGATGGTAAAGACGACCTTCTTTAATGGAGTGCGACACCCAAGCATCCATTTACTGAAGACTTCAGGAGACTTAGAATGCCTACGGGATTTCTGCTATGCAGATTATAAAGGGTTAAAGTAACTTTATCTGTCTACAGCTTACAAATTTTCGGGATAGACACCATTTGCTATACACTCAGAGATTGCTTTTTGAACGATTGGCTTGTCCTCTGGATAAGTAACCCCAAACCAGCGATCTGTGGAATGCTTTACGGTGCATGTCGCTTGATCGTCTTTGATGAGACCATCTATCACAGCGGGAATGTATGACTCGGACTTTTCTTCATTAAGGCGGGCGGAAAAGAAATCGAAAAGGAACTCGTCTAGTTTGCCAAAAAGGGAAGGGGTGAAGAGGAAGAAATTCATAGAGACAAGGGTATCTTCAGTGAGTTTATGCTCCACATGATCATCGTCTATGCCTTTTATGCTACCATCCTTCTGAGTCTGGATTTTTAAGACTTCTTTCACATCTTTCATGAAGCCGTTTTCTTGGTTTACGACGCCACGGTTTACTCCTCCGTGCTCAGATAGTGTGTTCGCGAGTTGATAAGCAACCATCCCGTAATCCGTAGATGTAGAGTCCGCAGCGTTAAGAAAGTTTGCCGCGGTTTGAAAGGCTTGTGGACCATAGTAGTCATCAGCATTAATGACCGCAAAGGGATCGTTAACCTCATCTTTAGAAACCCAGATAGCGTGCGCCGTGCCCCATGGCTTTTGTCTTTCTTCTGGGCAAGTAAACCCTTTAGGGAGATTATCGAGTTCTTGGTAACAATAAGCGATCTCTATATTTCCTCCATAGATGCTCTCAGCACGTGCCTCAAACTCTTCCGAAAAGGACTTTCTAATGATGAAAACGACTTTGGTGAACCCTGCACGAATGGCGTCATAGACAGAATAGTCTAAAATAGTTTCTCCGTTAGGTCCCATTGGGTCGAGCTGCTTTAGTCCACCGTATCGCGATCCCATTCCTGCTGCTAAGACGAGAAGTGTTGCCATATTTAGAGCTTTAGGCAGAAACGAGACTCTAGGGAAAGGATTTTTTGAATTTGCAAGGGAAGGGAACTTCAGGAAAAAGAGTTGTGAATTATTGTTAAGAATGAAAATGTAGGGGCATGTCTAGAGCGATTGCAATTGATGGGCCAGCAGCTTCAGGGAAAAGTAGTGCCGCTAAAATTTTATCAAAGAGGCTAAACCTTGTGATGGTGAATTCAGGTGCCATGTATAGAGCGGTGGCTTGGAAGCTTTTAGCTCTCGGCGTGGACGTAGAAAATGCGGAAGCCGTAAATGAGACCTTACCACAGATTAAGATCGAGTGTGGAGTAGATGAATCTCGGCACTTATCTATCGTCGGCTTTGATGGTGTAATCTTAAATGATGAATTGCGGACTGAGGCGGTAAATAATGCGGTTTCCAATGTCGCTAAGATTCCAGAAGTGCGTGAAGTTCTCCTTTCTAAGCAACGGGATTACCTGAAACGAAGTGATGTGGTGATGGAGGGACGAGACATAGGGACAGTGGTGTTCCCTGAAACTCCTTATAAATTCTTCTTTAAGGCGAGTGAAAAGATCCGCCAAGCAAGGCGCGAAGCTGAGGGGATTACTGACTCTATAGCGGAGCGTGATAAACAAGACTCTAGCCGAAAAACTGCGCCCTTAAAAGCCGCCGAAGATGCAATTATCATCAATACAGGTGATTATGATCTGGAGGGCGTGGTGAATGTCGTCATCCAGCACCTTGAGAAAATGGGGTGGGAGCTTTAGGCCTTTAGCTAAATTCCCAGCGTTATCACAATAGATTCATTCTCGGTATATGGAAATTTTTCGGCAAGCTTTTCCTTTAATCGATCTTGAGTGACGACAACTTCATACCTTTTCCCTTTTAATACGAAGAATACACAACAGGCAGTAATGATAATTAATGCTAGAGCTGATAAGAAAATGTTCTTTTTCATATTCATGAGGTTTGTCTATTTATAATCCACGTCGCCAGTAGCTGTAAGTTCCAGCCACTTTTGATAAAGCCAGCGGCGAGTTGGTCGATCTCTTCCCAGTTTTCAGGAATGGTATCTTCAGGGAAAGCGTAATCAATCATGGGCATGCCAGTCAGGGCTTCGTGCACCCAGCTCACAGTAGTGCGGGCGAGCCATGGAGAAGCATTCGTAATCATCCAATTAGCTAGTTCTGAGGGTGAGGTGTCACTCACTGAAAAAGGAATAGCCTCTTTGAAATATGTTCCAGTATTGAGGTTGAAATTCATCCCTTTAGGTAAGGCGCAAGCTACTCGCCCTTTTTCTAAGGTGGTTTGTAATTGTGTTTGAAGGTTCAGACCTTTGTCTAGGTAAGCTTGGAAATTCTCGTTTTTAAGGAAGTTTAAATGCTGAACCACTAATGCTGAATTTTGATCTTTAAAGGAGGTTTGAGGTAGACTGGAATCAAAGAGGGCTTTTTGTTCTAGAGGGCTTAAGAGAGTAGTGGTGAATACCTTTAGCTCGTCTAAGGTAGAAGGGTTCTGTGTTAGATTACGGACGAGGAGAGAGCTAGAAGGGCTAGGAAATGGAAAGTGAAAACGTCTTTTAGGGGTGATGTCTTTCCCATTTAAATAAAGCGTAAATCCGTTTGCCTTACTGACATCAGTGGCAAGGCTGATATGATTCCACAGCGTTGACTGTGAATAGATCGGGAATGTGAAGGCGTCTTCAGGCGGTGATCCTACTTTCTGTGAATGAAGCGAAAGTGTATTTTGGGACATGGAAATAAAAGAGGATACGTCTTCACTCCTAAGTTCTAAAGAACAGTCTCCTTTTACCCAAAAAGAGAGAGCAGTAATATCTTCTAAATTATCTAAAAGTTTACTCCCTTTATTTTTGGTCAAGGAGAGTCCTTTTCTAAAGTAGCCGTCTCCTTCTTCCTCCTGAAAGTTAAGATGGTGATTAGGTGTTCTTAATGGGACATAGGCAGGACTAGTGCTTTTCCATGCCATGAATGAATCAGGAGAGAGTGAGAGCGGAGCGAATGATTCACAATGCTCACTGATTTCATGTTCTAAGGCTGAGACCGCTTCTAGAGTTTCAGTATCGAATAATTTTCGATAAGAACGTAAGTTAAATTCACTCAATAGGGTTTCAGCATCCTTGAGGAGAGGGGAGTTATCTTCTGTTCCCAATAAACGAGTCAAACGCAGCGGGAGCCCATTTTCAGCGAGGAATGCGGTAGTGCAAAAGTCGATGGAGTTTGCGGGGAAATTAGGAGAGGTGAAAAGCTCTCTTAGAAGAGCATCATATGGCGTCCCTTCTTGAAGGCTCTTTTTCACCCATGAGGAGAATGGGGTATTTTGATCCGGTAGTTCTAGAAGCTGGGAGAGAAGGAAGTCAGCCAAGCCCACGGTCTCTGTATCAGTGAGTGTATTTTTGTCCGAGGCTGTGTTTCTCGCTTTCGGTAAAGGAGAGTAGAGCCATTTGGGGTGTTCTACGGATCCGCCAGCGCGAGCCCATCGCCAAAGGAGGGTAAGGTCTTGTTTGTTTTCTATCCCATAGGGAGCCCCAAAGTCTTTAGTAAGGAATTGAAAATCATTTTTTTCTAAGCCGCTTTTACTGACCTTTTGCCAAAAGGAGGACTTCTCAGGATTGTCCTGATGTTTTAACTGCCAGAGAAGAGGGCGAATGTGCGCATTGAAATCAGGTTTTGTGGGGACGTTTACCACCTCTTCTTTGCTCACCCCTGTAGGAGTAGCGCGGTCACAACTCGTTATAATAAATAACGATAGAGTGAGTAAAAGGAATAATGCGTTCTTATTCAAGAGGCTCTGGGCTGAGTTAAAAGATTAGAGGAGGGAATACCCCCGTTTCATTCTTAGAGTTCCTCTTCTTCTCCTTCAGGAACGGGAGGTATGAAATCCTCGCGCATGAGAAGACGCTCAATAGAGAGGTCTGGTAATAGTTCTGCTCTTGTCTGTACTACAGTGGAGAGATAAGGGAGGAAGCGGTCTGCCTCTGCAATAGCAGCATGCACCATAGAGGAAATGATGTCCTTATCGTAAACCTCACGATCAAAGACATTACTAATGCGAAAGATAATGCACTTGCGGTCTAAATCATATTCTAGGTTACCGAGGTTCAGTTGCTTATTGGCTCTCATAAAGAGTTCCATAGCGATCGCGAAATGCGTGTGTGGAATATCCATAGGGCACTCAGAGATAATAGAGAGCGCATTTAATGGAACATATGCTTGCGCGATGACTTCCACCTGAGTGTGGTGTGCCTCAAAAACAGATTTGATGACGTCTTGCCCCTCAATGAGTTCTGCGTGCCAACCTTGATCGCCATAAGCATCTTGAACCGATAAAATTTGTCTAGAGTGTGGTTTCATTTCTTAACTTTCCGCTGATCCATAACGCCCTCCAGAGCGCGCTTCAAGAGGATACGTGAATTCTTACTTAAAGGAGAGAGAGAGAGAACTACCCCAGAAGTTTTTTCTTCCGTGAAATGAAGGGTCATGCGAGATGTCTCAAAGTCTACGAGGCGAACTAAACCCCATTCTATAAGATTGAAGTTCTTTATTGGTTTCCAAAAAGGGAAGACCTCTATGCCGATAGGGCTAAAGATAAGGTAGGGGTATTTAGCGCAATGATAGCACACCCAAAAGCATGGGATCATAGGAATCCAAGGTGAAAAGATTAACCACATGGGGAAAGGTAAGTTATCTAAATGGTCATTTGTATGAACAGTGTAGATAACCAATAGGAGCGTGACTCCGATGGTGAGCAAAATGGAGCCAATGATAGCAAAGAACACCGCTTGGGCAGACCTTGTGAAGCGTAATTCTTTAGCTGGATCTAAGACTTTTGACATATATTGGAGACAACCAAGAAAGTAAGACTCATAAGAAGAAATAAAAAAGAAAAACTTTTGGGTGCTTTCAGCTCACAAAGGAAGTAAGGGTGATTATGAACGATAATATTTACGAGACGCGTAAGCTGGTGGATGAGTATCTTCTCTTTCATTACGGTACCGCTGATGATGTTTTAGGCTGGGCTGGTGGTCCAAGTGAGGCGGTAGGATTTCCAGAAAGAGTGGCACGTCATGTAGGCACAGAAAAAGTGGCGCGAGCCTTAGATGTAGGTGCAGCTGTAGGAAGGTCATCTTATACGCTCTCGGAGATAGCAGAGGAGGTGATTTCCATAGATTACTCGCTCGCTTTTGTGGAGGCCGCTGCGGAGCTTGCGGAAAATAAGGAGGTGACCGTTTCTCGTCTCATAGAAGGGAATGTTAAAGATGAAGTGACTCTCAGAAAGCCCACTAGTGGCGATTCGTCACGTATTAGCTTTATGCAAGGGGACGCGATGGTAATACCGCAAGTTTTAGGAACCTTTGATCGTGTGCTAGCAGCTAATCTGATCTGTAGGCTTCCTGAGCCAAAGAAGTTTTTGGATCGCCTACCTAGTCTCGTTAATGAAGGCGGGCGCGTCGTGCTCGCTACACCCTGTACATGGTTGGAAGAGTTTACTCCGCCAGAAAATTTCCCAAAAGGGGAGACCCTAGATTGGCTAAAGAAAGAAATGAGCGAACACTTCACCCTTGAAAAAGAAACAAACGAACCCTTTTTAATTCGGGAAACCGCACGGAAGTTTCAGTGGACAGTCTCTCAAGTGACCGTTTGGAGGCGTAAGTAAAGTTACTCTGCAGGATCATACGTGTTTCCTGCATGCGGGGTAAGCCAGGTTTCTTTGTTAAACCAAGTGCGCTGGCGTTTAGCATATTGGCGCGTAGAAATGATGATGTTTCTTCGGCATTCTTCTAAGGTGAGTTCGCCAGCGAGATGAGCGCGAATTTCTTTAATCCCGATCGCTTTACATGCGGTTGGCATTTCATCATCCGTAGGGAGAGCATTTACTTCCTCGATCGCTCCACTAGAGAGCATTTCATCGGCGCGTTTTTCAATCGCAAGAAGAGTTTCTTCCTTAGCGCGAGCAATGAGGGTGCCGCGTGGAGGCGGAGTTGGGAGGGTGTTCCAATCCGCTTTTAGTTCAGAGGCTTTTTTTCCAGTCATGAGACAAATCTCTAGAGCGCGAACGACGTAGCGCTTATTCTCAGGAGGAAAGGTCGTAAGCACTTCGGGATCTTTTTCTTTGAGTTCCGCGAGGAGGTCAACCAGTTCACGTTCTTCTAAGATTTTTCTCAATTCTGGATCGGCAGCGGGTATAGGAGAAGGACCGTGTGTGAGGAATTTCAGATACATTCCGCTTCCTCCCGTGACGAGTGGCACTTTTCCTCTCTCTTGGATGTCCTTAATGAGGGGTAGAGCCATCTCACGGTAAAGCATCGCGTTCATCTCCACATCGAGAGGGAGACTAGAGTAAAGGTGGTGCGGGGCCTTTTCCAAATTCTCCTTACTAGGGCACGCGGAGATAATCTCTAGTCCTTTGTAAATCTGGTAAGCATCCGCATTAATGATCTCACCATTCAGTTCTTCTGCTAATTCCAGTGCAATAGAAGATTTTCCAGTAGCGGTGGAGCCACAAATATAAAATGGAGAGAGATCTTGCGTGGCTATTGTAGTCATTAAACGCTACATGATAGAAAATTTAAGGAAGGTTCAACACAATAACAGTGCACGGGTGCGATTTTAGACAAGTGTTGGATTTATCGATCGTTTATGTCTATGACTAACTCTCAGATAGTGTAGGTATTCATTATATGCGGATTATGGTATTTGTTCAAAAATACTATCGCCAACATTCTTTCTTATTAAATCAGGATTAAAAACTTTACTGTTCATTACTATATAGACCCCAGCCGATAGTGTTTGCACAGCGATTAAGCCCCCACCGATATTAAAGTGAGCATCTGTATTCCTAAAACGTGCAGGCTCCATTGAGCCAGTCAAAACGATAGTTTTGTCTGTAAACTTTTTTAAATACTTGGCGGTTTCAATCATTGTGTCAGTGCCATGTGTGATAAGAATACGATTTGAACCTGCTTTCTCTACCGCAGTGCATAAATCGTCTCTATCCTGATCTGTCATTTCTAAACTGTCTTTACGGACAACTGAAGTAACAACGTAATCTACGCATACATTTGATTCACGCAGTATTGTTTGAATTTGCGGTTCTCCAATCTGATAATCTGATTTGGCATCAAAATAAATTTTGTCTATGGTGCCACCACATGCAAGGATTGTAATTTTGGAGTTACTCATTCAATCTAAAGATTAAGCATGAAAAGTAGAATCATCTGACTAGTTGTAAACAATTTTCCTTATTGTAAAACCGCTGGAGCGATCTCAATCCTTTCTTATTCTATCTAACCCGCTATACGCTATACAAATACGGCTGATTTATCAAATCAGCCCTACCGTATGGTATAAACAAACATCAAGACTAACGAGTAAATGTGATGGTAGGGCGGATTCGATGAATCCTCCGTCGTCACAGAGAAAATCTTGGATCTCTCAAAAGCCAAGTTTCTCTGCCCGCCCCCCTCCCTTATACAGAAAACTCTAACGCTGTATCTGGTTGCAACCATCCGCTTGTTCTCCAAATCTGATCATGGATAGTCTCGGTTCAGACCTAGAGTAGTTGACGAGGATCTCATCTCCGTTGTGCAAGGTCCCTATTCTAGAACTCGGAATCGTATCAAACCCTACCATCTTCTTTCCATTTAATGAATAGCTGTAGTTGACCTGATGCAATCCGAAGATCGCTTGGACGCCTTCGACTCTACCAAAAACCTCTTCATCGGAGTCTCGAATTTTGCTCAACAGATACTCAGGAGTCCACTTTGAGAAGAGCTTGACGTACATCAAGGGTTAACAGAGCAGCGCAAGTAATACTAGAATCCACAGTTTCTGGAACTGGAGGACTCCTGCGAGAATACAGCCCCCGCACATCATTGCGTAGATAATATGAAACTTGTTGGAGAACCGGGACGTGTGCCAGTATCGATCCTCGAAGATCTTTGCTTCGTATTGATTCATTTTTTGGATAACAGTAGGATCATATAACTTAGTGTAAATAGTTTTCCCTATACCTAGCGTATAACGTTATACCTGATGGCTTTAGAGAAAGAGTTCGATCTCGAAACACTTGTCATATAATGCATTCATGCTTACGTAACTAATATGCCTGAAATTACGCGTGATACACTCATTGATGTTTTAGAGGAGATAGTTTTATTACTAGAGTTGCAGGGCGAGAACCCATTTAAGATTCGTGCGTATCAGAACGGTGCAGAAGTGGTGAGAAATTTTGAAGGTGATATCGTTTCTCGTGCAAAAGACAATGATCTAAAAGGGATTAAGGGGCTAGGGGACGCACTACAGTCAAAGCTCCATGAGTTAGCGAGTACTGGTGAAATGAGCTTTTACCAAAACCTTAAGGCTCAATTTCCTGAGACCCTTTTCGATCTTTTTGAACTACAGGGTTTAGGGGCGAAAAAAATTAAAGCTTTATATGAATCCCTAGGAATAGATTCCATTCCCGCTCTTAAAAAAGCGTGCGAAGAGGAAAGGGTTTCGGTGCTGTCTGGTTTCGGTAAAAAGACGGTGGAGAATATCTTAAAGGCGATAGATGCGAGAGAGAAATATGATGGGCAATTTTGCCATGGAGCTATCGCAGGGCTAGCACAGGTCCTCCTAGAGCGCCTAAAGGAACACCCAGAAGTTTCACAAGCGTGCATATGCGGGTCATTTAGGCGGGGGAAAGAGACTTCACATGATTTAGATTTTCTCGTTGCCACTAAATCACCAGCGCAACTCACGGCATTTTTCACAACCTTCCCAGAGGTAGTAGAGGTTATCGCTTGTGGTGACACAAAAGCTTCTATCGTCGCTACCGAAAAAGGACTGCAATGCGATCTCAGAGCAGTATCTAATACGCAGTATCCCTTCGCTCAGCAATACTTCACAGGGAGTAAGGAGCATAATGTGGTGCTTCGTTCTCGTGCCCGCGATAAAGGTCTCTCTCTCAATGAGTATGGGTTCACAATAATAGAAGGGAAAGAGGCAGAGGTTCCAGAAGTGTATGAAGAAAGGGGTATCTATGCTGCGCTGGGGTTGCCATTGATCGAGCCTGAACTGCGTGAAAATAGAGGTGAGATAGAGGCCGCAGAGAAGGGGGAGTTACCAGATTTAGTAATGCTAGAGAATCTCCGAGGAACCTTTCATAACCATACTACCGCATCAGATGGAAGTAATACGCTAGAAGAGATGGCGCTGGCGGCGCATGATTGTGGACTACAATATCTAGGAATAGCGGATCATAGTAAGTCTTCTTTCCAAGCGAATGGTCTAAGTGAAGAACGCTTACGAAATCAGATTGCAGAAATTCAGGAGCTGAACACAAAGTTTCAAAATGAAGAGGTGGATCTGCATCTCTTTTCTGGCTCTGAGGTGGATATTCTCAAGGATGGTTCTTTAGACTTTGGTGATGAGCTTTTGGCGGAGTTAGACTATTGTGTGGCATCTGTGCACCAACCTCTAAATCAAGATGAGGAGACAATGACTAAGCGGGTGATTCGAGCATTAGAAAACCCTCACGTCACGATGCTGGGACACTCTACAGGTCGCTTGCTTTTGCGACGTGATCCATACCCTATTAACTTGGAAAAGATTATCGATTGTGCGGCAGAAACAGGCACGATTATTGAGCTAAATTGCTCTTACATGAGAGCGGATATGGATTGGCGCTGGTGGAGAAGGGCGGCGGAAAAGGGGGTGAAGACCTCTATTAATCCAGATGCGCACAGCGTGAATGGTTTCCAAAATTTAGCCTTTGGTATTAAGTGGGCGCGTAAAGGGTGGCTCACAAAGGCAGATGTTATTAATTGCCTCCCATTGGCTGATATAAAGCGATTTTTACAAAAATGATCACACTACACGACAAAAACATACTACTGTAAAGCCTCCCTTAGAAACGGCGGTTTTATCAAAACCGCCCTACCCATTTTGCTTGTATTATATGGCGAAGCGGTAGGGAGGATTCGATGAATCCTCCGCTTATATAAAATGTCGCGTTTTGTGAAAAATGATTTTCAAGCCAGTCTTTAAAAAGCACCCTGTGACGACTCATGCAAAAACGGTGGAATATCAGATTAAAACTCTACCGCAGTTGAGTGCGTTATTTAAATCTGCCACTAAAGCGTGGGAAAATAACAGAGGTAGAAGTTTTACAATTAAGTGAGGACCAGAGCTTAATATCGTGGTAACTCTGTGTCCACTTCTTGTGCCCAGAGATCTATTCCACCTTTCAGTGAGAAGGTATTGGTATACCCTTTAGACCGAAGCCAATCTACTGCTTTTAATGAGCGCCCTCCATGGTGGCAATAAACTACTGCAGATTCTCCTTCATCTGCAAAAAGCGTTTCCACTTCCATGTCAAAGTTTGATAGGGGGACGAGATCAGCTCCTTCAATACTACAAATTTCAAATTCATCAGGTTCTCTACAATCAATGAGTAAAAAGTTTTCCTCAGCGTTTTCGATAATGGTAGAGACTTCTGTAAAGCTGATTTCTTTTGTCGATGCAGGATCAGGGAATGACATAAAATAAGTAGGAATTTAGTTCTAAAGGCATTCCATGGCGGTGTGTGTGAATGATGACAAGAACTATTTCTGCAAAAATTTTTGAGGAAAGAAACGGTAAATATATGAGTTGATCTTTGCAGAGAGTTCAGCACATATAGGACGATTCTTAATCTTCTTAAACTGCATTTTTTAAGACCATCATGACGACCTCTGAAAAATTATCGCAATACGTGCTTCCTACTTACGGGAGATTTCCAATCGAGCCTTCTCATGCACGGGGCACGGAGCTTTGGGACACAGATGGGAAGAGGTATTTAGACTTCTGCAATGGAATAGCTGTATGTTCTTTGGGGCATGCTCACCCTAGAATGCTAAAGGCAATTAAGGAGCAGTCAGAAAAGCTGATGCATTGCTCCAATTTATATCAAATTACAGGGCAAGCGGACCTCGCAGAGCTGATTACAGAACAGTGTGTTAAAATTCCAGGTAAAATGTTCTTCTCTAATTCAGGCGCTGAAGCGAATGACGGGATGATAAAACTTGCCCGCAAGTATGGGCATGAAAGACCAAATGAAAAAGGGGAATCACGGTTTGAGATTCTCACCTTTAACCAATCATTTCACGGAAGAACGATTGGTGCCATGTCTGCGACGGGGCAGAAAAAAATTCAGCAAGGCTTCGCCCCTCTTTTATCAGGGTTTACGCACCTTCCATACAATGATGAGCATGCTTTAGAAAATGCGATCGGAGACAGAACGGTAGCCATCATGTTAGAGCCGATCCAAGGAGAAGGTGGGATTAACTCTGCTACTTCAAATTTCCTCTGCACTATTGAGAAACTGTGCGAAGAGCATGATTTACTCTTGCTTATAGACGAGGTGCAGTGCGGGTTTGGAAGGACTGGGCACCTCATGGGATGGCGAGCATTTCATGATTCACTGAAACCAGATGCTATCTCTTGGGCGAAAGGAATGGGAGGTGGCTTTCCAATTGGTGGGTTTTGGGTTACCGATAAGCAGACAAACGGTAAGCCTCTTTCTAGTGTTCTTGGACCAGGCTCTCATGGCTCTACTTATGGCGGGAACCCTCTTGCATGTGCGGTATCACTTGCTGTTCTAAGTGAAATTATTGAGCAGAATTTGAAGGAGAATGTGGTGGCGAGAGAAAAGCAGATTCGCAGAGAGATTAAAAGCTGGAATCATCCTGCTGTGAAGGAGCTGAGAGGTGTGGGGTTACTCTTAGGAATAGGTCTAAATGAGAATGAAATAAATACTCCTAAGGATGTGACGGCATCTATTCACTTATGTAATATACTCGCTGGTAAGGGACTCCTCATTCCTCCTGCTGGACCTTCTGTTATTCGCCTTCTTCCTCCACTCAATGTAAGTGAAGCAGAAGTGAGTGAAGCTTTAGAGCTTATTAGGTCGGGATTAGATGAGGCTATCTCTGCCTAACGCATTTTATGATAGTTTCAGCTGATATTTCTTCACTTTCAGAGTTACCAAGGCGAGTGCATCTCGCAATGGGTGTCTTTGATGGTGTTCATAAAGGACATCAGGAAGTCATTAAGAAGGCGGTAGCTGAAGCAAAGAAGAATGGAGAACTATCAGGAGTGCTGACCTTTGATCCCTTTCCCATGCAGGTTCTCATGCCTGATCGTGCGCCACAGAGAATTCTCGCAACAATTAAGCATAAGATTCAGCTCCTTTCTGACTTAGGAGTAGAGTATCTTCTCGTCATTCCTTTTGATAAAGATTTTGCAAGGTGCACCGCGAAAGAGTTTTTAGACCTTATCTCAGATAGCGGAAAGCTAGCTCATATCTCTATTGGTGAAGATTGGAAATTTGGAAAGGGGAGGGAGGGGCGCTTAGAGTTCCTTAAGTCCTATTGTCAGGAAAGGCAGATCGCGCTCTCTGCTATCGCCCCTATTATTCATAACCAGGAACGTATTAGCAGTACTAGAATCAGGCAATGCGTTCGTGATGGAAACTTACGGTCGGCCGCGGAAATGCTTGGAAGAGCATACTCCTTATTTGGAAAAGTTGTGAAGGGGGATCAGCTAGGAACGGAGATCGGCTTTCCAACCGCAAATATTGATACCCAAAACGAGCTCTTACCTCCGAATGGAGTGTATGCTGTGAAATCAGAACATGAAGGAAGGCTTCTCACTGGAGTGGCAAACCTGGGAGTGAGACCTACTGTGAGTGGCGAAAATAGGCGATGTTTTGAAGTCCACTTTTTTGATTTTTCAGATGACCTCTATGATTTAGAACTAGAAGTGGAGATCGGAATGCATATTCGCGAAGAACAAAAGTTTAGTGGGCTAGGTGAGCTGAAGAGCCAAATCGCTAAGGACTGTCAGAGTGGGCAAGACTTGATTCTTGCGGGCAACGCATGGTATGTTTGAGGCCATGAGTGAGGCTCCTGAGGAAAATGCTGAAATTATAGACCCTAATTTTCTTCTCTCTGGATACTTGCAAGGAATCTTTCCAATGGCTGATGACGGCGAAATCTTATGGTTTAGCCCTGAAAAGCGTGGGATCATACCTCTCGATGAACGGTTTCATATTAACAGAGGTTTAAAAAAGGCTTTGAAAAAGAAGCCATTTGAAATTAGGTTTGATGCAGACTTCGAAGGTGTAATGCGTGCTTGTGGACAGCGAGAGGAAACTTGGATCGATGAAAAGATTATCCGGTCGTATTGTCTGTTGCACGAATTAGGTTACGCGCATTCAGTAGAGTGTTGGGATGATGAAGGGTTACAGGGAGGTCTCTATGGCGTTCAATATGGTAAAGCCTTTTTCGGAGAATCTATGTTTAGTAGAAAAACAGACGCTAGTAAGATAGCGATGGTGAGCCTTGTGGAAAGGCTCAGAGAAGAGGGGGTGCAGCTTCTGGATACGCAGTGGTTAACTGACCATTTAAAAATGTTCGGTGGATATGAAATGCCTACAGATGAATATTTAACGCTTCTCAGGAAGGTGACTCTTACGTAAGAATAGGGTGAGGAACCACCCTATAAATTGCTTGAAGCAATGAACTCCTCACTATTTTCAATTTTAAATGCAGCCGGACAGCTGATAAAACCTCCTTATGAAGAAGAAGCTTCTGTTTTCAATTACATTACTCGTTTCCCTGACGCTCTTATTGACATTTAGCTGCACGGTTCTGGAGCCCTCCGCTCCACCGAGGGGGGATAAGAGGATCGTCTTAACCTTTGATGACGGACCTTCCAAGGTAACCTCCATCGAGTTATTGGATGTCTTAAAGAAGCACGATGTGAAGGTCATGTTTTGCTACGTGGGTGTAAATGCTAAGATGCACCCAGAGATTGTGACGCGCGCTTTAAACGAAGGGCATCAGCTGGGACAGCACACTATTTCCCACAATGCCAAGGTGCTCTCCAGTTACGATCTGCTTTCTAAGGAGGTGGATGAGTATGCAGAATTTGTTAAGGGTCTTCCTACCCAAAAAGTGCATGAGATGCATTACTTCCGCCCTCCATTCGGGGTCATTACTTCTCCTGTGAAGAAGATGGTGGAAGAGAAGGGGTTTAAGTATGCCTACGTAACTACTTACATTCATGACCCAGCCGTGGGTAAGGAGGGCTCTCAGAAGCTCATGAAGAGGCTGAAAGAGAAACTAGTGAAGAGGGGAGGCGGTGCAATGGTGCTTCATGAAATGCGTTATATTCAAGGCGATGGGTATGAAATTGATAAAAGCTGGCTCCCTGGCGCGGTGGATGAGTTTTTGACATGGGCAAAGGAAGAAGGGTTCTCCTTCGTATTCTATGACGAGCTTTAAGGGGACTTCTGAAAACTAGGTTTAAACGATTTACGAGCCTTCTGATATAAAGGTGAAGTAACCCGAAGGACAAAAACACATTCTCTTTTTTAAAGACATGAGAATATCAATAGATTTCATATGGATCGTAAAAGATGGTTTCTCGCAGTCCCCTAAACTTTCTTTTTGACCTTTGCCAGCGTAGCAGACTAAACGAAGTGACAATTTTAACGATATGGCAGTAGTAGCGACAAATTTGAAGAAGGGGCAGTGCATCAAATATGATGGGGATTTAGGGATCGTTCAGGGGTTAGATCACCGAACACCAGGAAAGGGAAATGCTCTGATTATGGCTACCGTGCGCTCCGTCAGTAGTGGTAAGCAAAAAGCGATCCGTTACGCTTCTAGTGATAAAGTCGAAGTAGTCCCTACAGATCGCCAAAAGCTAGAGTATTCTTACTCTGACCCATCAGGATATAACTTTATGGACTTAACGACGTATGAGACCATTACGCTTAATGAGGAACTGGTGGCTGAATCAAAAGATTTCCTAAAAGAGGGGCTGGAAGTAGAAGTTTTGTTTATCGAGGGGAATGCCATTGCTGTGACGGTTCCTCCTATAGTGGAGCTTAAGATCACGGAATCCTCTGAAGGGATAAAAGGAGATACCGCTAATAACCCATCTAAGCCAGCAACTCTAGAAACAGGGCTAATGGTGCAGGTTCCTCTCTTTGTGAACCAAGGCGATTCTATCAAGGTTAATACCGATGATAAGACCTATGTAGGGCGTGCATAGAGCAAACGTCTGAATTGCTATTTATTGGTTTACCCTTGCAATTCAACCTTTTCAATTTTTAATCTTTTTCGTTATGGAACAAGAAAACAATACTATCGAGCCAAACAGCTCTGATCCTACCAAAAATGAACTAGATTGGGCTTTATTTTCTCATTTGTCGGCGATCATTGCTGGGGTCGTCGGACCACTTATTATTTGGGTAATAAAGAAAGGGGAAATGCCGTTTGCTGAAGATCAGGCAAAAGAATGTTTAAATTTCATGATCACAGTAAGCATAGCTTATATAATATGTTTTGTCTTATCATTTGTGTTGATCGGGACTTTGCTTTTTCCAGTGGTTGTTGTCGGTCAGGTCGTCCTTAATGTTATGGCCGCCCTAAAAGTAAAAGAAGGAGTAGCGTATCGTTATCCATTTACGATTCGTCTGGTTTCCTGATTAGGAATGGTTGAGACTAACCTAGGCTAAGGCTATATAAGCATTACATAAGCCTAATAGTCTTTACATTATATGGCACTCCCAGAGCGATACCACTTTTCACGTAAGCTGAATAAGTGCGCCGTGCTGGATGCGCCTTTTAAGGAAGGTGATACCATCCATACCGCTATTTTTCTAGGGTTTGAGGATGGAGGGTATCTAAGAAAAGATTACTCTGAAGAGGGATGGAAGAAAAGACCAGAGGAGGAATTAGCTCCCTTTTCCTCATGGCAATCTAAGTGGAAGAAGCTGGAGAAGATAGAGGGCGACAAACCCTTGCATAAAGAAACGGCGGAATCGCTTCTAGAGCGTCTCTCAGCCGAGGATGATTCATCCACCGACAATACCCGCTATGTGTTAGCCCTCATGCTAGAACGCTCTCGGATTTTACAAGAAACGGAGTCGCAAGAAGTGCCTGGTGGCATCCTTCGTATCTACCGCCATAAGAAAACGGAGGCGATCTATATTATAA
>CALLLS010000044.1 GCA_938008215.1 uncultured Verrucomicrobiales bacterium | reverse complement strand
CCGTTCGATAGCGGGAGCGCAGTGAATCCAGGTGGAATCCGTATCGGAACGCCTGCAGTAACGACACGGGGAATGAAGGAAAAAGACATAAAGCAAGTGGCAGACTTCATCCATGAAGGGATTACGAACCGTAAAGATGCGGATTACATAGCGGAATTAAAAGAGCGCGTCTTCGCCTTTAATCGTCAGTTTCCGATGCCTTAATTAGCTTCGTGAACGCTCTCTTCTTAGCTGCGCGCCCAAAGACTCTCCCAGCGGCTATTGTGCCAGTTTGGGTGGGCTGCGCTTTAGCTTATCATTTGAAGGGTGAATGGTCTCCTACTTTAATGGCTTGCACATTAGGGGCGGCGATTTGTATTCAGATCGCTACGAACCTTTTTAATGACGCCATCGATGCTCAAAAAGGTTCTGATACAGAGATGCGCCTTGGTCCCAAGCGAGTAACGGCAAGTGGGCTCGTTCCACGGAAAACAGTTTTCACTTGGGCAGGTATCTTTCTAGGACTGGCGTGCCTCCTTTCTATTTTCCTGATCATGGAGAGAGGTTGGGTGATTTTTGCTATTGGGATCCCTTCTTTATACCTCGCTTACGGATATACGGGCGGGAAGTTTCCCCTCGCTTATTTAGGTCTTGGGGAGATGTTCGTCTTCATTTTTTTTGGGCTTATCGCTGTAGTGGGTACCTACTTTGTGCAAACAGGAGAATGGTCTTATGAAGCATTACTTTTAGGGGCAATAGTGGGTAGTCTTTCCTGTTTCCTTATCGCTACTAATAATTTGCGAGATGTGGAGGAGGACACTTCTACGGGGAAAAAGACTTTAACCGTTCGCATTGGGTCATCCTTTTATAAACGCCTCATGTTTATGTCAGGAGCACATTGTTCACTAGCAATTCTAGGACTCTGGTGGTGGCTGGATTTAAAAGTAGGACTAGAGATCGCCTTTATTGTCCTCTCATGGATCCTTCTAAACGCCGTTATTATGTGTAAAGATCCTAGTAAGCTCAATAAACACCTCGCCTTTTCAGGGATGTTACTCGTGCTCTTTGGTGCTCTTTTTCAGGTGGCGGTGATGCTTTAAAAAAAAAGTTCGTAAATTAGACCACAATCGTCTGCTTGCGGTCTGGTCCCACTCCGACAAAGCCGATGTTGGTCTCCGCCAGTTCAGCAAGGCGTGAGAGATATGCTCTCGCGTTTTCTGGCAGGCTTTCCCATGTGGTGCATTCCTCCGTGGAGCATTTCCAGCCTGGCAGTGTTTCGTAAATAGGAATCGCGCGATTCCATGCATCTCTTTCCGCTGGTGGGTAAGTGTGACGCACTCCGTCAATGTCATAAGCAACGCAGATGTCGATCGTTTCGCGCTCATCAAGCCCGTCAAGATTTGTAATAGCGAGTTTTGTCACTCCATTGATAAGGCAAGAGAATTTTAGGAGGACGGTATCCAGCCATCCACAGCGACGCGCACGTCCTGTTGTAGCGCCGAATTCACGACCTAATTCATTATGCATGTAGTCAGAAAAGTCATTATTTTCTGAGATGAAAGGTCCGGAACCCACTCGTGTGGTATATGCCTTACATACCCCAATCACTTCTTGGATGGATTGAGGTGGTAATCCTGATCCTGAGACCGCCCCGCCTGAGCTGGTGCTAGAGGAGGTCACGAAGGGATATGTCCCGAAGTCTATATCCAGGAAGAAGCCTTGCGCTCCTTCAAAGAGAATGGTTTGCCCTGCTTTTCTGGCGTCATGCAGAAGCGGGATGGTATCTTTAATATGAGGCTTGAGTCTTTCTAGGGCAGGGGCAATATTTTCTAGCACCCCTTCAGCAGTGAATTGAGAAAGTCCGTATTTAGCTAAGTCTTCATTCGCATCCTTGAGGCGTGTGGCAATAAGCTCCAGTGCCACCTCTTTATTAAGTAAATCGGCCAAGCGGAGTCCATTGCGATTCGCTTTATCTGCATACGTTGGACCTATGCCTCGCTTGGTCGTTCCGATTTTTTTGTCTCCACGCGCCAGCTCACGCGCTTCGTCTAATTCCTTGTGGTAGGGAAGAACTACGTGTGCTCGGTTTGAGATCGCTAGGTTGTCAGCGGAAATCTTCACCCCCTGAGATTCTAGTTTTTCTATCTCAGTGACGAGACCGATGGGGTCTAAAACGACGCCATTTCCGATTACGCATTGCTTCTCACCCCAGAGGATTCCGGACGGGATGAGGTGGAGAATATATTTTTCTCCGTTTGCGATCACGGTGTGCCCCGCATTGTTCCCGCCTTGCGCACGGACTACAACGTCTGCTTCTTCTGTAAGGAAGTCCACCACTTTACCTTTACCCTCATCACCCCACTGAAGTCCCACGACGATTGAATTTGCCATATATAATCCTGATTTAGAGTAGGGAAGGCGAGGGGAAAAGAATAAAGTGAGAGCATTTTTTATCTATTGATCCCTAGCGTAAAATTCTCTACAGTGTGGGCAAGAAATGGAATTTCAACGTGTCGTTAATCGGTTATTGCTTGTCCTCTTGCTTCTCGCAATGGGGTTGGTCTCTCTTATGTGGAGCCCCCGTAGTCTAGGTGACTACGAAGGATATCTGGATCCCGTAATGTCTCCCAAAGAGTATGAAAGTTATTTAAACAAAATGATGGAGACCTTGTCATCTGGAAATGCGGTGAAGCTGAGCGAGACAGGCTTAAACCGCTATATTAATGGAATAATGCAGGCGCAGCAGTCTTACGCATTAAATCCGTGGATTACCGTCAATGGTGTCTATCTTAATCTGAACCCTGATGAGTTTTCACTTTGCCTAGAGAGGGAAATATACGGTAGAATAAACCAAATAGAACTCACCCAAAAAGTGTTTTCAGGAGAAAGTTCCAGAGGGAGAGTGACGACTACGTTAACTCCTGAAGGGGGACTCCTTGGGAAGCTCAAGTTACCTAAAAATATAATCTTTAGATTGTCTCCGTGGCTAGATACCTTTTCTGAATCGGTTAGAGAAAACCTTAATGAAGTCCTTCCATATATTGGAACCTTTGAGCTAAGGGAAAATGAGCTTATTATTAATCCAGCGAGAAGGAGCTAGTGCTTTCTTATGTGGTCTATGAAGCATATATTATTCATTTCCATCACATTTTCTGGAGTCTTATTCTCCCAAGAAGCCCAGATTCTATCACCTGAGTCTCGATCTAAAGTTCTTCCTAAAACGTCAACAGACGCTTCTGATCTTCTGGTAGTAATGGGTGATGATAATGAAATTCGCTCTCGTATCCTGAGTTTAATGATAGATGTGAAGAAGGATCTTTATGCATTATTTGGGCTATATGGGAATACACAAGAGCATGTGGTAGAGGTCTCCTTATATGGAGAAGAAGGAGGAAGTGCCCCAGCTTTACTGATAAAAAAGGGTTTTTCAGAGCTGGCTGGAGAGTATAAGCTCACCTTAGACGTTCACTTATCCAAGGGAATAAGTGAAGAGAATCTAAGGGAAGCTTTAACGGAGCTTTTTCTCTATGAAATAGGGATGAAAGAGTTCACTCCTAGCTCAGATGATGAATTAAGTCTTAAGATCGCACCTTGGGTAACGAAGGGAGTTAGAGAAGCGATTAAATGGAAGACGAATACAAATGAACCAGCTCTCTACGCACGCCTCTTTCGACAGAAAGCAGTTTATTCCATTGAAGAACTACTTAGTGTGGATGCGGATGATGAAAACGGAGAAACAGATCAAATTTTTCAAGTCTCAAGCGGAGTGCTAGTGATGGCACTGCTGAATCAACCTCAAGGAAAGGAAGGGTTATTATCACTGATTAAGGAAGCACCTACATACGGTGGCGAACAGAGACAGCTCATTAGCAAGCATTTTCCAGATATGACGCTATCTAAGACGAGCCTTTCCAAATGGTGGTCATTACAATTACTCATTATGTCTGAGAGAACAGCGGATAAACTCTATACGATTTCTGAAACAGAGCGAGAGCTTGCAAGAATATTGGATATTCGTATTACAGGTGCTGATGGCGAAACATATGGATATTCACCTGATAGTTATTCTGAAATGAAGAAGCATGGTAACTTAGTAAGAAATCCTAGACTTATAGAAGTCATGAATAATTTAAGCCTTTTGCAGACTAAGGCATTCCCCCCATACCGTCCCCTCATTGGAGGTTACCAACAGTCACTCGTGCGTGTGATAGGAAAAAAGAAAAGAAAGAAGCCATTCTGGAGCTTCTTTACCACATCTGATGAGGAGGAGCTGAGTGCGGCTGAGATGCTTTCTCGCCTAGAGTTTGAGCGTGGAATTTTTCTAGAGTTAGGAAAGAGAACTACTGATTATCTTAATTGGTATGAGTTAGAAACAGGTGACAGCTCTGAAGGAGATTTTGATGAATACTTAAAGCTTAAAAAAGACCTTGAAAATAGTTCATCTAGCGATGGCGGACATATTGCCAAATATTTAGATGATATAGAGAAACTCTATAAGAAGTAATGAGTTTTAGTTGTCAAAATTCAACCAGAGTTACTGTTTATGTAGTCTCTAATATAAAAAAATACCTATGCGTTATCTTATTATTTTTTTCATTCTTCAACTTTGCGAAGCAAGGACTTGGACAAGTTCATCAGGTTCTACCGTTGAGGCGGACTTGATTTCACTTATTGGAGAAAAGATTGCGCTGAAGACGCCAGAGGGTAAGACCCTAAACTTAAAGTTTTTTCAACTATCTGAGGCAGATCAGAATTTTTTGCGAGCGAAGTCTCTAGAGCAAAACGTTAAGAATGGAAAGGCAGGCAAAATAAGTAGAGAGCAAGAAGGGGTAGGGTGGCAAAATTGGGATACGCCTTGGCCTACGAATGTCAGAGTGTCACAAAGTGATTTTGAAATAATTGAAGACAGGGAAGCATCAAAAGACGGGGCTTTTATTTATCTTAGTCCTCATTTCTCCTTTCAGAGCAGTGTTCAGCTTTCTCGCTCTCTTGTTAAAAAATTTGCTTGGTATTTTGAAACCACTCATCGTTACCTTGAAAAGATTCCTCTCTCATTTTCAAGAACGCAGGAAAAGGAACGCCATAAGATAGTCTTAGTGGAAACTGAAAAAGAATATCAATTAAGTGGAGGGTTACCAGGTAGCGCAGGAGTGTATTTAGGAAGTAAGGATGTAGTCCTTGTGCCTCTTACAAGCGTGGGGGTTAAGAAGGTCGGTTCTCGCTACACAATCGATTATAACGGGAGTAATAGCACGCTATCTCATGAGATCGTTCACAGCTTGACTGATAGCCCATACTTTAATCATGGTGCTCTGGGCTGGTTTACGGAGGGGATAGCTGAATACATCGCACACACCCCTTATCGTTCAGGTATATATATGCAGTCTAAAGCGCTTTTTTACATAGAGCCATATGTAGTCGCTTATGGAAAATACGGAGATGGTGGGCGGAACTTAGGAAGACGTATAGAAGTGGGCGCTTTAAAGGAGTTTATGCTACAGTCCTATGATGAATTCCGCACAATTATGGTAGGGGAAAAGTATGGGGTTGCGGCATTACTTGTTGCCTATTTTTGTGATTTAAAGCGCGAGGACGAAGCCCAAAATTTACAAGCATTCCTTAAGGCATTGAAGGCCGGCAAGAAAGGAGAGGAGGCGTTGAACGTTTTACTTAATGGGAGATCTTTCAAAGAGCTTGAAGCTATTATTAATAAAGCATGGAGGTCAAAAGGCGTGGAATTAATATTTTGATGCAAAGCTCTTTTGTATCAAAAGTTTCCAATTATTTTCACTCCAACAATTAATTTCTTGAGAAACACAGTCCAAGTGCTACCAATATAAATATGAAGAATTTACCCCTGTTATTTGTAATTTTTAGTTTAAGTGCAAATGCAGATATTATTATTGATAATTATACTGCCGCTGAGAACGATAGATATACAAATGATTCTAATTTCATTCTAGATGCATATGACCTATCGGGCGTCGGTCAGGCTTCCAATGGTCGATGGGCAACCCTAATTAGTCCTAATACCGTTATTTCTGCGAATCATTTCGCTCCTTCAGGAAACATAACGTTTAGCTCATCCAATAGTACCGCTGACTCATTCACGAGAACAATTGATTCAGCTAATACGTTTAGAATATCAGGGACTGATCTATGGGTGGCATGCTTAACGGAGCCCGCTCCCGCCACTACCAATATTTTTTCTTACGATATGACAACACCAACCAGTAATTACCTTTCTGGCACTGGTGTATTTATGACAGGGCGTTCACCTGAAACAAATGCGGCTACTTTTGACCAAGCATACGGCACAAACTTAGTTAGTAGCTTTTTGATCCAACAGGACAATGCAGGTTTAGGTGTTGGTGATTATATAGAGCTAGATTATGACAACGCGTTCCCACCCTTCAATTACACGCCTTACGAATCAGCCTTACAAACTGGGGATTCAGGAGCACCATTATTCTATGATGACGGGAGTGGTGATTTAACGCTACTGGGAGTAAACTCTTACATCAACACAAACCCAATTACTGGAGAGCCTACAGCGAGTTATGTTTCTCACACAGGAAGATACACCAGCGAAATTAATGGCTACATTGATCAGTTCGCCTTGAAAATTCCTGAGCCATCTTCAGCCGCTTTATTATCGCTTTCATTGTTAGCTTTTATTAATCGTAGACAGCGCACGAGCAAACTTTCTTTGTCCTAGGCGAGCTAAGAGTGAGAGAGTTGTAACTTTTCTACATACTTAGCTAGGAGGTCGGCCTCTAGATTTACCGTGTCGCCCTCTATTTTATCTCGTAAATTGGTGGATGTAAATGTGTGAGGAGTGATCC
Organism: uncultured Verrucomicrobiales bacterium; assembly: GCA_938008215.1. Taxonomy (GTDB): domain Bacteria; phylum Verrucomicrobiota; class Verrucomicrobiia; order Verrucomicrobiales; family Akkermansiaceae; genus WTJZ01. The sequence goes on along the minus strand of CALLLS010000044.1, from coordinate 48,405 downwards.
AAAATGTGGCAGTATTTTTGCCAAGCTCGGCAATGGTAAGAGAGATGCCGTCTATACAGAGAGCACCTTTATCAATACAATATTTGTGAATCTCTAATGGGAGGGAAATTTTATATTGATGATCTTGCCCATCTCTTAAAAGGGTAATCACCTTACCTACAGAATCGACATGTCCTTGGACGAAGTGTCCGCCAAGTCGATCACCTACAGCCAAGGCGCGTTCTAAATTAACAAGAGATCCTTTTTTAAGCTCACAGAGAGATGTGACCTTCAGGGTTTGTTTTAAAAGATCGAAAGAAAGCGTTGTTGAATTAAATTCAGCTACTGTGAGGCAGCAACCATTGACCGCGACTGAATCCCCAAGTTTCACTTCGGTAGAAAAGGGAGCAGACACTACAAGGCGGGCTTGCTCACCTCTGTCTTCAAGTGACAGCACTTCCCCGATGCATTCTATAAGGCCAGTAAACATTATCACCTAATTTTCATGTGTGAAATCACTCAAAATTAATATTCCGTGTTTTGCGACCTCAATTTTAGATTCGCTTCCTATCACATGCTGAGTATGCATCTTACCAGTTTCGTCATTGTGATGAAGGACACCACTATACATTCCTTTTGATGGCAGAAGCATAAAGGCCGCTCCCATAATCATAGTTGGAATTATTGCAGCGAGAGCGAGTTTAGCTGGGGAGACTCTACCGTTGAAGTACTTACTTAAGATGGACTGTCCAGCAGGGTTTGGAGCATTAGCGATAACGGTAAGTCCTCCTCCTGTGACGGCTCCTGCTACTACCGCGTATTTGGCGATGTCGCTTAATCCTGGAGCTTGAGAGGCTAGGAAGGTAATAGCTGCATTATCGTTAAAGGCGGTGAGCACGGTAGATCCAATCATAAGAATCCAGATATTATCGATAGATGTTAGCAATACTTCAATCCACCATGCTTGGCATCGCCCGTGGATCACGAGTGCTGCAAGAAAGAAGCCTACAAGCAAAGGAGTGCGCATTTTGACATCATTTTGGTGGTGTCCCGTCGCTTCAGTGAATCCGATAAAAAAGAGGAACCCTCCGATGAATAGAGCTGGATAATGACTCATCACGACAGTCCAAGCTAAGAAGCCAAGGTGCACAATTGTAATCATTGGGGGAATAGGGTTTTCCCTTTCTTCCCATTTGCGAGCAGTTAAAGTGGCGGAGTCTAAGATAGGCTTAGCAAGGTTACTAAACTCCTTCTTGAAATAGAAGAAATAGAGGGTGTTAGCAGCTAAGATACCAATGACGGCTTTCCAGCCAAAATTCATCATCATAAATTCTGTGCCCCAGTGCCACTTAGAAGCAACCATAAGTACTGGAGGGGCCGCGAAGTGCGTGAGAGTGCCTCCGACAGAAATGTTCACAAAAAGAAGCCCTAGTGTAGCATATGCGAATTTTGGTGACGGGCGCTTTTCAAAAAACTTTTTAGCTAAAAGCATAGCTGCGATGGTCATCGCGGCCGGCTCTGTGATAAAAGATCCTAGAATGGGGGTGACGGTAAGAGCCGCAAACCACCACGCGGCATCACTTCCGCCAAAGAGCCCCGCTATTTTATTAACCAGATTTTCCGCAAAACGAACGACAGGTCGTGTCGCGGCTATTCCCATGATTACAATAACGAATAGAGGTTCAGTGAAGTTTACATCTTTGCCGAGATAGAGTTGAAGTTGTTTTACTCCTTCCATGACATCTCCTTGCTGAAAGCCAAAGAAGTATAAAACCGCTCCAGCTAATGCTACGACCCAGATACCAAAAACAGCTTCTACCTCTCCTAAAAAGTGAAAAAGGTGATAATTGAACGACTGATCATCTCTTGCATTATCCTCAGGTTTGTCAACAGCCCGCCTACCTTCTTTTTCAATCAGTTCCTTATGCTTTTTCTTTTCCTTATAGGCCATTTCCGTGAAGATTCCCGCAAGGAAGGTATGGATGATCGCTAATAAAAAGATGATAGAAGCCACAACATTAAAAGCCCCCAGTTTCCCCTTTGTCCGAGATTTTAGTTTCTCTCCTATAGAGCCTTCTATTTTTTCATACTTAGTGAGTGGGGACGGGAACTTAGCGTATTGATCATAAGAAAGGTTTAATTCTGGATTCTCATACTTGGAGTAAGCAGGCTTTACATCAGCAGAATAACCAGAGTTTATATTTCCTAATAAAAATACAATTAGGAGGGGGAAAGTTCGAGAGAATTGGTGAAGGAAAATGGAAAATGAATTCATACGTAGTTACACACAGCTAATACAATAAAGTCGCTCTATCGCAACGAATTTATCTTCGTAATCAATATTTAGAATTATTGAAACGATGCCCTTAACCTGGAGGCCAGAGAAGTGGTCTACCTCCAAGGATATGAATATGTAGATGCGGCACAGTTTCTCCGCCATCTTCTCCATTATTTATAACTAATCGATAGCCAGATTTTGCGATTCCTAGAAATTCTGTGATTTCAGGAATCTTAATCATCATATGACCTAATATTTCAGAGTCAGAGGTGCTTGCTAATCCTATACGTTGAATTCGTTTTTTTGGCACTAATAGAGCATGCATCGGTGCTTGGGGGGCGATATCGTTAAAGCAAATACATAATTCATCTTCATAAATGATATCTGCAGGGATTTCACGATCTCTAACTTTTTCAAATATTGATTTTTCGTCCATAATTTTACAGGTGCTCTCTTACCCTTTAACCTCGTTCGCACTTAGGGCGGAAGTCATTAACTCTTCGGACAGGGGCATTATATTTTTCTTGGAGAGCTATTATTTCATCATGAAGCAGGTCGCAATCTTTAGACCACTTTTTTGAGGGGATAATTATATTTACGGCCTCTATAACATCATCGAATACAACCTCTCTTACACCATAAGCTAAAAGAGTTTCCATCTCAGACTGTAGGGTATTAAATAGTGCAAGTTCTATCTGGCAGTCTAGTTTTTCTAACTGAGCTATAACAGACACGTTGATAGGAGGGCTGATTCTTGGGATTTTACCTTTCACGTGTGGGAAACCTATCTTGCTGAAGAGCTTCTCTAATTTTTTATAGAGATCCTCAATTTTCAATGGCTTCCAGGGGCAATTATTCTCTAAATAGTGGAGGACGCCTTCGTAGATATCTTTAGCGATTTTTATATCCTGAATTCCAATGCTTTTTAACCCGCCTTCAATGGAAGCTAAAATCCATGATGTTTCATAGCCATGTAGTTGGTATTCTCCTACCTGAAGAACTGGTAATTTGGAAGTGAGTGAAATCATCTCTTTATGAATAGGTGATTATGAAAAAAGTTTAGTTTGGAGTCGGTCTCTATGAGAGCGGTTTTCTAAAGATTGGATTTCTTGGATAAACTCTTTCACATTATCGAACTGACGATAGACAGAAACGTATCGTATGTAGGCAACGGGATCTATTTCATGAAGTTTATTCATCACTTTCATGCCTATGATCTGTGCTGGGACTTCAGAATTATGATCTTTATGAATCTCACTGAGCATCTCATCTACGGCACGATCTAAGCGCTCGACGGAGACAGGGCGTTTTTCACAAGCTTTAACCATTCCCTGAAGCAACTTCTCACGCTTTAAGCTTTCACGTGTCTTGTTTTTTTTGATGACTAGCAGCTCTGTCCGCTCCACGTTTTCATAAGTAGTATATCTGTAATCACACTGTAGGCACTGACGGCGACGACGAATACTAATTCCGTCCTTGCTAACGCGAGAATCGATTACTTTGTCTTTTAAATAGCCACACTGAATACAACGCATACTCTAATATTTAAAATTAGAGTATGGGGGGATTAAAATAAACGAAACCTCTATCCTAAGTTTTATGCCCTAGTAAATAATGTACAAGATTTCTAAAATTTTTCAGATTAGAAGTAGCTATATAAGGAAGCTTAAATTCAAATTTTTCTAATAGTGGTATAGAAGCCTAAAATATTAAGCATTGAAGTTATTAAAGAAAAATTAACTATTTCTCAAATCTAAGAAAAGTCCTTTCATATACTCGCAGACAGAGCAGAGGGCGTTACTGTATTTCTCGTTGGGCAATAAGTTTGCTTGATTAACACAAGACTCTATGAGTTCTACTGAGTAATCGAGAGCTCTCGTAATGGCTCCTTCGTATTCTACTATTCCTACAAGAACAGGTAAGTCTAAAGGCTCTTGGTTCAAGATTCTTTTTTGTAGGCTGGCTCGCTTAGAAGCCGTGGACTCTTCTAATAGGTAAAGTAAAGGTAGGGTAAGCTTACCCTTCTCAAGATCTGTGCCCAACGTTTTTCCGAATTGCTTTTCAGTTCCTACCATATCAAGGCAGTCATCATAAATTTGGTAAGCGGTGCCTAGGTTGAGCCCAAATTTCGTAAGTTCCTGAACTTCCTCTTCGCTTGCGCCAGAGATATAAGCAGATAAGCCAGTTGCGGCCCCAAAGAGAGCTCCTGTTTTCATCTCGATGAGTTTAAAGTAGTCTTTTTTGGTCATCGTTAAGTCAAACCGTCTCTGACTTTGTAAAATCTCGCCTTGGCATACGTCTTTAGCGGCTTCTGAAATTTTCCTTGAGAGAAATAGATCATCAAAATCCGTTGAGAGCTTCATAGCATGAGAAAATAGGGCGTCTCCTAGTAAAACAGCGATGCCTTCCCCCCATTTAGCATTTGCTGTAGGAACCTTTCTTCTTTCAGCTGCTCCGTCGATAATGTCATCATGAACAAGAGAGGCTATATGAATGAGCTCTAAAATGGCGCCTAGATTGAGGTGATTGTCATTAAGCTCTGCAACCGCACCACCTACGAGAAAGGCGAGGGCTGGTCGAATACGCTTCCCTTCTGTTTCGCATACATAAGAAACATAGGGAGCCACGCCTGGATCGAAGTCATCAGTAATCTTAGCTAGAATAGCTTCTACTTGCTCGATCTCTTTTTTGATGAGGTTAAAAGAAGACTTTAGCGAAGAAGCTTGTTTTTTGGCACTGCCGATCATATCTACTAAAAACTTCCATATCTTTCATAAAGGTGCAAATGAAGTTTCAATAAAATTACATGAATATGCTCTTTTATAAAGGTATATCGCATATCATAGTTATATTAACTGTTATTAGATGAATAACCCTAACCAAAAGCCGGACCCAATTATTGAAGTAAGGGGCTTAAAAAAAGAGTTTGGAAATAGAAAAATTCTTACCGGTATTGATATTGATGTATATAAAAGTGAAACCCTTGTTCTTTTAGGTGGCTCAGGAAGTGGGAAGAGTGTCCTGACTAAGCATATGGTGGGGCTTATGATAGGAGATACAGGCTCTGTAAAAGTGGACGGAGAAGAAATTTCTAATTTAAAGGAAAGAGATCTCGCAGTTGTGAGAAAGAAAATGGGCATCATGTTTCAGAGTGGAGCCCTTTTTGATTCAATGACAGTTGGGCAAAATGTCGCGTTCCCTCTAAGAGAAGGAGGTCTGAAAGACGATATGGAAATATCTAAAAGAGTCTCAGAGGCTCTTAATATTGTGCTTCTAGAGGGAGAAGAAGATAAAATGCCATCTGACTTATCTGGAGGGATGAGAAAGAGAGTGGCTCTTGCCAGAGCGATCGTTGATAAGCCCCAAGTTGTAATTTATGATGAACCCCATGCAGGTTTAGATCCTGTGACCGCTGATGTGATAGACCACCTTATAAAGCGCTTAGAAAGAGATCACGATATAACAAATATAGTGATCACACACGAATTAAGGAGCGTATTTCGTATTGCCTCCAGAATCGCCTTTCTAAAAAGTGGGAAAATTTATTGGGAAGGTTGTCCTGATGAGTTTACTGCGAGTGAAGATCCAATATTAAAAAAATTCTTAAAAGGAGAGTCATCTGAAGGAGAATGGGAAAAGGAGGGTAGTAAAACCATTAAAAGCTGAAAGACTATTTGAAAATCTCAATTTTATATTAAACAAATGAAAAATCATGTCTAAAAAACGAAAAGTGCCTTTATTTGCTGTTGGAGTCTTCCTCTTAACGGGACTATCAGTTCTAGGCTGGATGATTCTTAAATACGGCGGGACAAATGAAATCCAGGAGGGATACAGTATAAATGTAGAGTTTGATGACGCTTCTGGGATTATTGAGGGTGGGATCGTTCGCATTGCAGGGGCAAACGTTGGTGTTATTAATAGTGCTCCAACATTAACGGACGCCCATAAAATTATCGTTCCCATTACGATCCGTGAAGATTTAAAGCTTCCTACGAATACCCGTTTTGAAATTACCTCTCTATCTCTACTAGGTGATAAAGCGATTTATCTTAAGGTTCCAAAAAATCCAGCACAAACCTTCATCAAGGATGGTGCTTTTGTTCAAGGAATTAGCCCTAAAGGACTAGGCGAAGTTCAGGATAGGACAGAAGTTTTACTGAAAAAAACAAGTTCTGCACTGGAAGAATATAAGGAAGTGGCTGAAAAGCTCAACATAACTCTAAATAGGCTCAATAATTCAATTTTAGAGGATGATAAGCTTGAAGATATTGGAATCACGGTCGAAAACCTTAAAGAAGCTTCTCAGTCTTTCAAGGAGCTCACTAATGGGTTACACCCTTTGGCGGACGAGGCTCGTCTCACGATGGCAGAATTCAGAAAAACTGCTAAAGGGGCGAATAACACCATGACTGGAGTTAGCAAGACATTAGAGGTGACGGAAGATACTGTTTTAGAAGCTAGAGCTACATTCCAGAAGGTTAATAACAGCATAGGGAAGCTAGATCCTACTCTTAACGCGCTCCCTGAAACCTTAAAAACATATGACCGTGTTGGTAAGAGCTTAGAGAAATCATTCAATAGTGAAGATAGCCTTCTGAGCACCGTTACTCAGGATAAAGAGGTGAAAAATGATGCTAAGACCTTCGTGAAAAATCTACGCACAAACGGCATTTTAGGTTATAAGGATGACTCGGATCCTAATAAGGACGATCCCAGAGATCGCTACCGCGGAATGAGAAGGTAATGGCACAATCAGAGCGAGCAGACAGTCTTCTCGTAAGCTTGGGTCTTTGTGATACAAGGGAGCAGGCTAAGCGCCTTATTATGGCTGGTGAAGTGATGAAAGGGACAGAACGCGTCGCTAAACCTAGCACCAAGCTTCCGCTGGATGCAGACCTGTCTGTAAAAAACAAACCAAAATTTGTCTCTCGCGCAGGACTGAAGATAGAAAAGGCTTTAGAGGTTTTTCCAATTAGGGTTGAGGGCGTTACTGCCATAGATATTGGATCTTCTACAGGAGGGTTTACAGACTGCCTTCTACAGCAGGGAGCGAAAAAAGTGCACGCTGTCGATGTTGGAACTAACCAGCTCGTATATAAACTAAGGATAGACCCTCGTGTCGTCGTGAAGGAGCAGTTTAATGCGCGTTACATGGAAATGGAGGATATTGGAGAGCTAGTGGATCTCGCAGTCATGGATGTCTCTTTTATCTCACTCACTAAGATTTGGCCAGCCGCGAGGCGGGTCTTAAAATCTAAAGGAAATCTGATCGCTCTGATTAAGCCTCAGTTCGAGCTCTCTAAAGAAGAGGTGTCTGTCGGTAAGGGAATCATTAGAGATCCACTACTACACCAAAAAGCGATCGATAAAATGAGAGAGTTTAACGCAAAAGAGCTAGGGATGCAATGGGCAGGTCTCGTGGATTCACCTATCACAGGCACTGACGGAAATAAGGAGTTTCTCGTATGGCTTAAATATATCTAGGCATCAGATAGATAGAGGATATTGTAATTGTATACGTAGGCTTTAAATATTACGCCTTACTCATAAATAAAAGTATAAGAAGTTCCTTTACCATAGATTAGATCAAACTATAGATTTTTAAAGTGAAGGTTAGAAACCGCTTCAAAATAAAAATGGAGAAAGCAGGTGCGAATGAGGCAGCTGTTAACTGCTTCCTACGTGCATACGATCTTCTGGAAAAAGGGACAGACTTCAACCTCTCAGAAGAAGATATTTCTCCAGCTGAGACTATTCCTCATATGGAAGAGGTCTTAATTAAGGATGAGAAAAAACATGCTCAATATCTTTCTGAAACCGTAGTGATTAAACTGAATGGAGGTCTTGGAACTGGTATGGGGCTTGAAAAAGCTAAAAGCCTTTTAGAGGTCAAAGAAGGACAAACCTTTTTAGATTTAATCGCTAGGCAAAATGCTTACCTTAGGAAGAATACTGGCGAGGCAGTGAAGTTCCTCCTCATGAATAGTTATAATACAAGTGAGGAGACAAACGAATTCCTTAAAAAATATCCAGAATACGCTGAGAAAAGTGAAGTGGAAATGCTTCAAAACTTTAGTCCTAAGGTATTAAAAAGCTCTCTTGAGCCAGCGACTTGGGATACTGACCCTAAGCTTGAATGGTGCCCGCCTGGGCATGGCGATATATACACCGTGCTATACGGGTCTGGTTGGCTGGATAAGCTCTTAGAGCAAGGCGTGAAATATGCTTTTATTTCTAACAGTGATAACTTGGGAGCAACTGTTCAGCCTTCGCTACTCACCTACTTTGTGGAGTCAAACCTGCCTTTTTTGATGGAGGTGACGAAAAGGACTCCTGCTGATAGTAAAGGAGGACACCTGTGCATGAGGAATTCAGACGGTCAGCTTCAGTTAAGGGAAATCGCTCAATGTGAAGAGGGCGATTTAGAGAGCTTCCAAGACATCAATAAGCATAAATACTTTAACACTAATAATTTATGGTTACGGCTAGATGTCTTAAAAGAGACAGTAGAAAAGCATGGCGGCTTTCTGCCTCTACCAATCATTATTAATAAAAAGACTTTAAATCCTAGAGAATCTAGTACTCCAGAGGTCTATCAGCTGGAGACGGCTATGGGTGCTGCTATTGATTGCTTTCCTGGCGCCAGTGCAGTTTGTGTGCCTAGAAGTAGATTTGCACCTGTGAAAAAAACATCAGATTTATTAAGTCTTCGTTCTGATGCTTATGAGATCCACGAGAGTGGAAGGGTAATGCTTATTCCTGAACGCAATGGTGAGCCTCCTGTCGTAAAGCTTAGCGATAACTTTAAATTAGTAGAGCAAATGGAATCCCTCGGTAACCCATCTTTAAAGGAAGCTCACAGCTTATCGGTGGAAGGCAATGTTAAGTTTAAAGAAGGTGTCGTTATCAAAGGTAATGTTTCCATCGTTAATGGAGATAAAAAACTCTTAGAGATTCCAGCGGGAACTTATGAAGATATTTCTCTCACGCCTGATAGCTTTAATTTTGCCTCCTGAATTCTCGCGAGAGATGCGATGGATTGTGGTGACATTTGATTTGCAGTCCTGAAGAAAATGAGGCAGTAAAAAGTATGTTTAACCCACTCGTTATTGGCACAAGAGGAAGTGCGCTTGCTCTGTATCAGGCTCGACTTGTGGAGCGGCTATTAAAAGAAGCTCATCCTGAACTGGAGACAGAAATTCAGATCATTGAGACTATAGGCGATAAAGACCGTAAGACCTCTTTGGCTAAAGTTTCAGAAGTAGCAAAAGTGCAGCGTGGAATCTTTATTAAAGAATTAGAAGAGGCCCTTTCAAAAGAACGTGTTCATATTGCGGTGCATAGCCTTAAGGATATACCCAGTGTTTTGAATGATGGTTTCGCTCTACCTTGCTTTCTTTCTCGGGGGGCTAGAGAAGATGTTCTAGTTTCTAAGCATAAAGGAGGGATAAATGGGCTTCCAAAAGGAGCGAGAGTGGCAACTGGAGGGGTGCGCCGCCAATGTCAATTAAAGTGGTTGCGGCCAGATATTGAGATCGTAGAAATTAGAGGGAATGTTCCAACACGGCTTAAGAAAACAGCGGTAAACCCTGATTTAGACGCGACGATGCTGGCGGCGGCCGGGCTTGAAAGATTAGATTATCCTGTTGGGTCAAAGCTTAAACTAGAGGAGGGAGACTCCCTTTTTCTGCACAGCCTTCCAGTGAATGAGTTCCTGCCGGCTGGCGGGCAAGGCGTGGTAGCTATAGAATGTCTTACGAATCATTTGAAAGAGCTTGAGTCTCTTATAAGCCCGCTTAACTGCTCCAAAACGGAAAAAGAGTGTGCAACGGAGCGCGCTTTTCTGCATCAGCTAGGCGCAAGTTGTGATACGCCGATAGCCGCGATGGCAACAGATATAAACCACGGAAAAATAGAGCTCCAAGCCCGATATTGGAAAGAGGGTGAAGTTGTTCCCGTGGCAGGACTAGAAATAGGAGAAGAGCCTGATGAAATAGCAAAGAACCTCGTAAACCGTTTAAACCTCGTTTCTCAAAGCTCACTCAACTAAAAACTTTTTGCCTCCATTGTATGGTGTGAGGCCCTACTCATTATGAACCAAGGAATATGTTACCTCGTAGGTGCAGGCCCCGGAGACATCGGACTCGTTACTCTTAAAGCAAAAGCCTGTTTGGAAAAAGCAGATGTGCTCATTTATGATGCTTTAGCTAACCCTGAGCTTCTTTCATGGGTGCCTGGGCATTGTGAAAAGATTAACGCTGGGAAGCGTGCCGCTAAGCATATCTTAAAGCAAGAAGAGACGAATGACCTCATCGTCCGCAAGACGCAAGAGGGTAAAACCGTGGTAAGGCTAAAAGGGGGCGACCCTATGATTTTTGGACGCGGGGGAGAGGAAGCCGCAGAGCTAGCAGAAGCAGGGGTGCAATATGAGATTGTTCCTGGTATATCCTCCGCGATCGCAGGACCAGCGTATGCGGGTATCCCTGTGACGCATAGAGATCACTGCTCTATGTTGACCTTGTTTACTGGTCATGAAGATCCTACGAAGGGGGAGACAAGCTTGGATTATGATCAACTAGCGAAGACACCAGGGACTAAGGTATTCTTAATGGGAGTGAAGCGAATGGGGGAGATATGTAGCACGCTCTTGGACAAGGGAGCGGATCCAAATACGCCGATCGCTTTAACTCGTTGGGCCACTACAGGACGTCAAAGCACCGTTACGGGCACGCTTTCCACTATTGCAGATGTCGTAATAAAGGCGAATTTTAAGTCGCCTGCCGTTGCCGTGATAGGTGAGGTGGTAAAGGAGCGTGAAAAAATTAACTGGTTTGAAGAAAGTCGTCCTCTTCTCGGAAAGCGTATAGTGGTGACTCGGACTCGCCAACAAGCAGGACAAATGAGTAAGCTTCTGGGTGAGATTGGCGCGGATGTTCTAGAGATTCCCACCATTCAAATCACGGAGCCTGATAATATGCCTCAGTTTTTAGAGTTTGTAGCAGATGTGCATAAATATGATTGGCTTATTTTTACGAGTCCAAATGGAGTTCACCGCTTCTTTAAGGAGTTCTTCCAAAAGTATTCCGATGCACGTTCTATCGGGGGTGTAAAGATCGCCGCTATTGGTCCTGGCACGCGAAGCGCGATTGCAGAATACCGCTTAGGCACGGATTTGCTTCCTAAGAAATATGTGGCAGAGGGGCTCGTGGAAGCCTTCTCTCATGAGCAAATAGAGAACCAAACGATACTTTGGGTTAAAGCGAAGGAGTCACGAGACGTGATTTCTGAGGGGTTAGGGAAGCAAGGAGCAATCGTGGATATCTGCTTAGCTTATCAAAGCGTCCCTGTAACGGATGATCCTACGGGGAACTTTACCCGCTTCCAAGAAGAAGGAGCAGATGTCATTACTTTCACAAGTGCCTCCACTGCTGAAAATTTCTTCGCTATGCAACCTGATATTCCTGAGGGGTGCCAGATTGCTAGTATAGGACCAATCACCTCAGACGCACTCACTCAGCATGGGTATGCTCCTCAGATAGAATCAAAAGAAAGCACTATTCCTGCCTTTGTGAATACGATTAAAGAGGCTCTAACTTAAAGTAACTGAGTTAAGCTCCTAGCTATTCTGCCTTCATTTCCTTGTTCAACTCCTTCTAAACCTGGTGAAGCGTTCACTTCTAAAATGAGGGTGCCTTTCTCTGTATTAATGAGATCTACTCCAGCGAAAGCTAACCCTAGGGATTGTGATGCTTGGATAGCCAGCGCCGCCTCTTTTTTACTAGGTTGGTAGCAAGAAATACTGCCACCTTGATGTAGATTTGCGCGGAACTCTCCTTCTCTAGAAGTTCTTTTAATAGCTCCTATGACTTCGCCCTTAAAGACAATTAACCTGAAATCTTCTCCTTGAGCTTCGGAGTGGAACTTCTGAGTTATACCACTGGAGTGAAGGGTGGCGAGGGTAGACAGGAGAGAGCGAGTCGTTTTTTTGCCAGGGGAATAGGTCACACCTTTTCCTTGGCTGGAATTCAGGAGTTTAACGACTTTTGGATCTGTTCCTACTAATGAGTTAAACGTATCAGCATCAGAGGGCTGGCTACAAAATGAGGTTTTAGGTACAGGTAGACTATCTTTGCTTAAGCATTGTAGGGTGGCGAGTTGGTCATGAGCGAGAGCAAGGCTTGCTGCGCTATTTAGAACTGGTATTCCTTCCCTTTCCCATTCTCTAATAACGGCAAGGCCTGCGAGCAATATCGCGGAAGAGAAGCGTGGGATGATCAAGCGAGGTGTAATTTTTTCTCCTTTTAGAAAGACGCCTTGTCCGATTTTCACTTCAAGTTTAAGAGCATCTAAAATAACGACTGTTTCTTCAGCTTCCTCAAATACTTTTTTAATGACGCGCGTGCTGTAAAGCTCTGCATCTCTAGAAAGTATTGCGATCATTCGCTTTTGGGTGTCACAAACCCGTCTCGTCCCCAAGAAAGGGCATAACTATAGCCATTGATAAGATAGATATGAACCCTTTGAATTCTTAGGTTATTGGTGCCAAGGTCCCCTCTTCGTATACTTTGAAGATTTGTATATGCACTGTGAAGCTGGGTGGTAGCACTTGTGGGGTATTCATTTATACCTTCTATTTTCTCAAAAAAGTCGCGTTTTACCTGATCAAGTTCCCAAATCATTTGATCTAGTTCTTTTTTAGTAGCGTCAGAATACCCTTTGCCAGCGCTTTTTTCTGCAAGGATTGTTGGAGTGAGCTTCTTGAATCGCTCATGGATAGAAAGGCAGTCTCTTATAGCATATGGGTATTTTTCATATACCGCCTTTCCATCAAGTTTTGTGAAAATCTCATAAGGTGAGGGTGTTTTAAGAGTTTCGCCTAAAAAGAGTTTATTAGCAGGCTTTTTATTAAAAATAGAAACGAGAGTAGCGTATGCGGAGTTCCCATAGACTTCAGCGCCTATCTTTCCTAGGGTTACACCACGTTCAATTTTATAGGACTGAGTTCCATTATATCCTTCACATTCTACAGGTGGTTCTGCAGGCCTTGATTTACGCGCTTCAATTCTTGCAAGCCGAGCTTCTTCTTTAGCTCTTTCTTTAGCTTCTAAGTTAGCGAGACGTTGCTTCTCATTACGCTTCATTTCTTTTTCTTTTTCGGTGATGACCGCGCGCCCTACTTGAGCAATGAGGGGGTTCATCTTTTTTGCCTCAGGGCTGGAAATACCGCTCGGGTTTTCAGGTAGTAAGCGCTCAGAATTACTTTCTTGAGCAACGCAGGGAAGAAGGAATAAAAATAGAAGATATTTGATCATGAAGATATTCATAAATTAAATGGATAGATTTCCTAGAAATTTCAATAGCTAAATCTCATGATATAAATAACGGTGCCAAATTTATATTTGCTAAATGTATGGCACTCCATAAATTTCAACCGAATCTATGAGCCTCTCACCTGTAATCATGGCAGTTCTGCCAGTGCTTTTTTCCTTACTTCTGATTCTTTCTACCAGAAGGACGATGATTTCATTACTACTTGGAGCTCTTCTTGGCGTATTCATTTTACCAAACCAGTCTTTGAGTGGATTTTTCTCCGTATTTGGAAATATAGTATGGAGAGAACTTTCTAACCCATGGCATTATTCAGCTCTTATATTTACCGTTGCCTTAGGAGGTTTTGCCTCCCTTCTTCAGTCAAGTGGAGGACTTGGATTTTTTTTTCATAAGGTGGAGACTAAGAAGCAGCTTGAACTACGTGTCATAGGGCTTGGCTTTTTGTGTTTCTTTGATGGGTTAGCTAATAGTTTATTGCTGGGCAGATTAGTGCGACCCGTAGCGGATAGGGTGGGGGTTTCTCGTGAAAAACTCGCATACTTAGCAGACACGACATCTTCTTCAATTGCTTGTTTAGCTCCTGTTTCCACTTGGATAGCCATGCAGTTAGGCTTAATTAGCGTCGTTTTATTAGAACGGGGCATTGAAATTTCTCCATACACTATTTTTTTAAAATCTATTTCGCTTAACTTCTACTGCCTATTCTCTCTTGTCCTCGCTCTGTTACTTAGCATTACTGGAAAAGACTTCGGCTTTATGAAGAAGGCAAAACCTGTTGAAAGTTTAGTGGAAGCGAAATCCATTCAAGAAACTGGCTTGATTAAGTCGCTTTTGGCTGTGGGGGTGCTCTTATTGAGTATTCCTATTCTCTATTACTTTTTTGAAGAAAAAGTTCTACTACCTGTGAGCTTGGGAAAAGTAATTAATGCTTTAGGAGGAGGGAGTGGACCTAAGGTCTTTATGATATCTAGTATTCTAAGCCTCTCTGTCATATTCCTGCTGAATTATCAGATACGGGTTAAAGAGAGGGTAACTATTCTCTTTGATGGGATGAGGCAGATGGTCATGCCTCTTGGTGTACTTTTATGTGCTTGGCTTTTCGGGGGAGTGTTGCAAGAGCATGACCTAGCAGGTCACTTGAGTGATTTGTTAGGAGATTCTCTATCAGTTTCATTTTTACCTGTCGCGGTATTCCTCCTGGGATGTCTTCTTTCTTTCACTACTGGCACATCTTGGGGGACGATGGCGCTTCTTTTTCCGATTGCCTTTGGGTTTACAAGTGAGCTAACTGATGGGGAGCTACTTAATTTATTTCCTATTCTGGTTGCGGCGATATTCAGTGGTGCGGTTTTTGGTGATCACTGCAGTCCTTATAGTGATACGACGATCGTTAGCTCTTTAGCAGCTGGGTGTTCTACATATTCACATGTAAACACTCAACTGCCATACGCCTTAATCTGCGGCGTTCTAGCAGCTCTATTTTTCATAATCTTTGGATTTATTCTTTTGTAGCCTTGCCATCACAAAGTGGTAGAGATATTCTACTAATTAATATGCGATTCATTTTTGTTATTGCCCTACTATGTCTGTTGCCTTCTTGTGAAACATTATCAGAGGGAGTGAACTTACCCGTAGAAATGCCATTTAAGTCTAAAGCTAAGAAGGCTGAGCTTGCTAAAGAGGCATTAGAGAAAGAACGGATCGCCTTAGAAGAGAAAAAAAAGGCGGAGGAAGTGGCAAAGAAGGCAGCGGAAAAGAAAAAATCTTCTCTCAAGACAATTACAGGAACTGCTTCTTGGTATAGTGTGAGAACAAATGGGAATAACACGACCACTGCCAGTGGTCGTCCGCTCTCTAATAATGCGTATACAGCCGCTCATAAAACCTTACCATTTGGAACAAAGGTAAAGGTCACTTCTCTTTTTAATGGGAAATCAGAGATTTTAACGATAACGGACCGTGGTCCGTATATTAAAGGACGAATCATCGATGTTACAATAGGTTCGGCTAAAAGGTTAGGTTTCTACGGAAGAGGGATAACTAAAGTGAAAGTGGAAGTCCTTTCTTATGGAAACTGGACATACAGAAAGCCTTAAACTTTACAACGTGACGAGGCTCTGGTTTGAGTCGCTTTCTCGTCCCGTAGGGGCTGATGACGCTTTGTCATTCAGCTGTTGGCGTAACTCGCGCTCAGCGTCGCCATCCCAATAACCGCTATCCAGCTCAATAAAGACTGCACTGTAGGGGAGTGATGTTTGAGTTTTAATAACAAGGACAGCATAGGAGCTAGAGGTTCCTTGTAAGAGCCGGTTTAAAGTAGCTTCATCAAGCTCGGTCGGCTTATAGCCAGCCAATGAGGTCTTAAGCTCTTGACGGAATTGATTAATGCCAGGAGCTAAATTATTTTTAACAGCGGGAAGTTCTCTAGCGAGGTAGAAATGAGGCTTGACGTGTTGCGTTACATCAATGGTAGAGATGATTTCAGCAATCACTTCTGGTGTTTCAACAGGTGCTGCTACGGTTCTAATGCCTTTTCTATTGTAAAAAGGGAAAGAGGCATCGGCCACTACTATCCAGTTCCGGTACCCTAATGCTTGGATTTCTGATTTGAGATCGCTTTTCCAGACGCCCATTTCGTCTATGCTACCCGAGCTATTATATGAGCACCCTACAAAAAGTGAGGAGATCATAAACAGCCCAGAATATACGAGCAACAAGTAATAACGGCGATACATTTGTAGTAAGATACTAGGTAGAAAAATAAATTCAATCAATCTCTCTTGGAATGTCCTTGCGCATATCTTTGTGTTAAGTAATTTGATACTGCTCTTTCAATAAGAACAATCTTTTTATGCGTATTGAATTCGTAACGGATACGTTTCCTCCAGACATTAATGGGGTAGCCATGACTCTGGGGCGTTTCGTCGACGGTTTAAGAGATAAAGGACATTTAGTGCATGTTTATCATACCGCAGATCGTCCTAAGCAACTGGGAGAGACCCCATTACCTTCCATTCCATTACCTGGATATAAGGAAGTGAGAATGGGGCTACCAGGTAGATTGAAACTTTTCACGCATTGGAAGAAAAAGAGACCAGATGTGATTTATGTGGCTACAGAAACACCGCTTGGTTTATCCGCGATTAAAGCGGCTGCAACACTAGGAATTCCAGTGGCCGCAGGTTTCCATACTAACTTTGACCAATATCTAGAGACGTATAAATTGGATGGTTTTAAGCCAGCAGCCCTTGCGTTCTTAAAGAACGTTCACAGTAAGGCTACTTGTACCTTTGCACCTTCTCCAGAAGTAGTGGAAAGGTTGCATAAAGAAGGGTTTGATGAAGTACGTCTGCTAGGAAGAGGAGTAGATACAGAACTTTTCTCTCCAGCTAAACGGGACGAAGCACTCCGAAATAGATGGGGTGCGAAAAAAGAGGACTTGGTCTGCTTATTTGTAGGACGAGTTTCTACAGAAAAAAACATTCCCGTATCTTTTAGGGCGTACCTAAAAATTAAAGAATCTTTACCAAATACTAAAATGGTTGTGGTCGGCGATGGTCCAGATAGAGAAGCGTTAGCAAAGGATTATCCAGACGTGATCTGGGCTGGAATGCAAACTGGTGAAAACTTAGCTGCCTATTATGCCTCATCTGATATCTTACTCTTTGCGAGTGAAACAGAAACTTACGGAAACGTGGTGATGGAAGCTATGGGGAGTGGAAATATAACTTTAAGCTATGATTATGCAGCTCCTGGAAGATTCGTTAGGAATGGAGAGAATGGCTATAAGGTGGCATTAGGTGATGCAGGTGCATTTATAAAAGCGGCTCAGGAAATAGCGTCAGAAAGGAACCATACAGCAGTATCAAATGCCGCTCGCTCTACCGCTGAAGAGTTATCTTGGGCTAAAGTGATTGATACCTTTGAGATTGATTTAGAGAACCTTTCTCGTCGCGCTATTAACTCAAGGAATATTTCTCAAAAGAAACCTCAAAAGTTTTCCTACCGTAGTATCTTTATCTCAGATATTCATCTAGGGGTAGAAGATAGTAAGGTGAAAGAAGTGGTGGACTTTCTTAAGCATACACAGTGTGAAAAGCTCTACCTTAATGGAGATATCGTTGATGGATGGGCTCTAAAAAGAGGGTCAGAATGGAAAAAGCTTCACACACGTTTTCTAAGAACAGTTCTCAACAAAATCGAGAAAGAGCAAGTGGAAGTCACATACTTAAGAGGAAACCATGATGACATTTTAGACCGTTTCCTGCCTATTACTTTTGAAAGTTTTAGGCTCATGAAGGAAGTGGTGCATGAGGGCTTAGATGGCAAGAAATACCTCGTAGTGCATGGTGACGGATTTGATAGTATCTCTACAAATCATAAGTGGATCGCGTTTTTAGGGTCGCTCGGATACGACCTTCTTTTAAAGGTAAACCGCGTATATAATAATTTTAGAGCCTGGCAGGGGAAAGAATACTATTCCATTTCTAAGCAAGTGAAAGCAAAGGTTAAATCTACAGTAGCCTTCGTAGATAAGTATCAAACAATCCTAAAAGATCACGCTGTTAAGAAAGGGTGTGACGGGATCATATGTGGACATGTGCATACTCCAGCTGATGAAATGATAGATGGTATTCGCTATCTGAATTCAGGTGATTGGGTGGAATCACTCACTGCAGTTGTAGAGCATCATGACGGAAGGTTTGAAGTCATTCAATACGAAGACTTCGTGCGTGAGTTGTATAGAGGCTCTTGAATAAGCTTTCTCTTAGAATGCAAAATATGCATTTTGGAAAATATGGGCTATGAAAATAAAAAAACGCGTCCCATTAGGACGCGTTTTGTTTTTTGGCGCAGATTTTAGTTTGATACCATATTATCTTCGCTGAGAGTTAAGCTACTTCTTCACCTTCAGAAGACTTTGCTTCTTCCTTAGGTTCGTCGTCGTCTTCATCCTCGTCAGCTGGGATATCTAGATCGATGTCACCACCACCGCCTAAGAGAGCGTCCAGAGCGTCAATCCCTGTAGAGGCGTCCTCATCATCATTAAGCGATGATGGAGCAGGAGCAGCTTCTCCATAGGATGTAATGTTATCCTCTAGATCAGAATCTTCATTTAAGGATGGCTTGGGAAGTGGAGCCGGCTCTTCTTCCGTGAATTCCACTTCTACATCTTTCATGAGGCTGAAACCAGATCCACCAGGAATGAGGTGCCCCATAATAACGTTTTCCTTGAACCCTAATAGAGTATCCACTTTTCCGAGGGTGGCCGCCTCTGTAAGAACACGTGTAGTGTCCTGGAAAGACGCTGCAGAGATGAAGGATTCTGTTTCCAGCGAAGCTTTAGTGATTCCAAGAAGGACCGGCTCACCTTCGGCAGGCTTACCACCTTGCTCGACCAGCTCTTGGTTTGCCTTACGGAAAGTAGAACGCTCAATCTGGTCTCCCCAAAGGAATTCTGAGTCACCTGGATCAGAGATTTTCACCTTACGAAGCATTTGGCGGATAATGATCTCAATGTGCTTATCATTAATCTCTACACCTTGGGCACGGTATACAGCTTGAACTTCATTAACGAGATGTTCTTGGAGTTCGTGAACACCACAAGCCTCTAGAAGGTCTTCAGGAGCAACAGCTCCTTCCGTAATCTTCTCACCACGTTTGATGTACTCATCTTCTGCGACGATGATGTGTTTACCCATAGGGACTAAGTGATCTTCTGAGTCTCCAGATTCTTGGTTTGTAACGATAACCTTTTTCTTTCCGCGAACGGTTCCGCCAAAGGATACAAGTCCATCAATCTTAGAGATGACACAAGCGTCTTTCGGTCGACGTGCTTCGAAGAGCTCAGAAATCTTAGGAAGTCCACCAGTAATATCCTTCGTTCTCTCTGCTTTACGAGGAGTACGGGCGATCTGTTGACCGCCAGTAACTTTCTCTTTTTCTTTTACAGAAAGACGTGCGCCGACTGGAATGGAATAAGTAGCGAGTACTTTCTTGGATTTAGCATCAAGGATTTTAATCTGCGGGTGTAAATCTTCTTTGTGCTCGATGACGGTGAAGCCACCTTGTCCCTCGTCGCTACCTTCCGCGTCTTGAGTGTAGGTGATTCCATTAATCATGTCATTAAATTCCACGATTCCCGCTTTCTCTGAGATAACTGGGGCTGCGTGAGCATCCCATGTGGCAATCTGAGCGCCTTTTTTCACCATCTCACCATCTGCAATCTTAATAGAAGCACCTATGACGAGTTTATGACTCTCTAGCTCCATACCGCCATGGTCACGAACAGAAAGAGATCCATTCTTATTAAGAACGATGTAGTTTCCGTCTTTATCTTCTACACAGCGGATGTCATTATAGACGAGTTTACCATCATTTTTCACTTCTAAGAGAGGCTTAGAGCCACCACCGAAGGCAACTCCACCAGAGTGGAAGGTTCTCATCGTAAGTTGTGTTCCTGGCTCACCAATAGATTGTGCTGCAATAATACCGACGGCTTCTCCAGGCTTAGCCATTACACCAGTTGCAAGGTTTTGACCATAGCATCGGCTACAAATTCCGTGGTTTGATTCACAGGTAAGCGCAGAACGAATAATCATTTTCGTAACCCCTAGGTCTTCAATCGCGTTTGCTTTCTCTTCGTCTAGGAGGTCATCCACTTCACAAATTACTTCTCCGTCAGGGCGGGTAATTTTCTCAGCGGCGACACGCCCGTAGATTCGGCTGGAGATAGATCCTTCATCGTCTCCAAGAGAGAATACTGTGAGTCCATTTGATGTTTTACAGTCTTCTTTAGTAACGATTACGTCTTGAGAGACATCCACGAGTTTACGAGTCATGTATCCAGAGTCCGCCGTTTTAAGAGCTGTATCGGCAAGACCTTTACGAGCACCGTGAGTAGAGATGAAGTATTCTAATACGGAGAGACCTTCGCGGAAGTTAGAAGTAATCGGACGCTCAATAATCTCACCAGAAGGCTTAGCCATAAGTCCACGCATTCCAGAGAGCTGTTTGATTTGGTTTTTATTACCACGAGCACCAGAGTCTACCATCATGAAGAGAGGGTTAGCTTCACGTTTCCCGAAGTTATGAATAAGTGTATCAAATACTTTGTTAGACAGAGTATCTGTAGCACGTGTCCATATATCAATAACACGTTGATAGCGTTCACCATTGGTAATAATGCCGTTCTTGAACTGCTTTTCGACGGTTGCTACTTCCTCATAAGACTTTTTAAGAATTTCAGGCTTATCTTCAGGGATGACCATGTCGACCATTCCAATAGAGGCACCAGAATACATCGCTTCTTTAAAGCCGAGTGCTTTCAGCTTATCGAGTGATATAACTGTTCTCTTCTTACCGACGGTTTGATATGTGCGCCAAATGAGGTTACCCATTTGTTTCTTACCAATAGTCTTGTTAATGAAGCCGATTTCATCAGGCCAGATTTCATTAAACATGACACGTCCAGCAGAGGTGAGAATTACGCGGTCATCTGCATTTCCGAAGATCGTTTTCTTACCGAAGTCAGGGTTTCTCAGAAGAACCCAATCTTGATAAACGATTTTTCCAGAAGCAAGAGCGTATTCCATATCTACATGGTTCTCAAAGAGAGGCAGCCCTTGGAGGCTTTCTGGTTTAGTAGTCTCACGAATGTAGGAGAGGTAGTAAGACCCAAGAATAATATCTTGAGATGGCGTAGCGATCGGCTTCCCACTTGCCGGTGAGAAGATGTTATTTGGCGCTAGCATGAGCTGACGCGCTTCCATCTGAGCCTCAATAGAAAGAGGAACGTGCACCGCCATTTGGTCACCGTCAAAGTCCGCATTATATGCAGAACAGGTGAGGGGGTGAAGACGAATAGCTGATCCTTCAATGAGAACAGGCTCAAATGCCTGAATGGAAAGGCGGTGAAGAGTAGGGGCACGGTTCAGCATAACTGGATGTCCTTTAGTGACTTCTTCAAGGATGTCCCAAACTTCTACAGTTTTGCGATCTATCATTTTCTTAGCAGAACGAACTGTATGACAGTAACCGAGCTCTTTTAAGCGACGAATGATGAATGGCTCAAAAAGTGTGAGAGCCATCGTCTTAGGAAGACCACATTGATGTAGTTTAAGATCAGGACCAATAACGATTACAGAACGTCCAGAGTAGTCTACACGCTTGCCGAGAAGGTTTTGGCGGAAACGTCCACCTTTACCTTTCAGCATGTCAGAAAGAGACTTTAGTGGGCGGTTTCCAGCACCAGTTACCGCACGACCATGACGTCCGTTATCGAAGAGCGCATCGACGGCCTCCTGAAGCATGCGCTTCTCGTTTCGGATGATGACCTCAGGCGTTTTAAGCTGCATGAGGTTTTTAAGACGGTTATTACGGTTAATTACGCGACGGTAAAGGTCGTTAAGATCTGACGTAGCAAACCGTCCACCTTCAAGAGGAACGAGAGGGCGGAGATCTGGTGGAATTACCGGAAGAGTGGTTAATACCATCCACTCAGGGCGAGTCTTAGATTGTGCAAATCCTTGTGCAAGCTTGAGACGCTTGGCGAGTTTCTTCTTCGTTTGCTTAGAGCGTGTTTGCCCCATCTGGTCTTGAAGCTCAGTGATGAGTGGAGCAAGCTCTATGCTAGCAAGGAGTTCTCGGACTGCTTCTGCCCCCATTCCTGCGCGGAAGGAGTCTTCACCGTATTCGTCTTCCGCTTCACGGATTTCTAATTCTGTGAGGAGTGCACCTTTTTCAAGAGGCGTCTGTCCTGGTTCGATAACGATGTAATCTTCATAGTAGATGACACGCTCAAGGTGACGCGCACTCATATCAAGCATAAGCCCGAGTCTAGATGGCATACACTTGTAGAACCAAATGTGTGTTACTGGAACAGCAAGCTCAATGTGCCCCATACGCTCACGACGCACGCGGGAAAGAGTTACTTCAACGCCACATCGGTCACAGGTGACACCTTTATGCTTAATTCTTTTATACTTTCCACAAGTACATTCCCAGTCACGAGTTGGACCGAAGATTCTCTCACAGAAGAGACCACCTTTTTCAGGCTTGAATGTTCTGTAATTAATTGTTTCTGGATTTTGCACTTCACCACGAGACCAGTTACGGACCACATCAGGAGATGCGAGGATGATTCCCACTTGGTCAAATGCTTGAGGCTTATCATCAACCCCATAGAGTTCTTTTAGATTCATATCTACGCTCATAATATTCTAAATTGGTTATTTGTTAATGTTTGGGATTAATGGATTATATGGTGAGGTCATCGAGGTTGAAATCATCTAGGGAATCGAGATCATCTAGACTGTCTTTCTTATCAGTGCTGCGTCCAGGTTTTACATCTAGACCAAGTGCCTGCATTTCTTTAACGAGAACATTAAAGGATTCAGGAGTACCCGCTTCTAGTGTGTTATCACCTTTCACGATTGCTTCATAGATACGAGTCCTTCCGTGAACATCATCTGATTTCACTGTGAGAAGCTCTTGAAGAGTATATGCGGCACCGTATGCTTCCAGTGCCCAAACTTCCATCTCTCCAAAGCGCTGACCACCGTATTGCGCTTTACCGCCAAGAGGCTGCTGCGTAACAAGTGAATATGGTCCTACTGCACGAGCGTGAATCTTATCAGCAACGAGGTGGCCAAGTTTTAGCATATAAATAAGACCGACAACGAGCGGCTGGTGAAATGGCTCCCCAGTGCGTCCATCATAGAGAGTGGATTTACCAAAGGTAGAGCCGTCATTTCCATCTCCGATCCAAGTGAAGCCATCTACTTTCTTAGCTTCACTCATATATTCTAGAATCTTATCTTCCTTAATACCGTCGAAAATTGGAGTGGCGACCTTAAAGCCTAGTGCCTTAGCAGCGACTCCAAGATGTGTTTCTAATACCTGACCAATGTTCATTCGGGACGGAACCCCCAGTGGGTTAAGACAGATGTCAACAGGTGTTCCGTCTGCGAGGTATGGCATATCTTCTTCAGGAACAACAATGGAGACAACTCCTTTGTTTCCGTGACGACCAGCCATCTTATCTCCGACAGATAACTTACGCTTCTTCGCAACAAAGACTTTAACTTCTTTTACGATACCCGGATCTACTTCATCTCCGCTTTCGATTTGGTCTAAGCGACGCTCACGATCATTATCAAGCTCTTGGAATCTGTTCTCAAAAGAGCTGATGATTTCCATAATCTTGTTACGGATTGGTGAGGGGTCGATCTCAATGTGATCGTAAACAGTAGCGAGCTTACGTAAAAGAGTTTTCGTAATTTTACGATTAGCTGGGATAATAATCTCACCCGTCTGAGCGTTATCAACATCAAGTGGAATTTTCTCCCCTAAAAGAATGTCAGAAAGCTTCTCAGTGAGTTGCTCCGTGAGTGTATCTTTCTTCTTTTTGTAGTCATCGTTAATTTTTTTCAGCTGCTTCTTCAGCTCGGCTGGGTCAATTACTTCTTTTTCTGCGTTGCTCCGGACACCACCATGAGCTGAGATGCGAATATCTTGGACGATCCCGCGTGTTCCCGATGGTACACGGAGTGAGGTGTCTTTGACATCTGCTGCTTTTTCACCAAAGATAGCGCGGAGAAGGCGTTCTTCAGGCGCAAGCTCTGTTTCTGATTTTGGCGTAATTTTACCTACGAGAATGTCTCCGGGTTTTACTTCTGCACCGACGCGAACGATACCATCATGGTCAAGGTTCTTAAGAGCTTCTTCTCCTACATTAGGAATATCACGAGTAATTTCTTCAGGTCCAAGCTTAGTATCACGTGCTGCCACCTCATATTCAGAAATATGGATAGAAGTGTAAACGTCTTCTTTTACGACACGTTCTGAGATGACTATGGCATCCTCAAAGTTATAGCCGTTCCATGGCATAAAGGCTACGAGAATATTTTTACCTAAAGCTAATTCACCGTCTTCGGTATTAGGTCCATCAGCGAGCACGTCTCCTTTAGCTACCTTTTGTCCGCGAAGAACGATAGGCTTTTGGTTAATACATGTTCCTGCGTTTGAGCGCATAAACTTACGTAGAGGATAGACATATAGCCCGACTGCTGGATCTGACTTAAGCTCACCTGGATCAGAAAGATATTGCTCATCAGAGATGGGCATTTCTCCATCTTTAGAAACAACGATGTATTCAGCTGATGCTGAGGCAATGACTCCGTCACCTTCAGCAATGATAACAGAACGGGAATCGCGTGCCGCTTTACCTTCTAGTCCTGTCCCAACGTAAGGAGATTCAGATGTAAGGAGTGGCACACCTTGTCGTTGCATGTTCGCGCCCATCAGAGCACGGTTAGCATCATCATGCTCTAGGAATGGAATAAGACCAGCGGCTACAGATACGAGTTGCTTAGGTGATACATCCATGAGGTGAACACGCTTAGGATCTAATTCTAGGAATTCCCCTTGTTCACGAGCTGTAATGGTATTGGTTAGGAATTTCCCGTTTTTATCGATGTCGTTACTTGCTTGAGCAATGAGGTATCCCTCTTCTTGGTCAGCAGTAAGGTAATCAATCTCATTTGTTACTTTCCCGTCTTTAACGATGCGGTATGGAGTTTCTATAAATCCGAACTCGTTGATACGAGCGAACGTACACATGGAGTTAATAAGACCAATGTTTGGTCCCTCCGGAGTTTCAATAGGACAGATACGACCATAGTGAGATGGGTGAACGTCACGCACTTCAAAACCAGCACGGTCTCTATTTAGACCTCCTGGTCCTAGCGCAGAGAGGCGTCGCTTGTGAGTTAACTCAGCCAGTGGATTGGTTTGATCCATAAACTGAGAAAGCTGGGAACGTCCGAAGAAATCACGAACTACTGCAGAAAGCGCTTTAGGATTGATGAGCTTTTGAGGAGTCATCCCTTCAATATTCACATCAAAGAGAGTCATGCGCTCTTTTACGAGACGCTCAGTTCTCGCGAGACCAACACGACATTGGTTTCCTAATAGCTCACCGACGGCACGAATACGACGTGATCCTAAGTGATCAATATCATCGAGGACACCACCTTGACCTTTTTTAAGCGTAAGGAGGTAACGCAACGCTTTCAGGTAGTCTTCCTCAACCATTGTACGAGTATTCATATCAATGTCTAAACCAAGTTTTTGGTTAATTTTATAACGACCTACACGGGTGAGATCATATTTTTTAGGATCAAAGAAAAGGCGCTTAAGAAGAGCCTTAGCGTTTCCTGCTGTCGGAGGGTCTCCAGGACGGAGTTTCTTATAAATATCTTTAAGAGCAGACTCTTCATCCCATGCAGGGTCTTTCTTAAGAGTTTTAATGAGGATTTCATCTTCACGCACGTCTAAAACATCAACCTTAGCATGCCCGAACGAGACGAGTTGCTTGACGATACCAATGGTAAGAGGCTCATATTTACGCGCGATAACTATTTCCCCATCAAGAACATCTTCAAAAGGCACGAAGTGGTTCAGATCTGTTTCGTCCATATCATCGCTTATAGCGAGAGACTTAACGTCGTAGAAATTTTCAACAATGTCACGATCCGTAGGGAAACCGAGAACACGCATGAAGGTAGTTGCAAGGAATTTACGACGACGGCGACGACGGTCTAAATAAACATATAAGAGGTCATTTGTATCAAATTGAACTTCTAACCACGATCCACGGTCAGGGATGATGCGGAATGAGTGAAGCGTTTTTCCATTAAGGTGCTCGGACGTCTCGAAACAGATACCTGGGGAGCGGTGAAGCTGAGATACTACCACACGCTCTGCACCGTTTATCACAAAAGTTCCACGACGTGTCATCATAGGGAGCTCGCCCATATAAACTTCCTCGCTTTTGTTGCCTGACTCATCTTTAAGTTTAAAGTTAACGTAAAGTGCGGCACTGAATGTTTCTCCAGTTTGAAGGGCTTCTAGAGCAGTTATTTTAGGAGCATCTATTCGGTATGATGAGTAATTAAGTTCTATAGCTTCATCATAACTTTTAATTGGGAAAATTTCTTTGAAGACTGCTTGTAATCCTGAGTCTTCTCGTTTGTCTAAGGCGATTCCCTGTTGTAAAAAGTCCTCGTAAGACTGTAATTGCACCTCGATGAGGTTAGGTGCATCGATGACTTCTTTAATGGTTCCGAAATTGCGACGTTCCATTTGATTTTTTTTGGTGTGGGTTTTGATTGGGTTATTGCCAGCCTTTTGGGTCTGGTGATTGGGTGATAGCGTTAAATCTCTGGGGCGCATAGGAGAATAGCCTACGGTTTCTTCCTCTAACCTATCGTAAGGGCTCTCACTTTTGATGAGATATGTGGTGGAAATGTTTTTGTTTGGCAGCTTCTGGCTAAACAATGTTACTTTTCCGGATTCAATCCTCGTTGTTTAAGAGATTTGAATGCGAAAAAGTGAGTTTGCGCATTGAAGCACAAACTCACTAAAGAAATATCGAATTACTTGACCTCGACTTCAGCGCCAGCTTCTTCGAGTTGCTTTTTAGCTTCTTCAGCTTCGTCTTTAGAAACACCTTCAAGGAGAGCAACTGGTGCTTCCTCAACGAGTTTCTTAGCATCAGCAAGTCCAAGACCTGCTTTTACTCCACGAACTGCTTTGATTACTTGAATTTTCTTGCCGCCGTCGCCTTTGAGGACTACGTCGAATTCAGTTTTCTCTTCAGCAGCACCGCCTGCGTCGCCAGCAGGTGCCATCATTACAGGACCAGCAGCCGCAGCTGCGGATACGCCCCATTCTTCTTCGAGTTGTTTCACAAGCTCTGCTGCCTCGAGGACAGTAAGCTTACCGAGTTCTTCTGCAATTTTTGCTAGATCAGCCATTGTATTATTTTATGTTTTTGGGTTGGTATTGTCGCACCTCAGGGCTCTGAGGCATTTCAGGACATCTGCCGATGCCCCGACAAGGAACCGTTAGGTCCATTGTTCGGGCTAGTTGCATTAGCTGGTTTAAGAGCGTCCGCTTGCAAGCCTTCTGTTCAGATTATGTTAAAAGGGTGGGGGAGTTATTTTATGTAGCTCTTCCACCCTTGAGAAATTGTGTTATTCGCCTTTATCCGCTTTTGCTTGGAGAACACGTGCAAGAGATGCAGCAGGTTCGTTAATGGTGCGGACAAGTTTCGCCGCAGGTTCATTAAGAACACCAAGGAGTTGGGAAAGGAGCTCGTCGCGAGATGGAAGATCTGCAAGGGCTGTGATTTGACTAGAGTCTAATAGATCGCCATCAAGGATTCCGGCCCTAATTTCTGGCTTCTTAAACTCCTTAATGAAGTTCTTAATAGTCTTTGCAGCCGCACATACATCACTTTCACCAGTGATGTATGCAGTTTGCCCTTTAAGATGATCATCAAGAGCAGGTAATTCTGCTAACTCGAGAGTCTTCCTCATGAAAGTATTCTTAGCTACGTGACATTCTGCTTGATTTTCGCTTAAGCGGTTACGGAATTCTGCGAATTGAGGCACAGTCATAGAAGTATAATCTACCACCATGACAAAAGGAGATGCATTTACGCGCTCTAGAAGCTCATCTACGATGTATTGTTTATCTGGATTCATTTTCTAAGTCAGTGTAGTTAAGGTTATGCAATAGCGTTTGCTGAATAGGCAGATTGATCGAGTCTGATGCCAGGATTCATAGAGGCTGAGAGAGTTGCTGTTTTCACATACACTCCTTTAGTTGAAGACGGCTTCGCTTTCACAATACTATCTAGAAGAGCTTCAGCATTTTCAGTAATTTGCTCTTTAGAGAATGATACTTTCCCAATACCAGCGGAAACATTCCCTGCTTTATCTACTTTATAGTCAACACGGCCTGCTTTTACGTCATTGACAGCCTTCGCAGTGTCATCAGTGACAGTTCCCGTTTTAGGGTTAGGCATCAGTCCACGTGGACCTAAAACACGAGCGATCTTACGCACTTGTGCCATAGCATCAGGAGTTGCAATCGCGGCATCAAAGTCAAGAAATCCGTTTTGCACTTCTTTAATAAGGTCATCTAAACCTACTTTTTCAGCACCTGCATCAGTTGCTGCTTTCGCGGCATCTCCAGTGGCGAATACAATAACGCGAACATTCTTACCTGTTCCATGAGGGAGAGAAACGCTTCCTCGTATCATTTGATCACTTTTACGTGGATCAACGCCTAGAGCAAAGGCTAGCGTTACTGTGGGGTCAAACTTTGGAGCGGGGAATGCCTTTAGTTTATCTACGGCTTCAGCGAGAGGGTAGGTCGCTTCCGCGTCCACCATCTCAGCAGCTTTTTGGTATCTTTTACTTCTTTTTTTCATTGTTTTGAGCAGTTCCTACGATCTTGAGATCTCCTGCGGTTTGGGTTTAATTATGAGATGGGGTGATCCATCTCGCTAAGTTTTTACATTCCTTCGATTTCTAGTCCCATTTGGCGAGCAGTTCCTGCAAGGATTTTAGCTGCTTGCTCTGGGTCATTGGTATTGAGGTCAGGAAGCTTTGTTTCTACTACTTCCATAAGTTTCGCTTTTGTGATGCGGCCTACTTTTATTTTATTAGGTTCGCTAGATCCAGATGCTAAACCAGCAGCTTTCTTAAGTAGAATAGCTGATGGTGGCTTTTTAGTAATGAAGGTGAAGGAATTATCTGCAAATACAGAAATTACTGTAGGAAGAATATCTCCCGCATTTTGTTGTGTAGCCGCGTTAAATTCCTTACAGAAAGCCATAATATTCACCTTAGCTTGACCAAGTGCTGGTCCAACTGGTGGCGACGGGTTTGCCTGTCCTGCAGGGATCTGCAGTTTAATGATTTTTGTTACTTCTTTTGCCATGGTTTATGTGGTGATAAATTATGTTATTATTCTTTTTCTGCTTGCCAGAACTCGAGGTCTACAGGAGTAGAGCGTCCGAAAATGGTTACTGAAACGCGCATTCCGCCTTTTTCCATATCGATTTCCTCAACAATTCCGGTTTGCGCTTCAAAAGGTCCATCTGTTACCTTTACGGAGTCTCCGACATTAAAGACAACTGATGGGCGAGTTTCTTCCGCGCGCTCCTTGATCTGATTCATCATGCTCTCTACTTCTTTTTGTCGCATAGGAAGAGGGCGGTTTTTAGTTCCAGCAAAGCCGATGATGCCGTCTGTGTTGTTAATAGCGTCCCACGTCTCAGCTATTAATCCACCTTCTTCATCGTAAAGATACATATTTACAAGGATATATCCTGGGAAGAACTTTTTTTGGCGTTCTTTACGTTCACCTTTTTTAACTTCTGAGACAGTTTCTTCAGGAACAAGGATTTCAAAAATGTGCTTACTTAATTCTTCACGGTCAATGAGTTCTTGCAGGCGTCTCGCAGTGCTTTTTTCCTGTCCGGAAAGCACGTGCGCTACATACCATTGTTTTTTTGGTTCTGGAGTAGTAGGCATTTAGTGAAAATTAGATAGGATTTACTTACCTCCAAGCATTGTAATGAAACCAACGGCTTCTTTAAGGAGGATGTCAGATAAGGCGACAAATCCAGCGAGTAGGATCATGGAAATAAGGACGACTACTGTCGAATCAATGAGCTCCTTATATTTTCTAAACCCTTTAATATTGGAAGATGATGGTTCCCAAGGCCATGATGCCTTGCGGAGTTCAGATTTTACTTCGCCGAGAAATGTTGATACTTTACTGATCATTTTAATTTTTAGAGAGAATTAGTATTTATTGACTACTTAGAATTTGGTGGCAGGGGCAGAGGGACTCGAACCCACAACCAATGGTTTTGGAAACCACTACTCTACCAATTGAGCTATGCCCCTATATAATTGAGTTTTCTAAATATTAATTCTTTTGTTACATTCAGTTTTAAGTTTTTGAGGCTAGGAAGGGGCAACTGACTTTTGCCAGATTGCCCCTTTCAAAAACCAGCGAGTAAAGCGGATGCGCCTTACTTGCCCTTTTAGTGTTATTTAATAATGTCTCCTACACGACCGGCTCCTACCGTTCTTCCGCCCTCTCGGATTGCGAAACGCATAGTTTTTTCCATAGCGATTGGTTGTATGAGCTCGATTGTGAGTGTAACATTATCTCCAGGCATAACCATTTCCACTCCATCAGGAAGAGAGATAGATCCTGTTACGTCTGTTGTTCTGAAGTAGAACTGTGGGCGATAGTTAGAGAAGAAAGGTGTGTGACGTCCACCTTCATCTTTTGATAGAACATAGACTTCAGCGGTGAAAGTCGTATGCGGGTTTACTGACCCAGGTTTCACGATACATTGACCACGCTCAAGATCTTCTTTTTTAAGACCACGAACAAGAAGTCCTACGTTGT
This sequence comes from uncultured Verrucomicrobiales bacterium, assembly GCA_938008215.1. Lineage (GTDB taxonomy): Bacteria > Verrucomicrobiota > Verrucomicrobiia > Verrucomicrobiales > Akkermansiaceae > WTJZ01. Next base: position 17,534 of record CALLLS010000044.1, on the reverse strand, counting down.
CTCCTGCGCGTCCTTCATCAAGAAGCTTACGGAACATTTCGATGTCTGTGATAGTTGTTTTCTGAGTGTCTCTGATACCCACGACCTCAACTTCTTCCATCTTCTTAACGATTCCACGCTCAATACGTCCAGTGCAAACTGTTCCGCGACCTTCAATAGAGAAGACATCTTCAATCGGCATAAGGAAATCTTTGTCTATAGGGCGCTCTGGCTCAGGAATATACTCATCAACAGAAGCCATAAGTTTAAGAATGTTTTCCTTATGAGTTGCGTCACCTTCAAGCGCTTTAAGTGCTGACCCCATTGTTACTGGGATGTCATCACCTGGGAAGTCATACATGCTAAGAAGTTCACGAACTTCCATTTCAACTAGCTCGAGAAGCTCTTCATCATCAACTTGGTCTACCTTATTAAGGAATACGACAAGAGCAGGGACACCTACTTGGCGAGCAAGGAGAATGTGCTCACGTGTTTGTGGCATTGGCCCGTCTGCAGCTGAACAAACTAAGATAGCTCCGTCCATTTGGGCAGCGCCTGTAATCATGTTTTTTACATAATCGGCGTGACCTGGGCAGTCTACGTGTGCATAGTGACGTTTTTCCGTCTCGTACTCTACGTGAGCTGTTGAAATTGTAATGCCGCGTTCACGTTCTTCTGGAGCACCATCGATTTGATCGTATGCTTGTGCTTCTGCTAATCCTGAATCAGCAAGCGTGTTCGTGATCGCCGCGGTGAGTGTTGTTTTCCCATGGTCAACGTGTCCAATTGTTCCAATGTTGACGTGGGGCTTGTTTCTTTCGAATGCTTCTTTTGCCATATCGTTAAGTGATGTAAGCTTGTTGGGCTATTTGTTTATGCTGGTTTAGTTAGTTTAATCTCTCGTAGTTCTGAGATGGAGCTCTTGAGCAGATTTGAACTGCCGACTTCATCCTTACCAAGGATGCGCTCTACCGCTGAGCTACAAGAGCCTGTCCACTTTTCAAGCAAGAAATTTAACTTTCTTAACTAAAAAGGGAAGCGGACGTTAGCAGGGTAGGGTTCTCTGTCAACTGGGAAAACTAGATTATTTTAGAATGTGATCGAGCGCTCTAAAGTTAAAAAAGAGGATAAAAAAACGGGCATGCTTTCACATGCCCGTTTTTTATAATGATTATCAAAGAGATTACTCAGCAGCTTTTTCAACTGCATCGCCAGCAGACTTAACTCCGTCTATCGCAGAGCCACCTAAAGATTTAGCTCTATCTACAACAGAACCTGCACCGTCAGCCACTGCACTACCTGCAGACTTAACTCCGTCTATCGCAGAGCCACCTAAAGATTTAGCTCCATCTAAAACAGAACCTGCACCGCCAGTAACTGCACTACCTGCAGACTTAACTCCGTCTATCGCAGAGCCGCCTAAAGATTTAGCTCCATCTAAAACAGAACCTGCACTGTCAGCAACTGCGCCACCTGCAGACTTAGCTCCATCTACAACGGAATCGCCAGCAGACTGAGCGTCGTCTACGATCGCATCACCTGCTGATTCAGCTTCATCTGCAACAGTGCCAGAGTCGTCAGCGGTTGTTTCTCCGGCGGACTGAGCATCGTCTATAATAGCGTCATCTGTAGTTTCAGCTTCGCCTTCGATTGTGTCGCCAGCTTCTTCCGCGCCTTCTATGAGTGCGTCTGCTCCTTCCTTAGTCAGGCCTGCAGCCTCTTTTACGGTTTCTAATGTTGTGTTGCCTGCGCTTTTCGCGCCTTCTTTTACGGTGTCAGCAGCAGAGGAACCTACTTCTTTAAGTGCTGTTTTCAGGTCTTTAGAACCATCCATTACGGCAGCTCCCGCCTCTTTAGCGCTATCTACGATTGTGCTACCTGACTCTTTAGCTACGTCTTTTGATGCGTCAGCTGCTGCTGCTGCGGTTTCTTTTACTTTTTCACATGACCAAAGAGAGAGGCATGCGAGTCCGATGAGGATTTTAGTTTTTTTCATAGTTTATTTGATTGTAAGATATTTCTATTTTTGAGGATTGAAGTTTAATATGGTTAGAGAGTTATAACCAAATGGAATGGCTTGGCTACAAAAACTGCTAGTATATTTGTTGATTTGAGAGACTTTTTTCTCTTTTTAGGCTAAAATGTCGAAGACGCCTTTGTATAGAGGCTGTTTCTAAAAAAAAATCCAACACTAAGGTTGGATTCATTTTTTAAAGAGAAGAGTTATTTACTTAACGCCTTTCTTAGAAAGTTTTGTACCTTTCGTTCTGCCTTGGCGAGCTTTCATTCTTGGATCTATTTTATTAATGACGTAGAGCGTTCCCTTGCGGCGCACAACTTGACTTGCGGCGTGACGACGCTTCATAGAGGCTAGAGATGAAAGTACTTTCATGATATAAATTTTAGGATTCTTAGACTATTCATGTCTTAATATACCTGTAAAGTAAAATCATTAGTTTTTAAGTTTCATGTGCGCTCTTTTCTGTATCTTATTTATAGTACATGGAAGATATTAATCCAAACCCTTCAATGCCCACGGATGATGGAAACTTTGAGCAGAGCTTGCGCCCTCCTGGTTTTGAGGATTTTCACGGGCAGGAGAAAATAACAGAGCGTCTTATCCTCATGGTGGAAGCCGCTAAAAAAAGAGATGATGTATTAGAGCATATCCTTCTTTCTGGTCCTCCAGGACTTGGGAAAACGACTTTATCTAATATTATCGCTACAGTGGCAGGGTCAAATATGCATACTACATCAGGTCCTCAGATAGAAAAAGCAGCAGACCTCGCAGGTATTCTGACTAATTTACAAAGGGGAGATGTTCTCTTCATTGACGAAGTTCATAGATTGCACCCATCCGTGGAGGAGTATCTTTATCCCGCAATGGAAGATTATCGCCTGGATATAATTATAGACTCAGGACCTTCTGCAAGATCCATACAGCTTAATCTGCCGAAATTTACTCTTGTGGCGGCTACTACTCGCTCTGGGATGCTCACAGCTCCTCTGAGAAGTAGGTTTGGGCTTATCAATAGATTGAGTTACTATAGCGCAAAGGAGTTGATCGTGATAATTAATAGATCTGCTAAATTACTTAAGGTGGAAATTGATCAGGAAGGGGCTCACGCGATAGGAACAAGGTCCAGAGGGACGCCTAGGATAGCTAATAATTTATTGCGTTGGGTGAGAGATTACGCTCAAGTAAGAGCGAAAGGAAACATTACAGGGGCGGTAGCTACTGCCGCCCTGGAGATGATAGACATTGATGATGATGGCTTAGATGAAATGGATAAGCGTATTTTAGAGACTACTATTTATAAATTTAATGGAGGACCGGTAGGGTTGAGTTCCCTTGCCGTCGCTCTTGGCGAGGATGCATCTACTCTAGAAGAGGTGCATGAGCCTTTTCTAATCATGCAAGGCTTTATGAAACGTACCCCTAGAGGACGTGTTATATTACCAATAGCGTATGAAAAGGTGGGGGCACCAATGCCAAAGAAAGCACAGGAAGATCTGTTTTAGTAACTTTCTGGCGATGAAGCTACGTTTGTTTCTATCTAAGGATCTTCTATAGATGCTATTGTTGTGCCTGTGATGTAAGGCGTATGAGCTGGGAAACGGTAACGAATTTATACCCCTGAGCTAATAGTGTATCAAAAGTAGTAGGCATAGCGTCTACTGTTGTCTTATGAAGATCATGCGCTAATAAGATGCCACCAGGGCTAGCGCGGCTGATTAATCTGTTAGACACAATGCTTGCATTGCGGTCTTTCCAATCCATTGGGTCAACTGACCAGAGAATTGTAGGATAACCATAGGCGTCCAATACCCATTGACGTTGGTTATTATAGAGAGCTCCATATGGTGGGCGCATTATACGTGGGAGAACACCAGTTGCTCTGAGGATGGCCTCTTTCCCTTTATCTAATTCTTTTCTAACTCCTCTTTCAGACATTTTTGAGAGGTTTCCATGTGTGTAAGTATGGTTCCCTATTTCATGCCCTTCATCTACAATGCGTTTAGCAATAGCAGGGTAAAGATCCACACTACGCCCTATAGTAAAAAAGGTTGCTTTGATACCTCTTTGTTTCAGCATGTCTAGTAAGCGAGGGGTGTTTTGTGGGTGAGGTCCATCGTCAAATGTCATTGCTAAAATTTTCAAGTCACTTCGTCCACTGGACCAAGTGACTTGATTCGTTATTTGCGGAGCGTATGGTGGTTTTACGTATGACGAATTATGAGTGGAGGTAGGAGCTTCCGGGAGACTTTTGTCATTACCTAATACGGAGCAACTCGTTAGAGCGAGGAGAGTAAATAATAGTGTCATAGTAAGTATTTTTAGAGTTAAAGGCTTCATGAAGGAATTGTCATGGTACAGATGTACGCTTCTTATTCAGATGACAATATAAAAAATGCGCTCTTCTTATTGAGTCATTTCGCTAAAAAAATTAGAGATTTTAAATTGTTGTGAATTTATTATCTCTTTGCCAATCTAAGAACCTGTATGAAAAATATTTTTTTAATCACTTTAGGGTTATTCACGTTTTTTGCTGTTTCTTGCCAAACGACAAAAGACTTATCGACCGCCGACTCTGTAACGCCGACGAAACAGGTAAATAGCAAAAAAAAGTCTACTACCTCATCATATAAAGCAAAGAAGAAAAAGAGTTCTTCAAATTATTCTTCTCCAAAAAAGAAGAGCTATATTAAGCCGCAAAGTGAAGAAGCGATTCTAGCTAAAATTGATGCGCAAGAGACCTTTAAACCCACTGTCAAAGCTGAAAGTTCATCATCAGCCACTCTTCCTAAACCTAAAGTGCCGTCTATTCCTTCAGTGCCTAGCATTTCTGATATAACTACTACCCCGATAACTACTACACCGAGTCTTCCTAAGGCGACTTTGTCAGCTCCAACTCCAGTTTATAAGTCTACACCTACAGCTGCGCCGATTATAGATCTTCCGAGGATCACTTCTGAAGCTGGCTCCTTAGATCAGAATATTTCTCTAGAATTAAGGTTGTCACAGGTTGTGAAATAACTGGGTAAATTTATTTATTCAAAAAAGCTCACTTTAGTGGGCTTTTTTTTACGTTCTGAAAATGCTTCTTATTTTTTAAAGTTGCGCATTTCTAAACATGAGACATGTATTCTACAATGTCTGAAGAGCAGGAGATTAAGCCAGCAGAGGATTTCACAGAGATCGAGTCAATCTTCGTGAGACATAGGAATGTATTAGTAGTGAGAGGCTCTTTCTCAGATATTTATACGGACTATTATCTACACTTGATGGAAAATAAACTGAAGTATGATGAGCGCTTAGATCTGATGTTAAAATCTATGATGTCTGTCCTTACTCTTCATCTGGTAGCGAGACCTTGGAAGGAGACGATAGCATGGACTGCTAATCTAAGGGCACCGCGCGCGAACCTCTTTGTTTCAGGAGGGAGTGTTAACGAGTTTATTACAGGCAGAGTATTTACAGAGGATGTGCGTGAACCGGATCGGAATTTCCTTTATTCTCAGACGCTAGCTACTGGGACTGAGGCAAGAACTTCTACCATCGAGGTGGAGGGAACTAACCCTCTCGATTGGATAAACCATTTTTATGAGCAGTCTGAACAGAGACCAGGAAAGTGCTTCGAGCTACCTAATGAAGAATTCGTTCTCTTTGCCACTCAGCCTGATTATGATAAAGAGTGGTTTGATGCGTTGAGCGAGGAGCGGGCAGCTAAGCTTATAGAAGAAGAGGAAACTAAGGTTTTAGAAACACGCAAATTCAGATTTTTCTGTGGTTGTAATGCTGATCGCATTCTGCCAGCTCTCCGAGGTTACAAGGATGATCCTGAAAAACTTTTTCAGGGTGACACCGTTATTACAGCTCAATGTCCGCGTTGTGGTGCATCTCATACGATTACAATGGAACAATTTATTAACTCATGAAATACGATTTTGATACTATCATCCCTAGACGCGGCACAGGCTCTCTGAAGTGGGATAGGCGGACAGACTTAGATCCTTACTGGGTGGCAGATTTGGACTTCGTATCACCTCCAGAAGTGGTGTCTGCAATTGAGGAGCGTGTGAAGCATGGCGTTTTTGGCTATGCGGTTCCACATGAAGGACTAGAGGAAGCTATTATTGAGTATTTAGCTGAGAAGCAAGGTGCTGATATAAGGAAGGATGACATTGTTCATTTAGGTGGACTAGTGCCTGCTCTGTCTCTCGCTGCGAGGGCTTTTGCAGAGCCTGGAGATGCGCTCATGACCTGTGTGCCGATATACCCACCATTCTTAGGGGTTCATAAGGATGCAGGGTTAGAGCTAATTTCTGTGAATCACACTATAAAAAAGGGTGTAGCAGGAATGGATTGGGAAATGATGGAGGCAATGGTGACGCCTAAGACGAAGCTCTTTCTTTTCTGTAATCCGCAAAACCCCTTAGGCAGAGTGTTCCCTAAAGAGGACGTCATAAAGCTCGTGGAGTTTTGTCACCGTCATAATCTTATCTTAGTTTCTGATGAGATCCATGCAGACATGATTTTTGATGATGAGAGCACGCCTCATTACTCGGCATTACGCCTCCCAGAAGAGTTTCAAAAGCACATAATTACCCTTCTAGCACCTAGTAAAACATATAATATCGCTGGTTTAGGGTATTCTTATGCTGTAATTAAGGATGCCTCGCTTCGTAAAAAATTTATTACTGCAAGGGGGCATACCTTGCCTGAAATTAACTGTATTTCATATTATGCAGCGGAAGCAGCTTATCGCCATGGAGAACCTTGGCGAAAGGAGTTGATGTCTTATTTAAAAGGGAATTACGATTTGGTTAAGACATTCATGAACGAGAATTTCTCTGAAGTAGAGACCATGAACATGGAAGCCACTTACCTTTCTTGGATGGATTTCCGTGAAATGAAAGTGGATAACCCAGCGAGAATTTTTGAAGAAAAAGCAGGAATCTTTCTCTCAGACGGCTCTTATTTCGGAAGGGCAGGGTGTTGCCGTTTCAACTTTGGTTCTCCCAGAGCAAGGATTGAAGTGGGGCTGGAGAAAATGAAGAGTGTGAATTTCTAAGGGTTACAGTCTTCTTGCTAGTGTAGCGGGGGGACAAAAAAGGCGATTCATCGAATCGCCTTTTTTCAGTTTAATCAGATTTGCTAAAGCTTAGCAGCCACATCCGCCGCCGCTACCGCCTGAGCCGCCACAGCATCCACCTTCAGAGCTTGCTGCCATTAGTTCTTCATCTGTTGGGACGCGACCTAGCTCAATAGTGAGACCTAGATAATCATTAACAGATTTTTGAAGAGATTGGAGTTTTTGTTGCGCTTCCATAAAAGAGACTACGGTCTGATTTTGAAAAAGTTCTTCACGGGAAAGCTCAAAGTCTGTCATTTCCTGTGCGGTAAGTTCTACTCCTATACGTTGCTTGTCTTGTAGCTCAGCACCCTTTTCATGAACGTTTTTGTAAGCTTCACGTGCCTTGTCATTAGATAGAAAGGCTTCTACGTTACCATGCATTGCCTTAAATTCTGTATCATCAACAATAGCTTCGCAGAGGCGAATCGTTTTTTCCATCACTGTAGATTCTGTACTTAAAATACTCATATTAATCTATAAATAGCATGGATGTAAGAAATAGGCAGGATTTTTTTATTATTTTATTGTTATAATAGGCTGTGCTGAAAAGCGCTTTCTGCACTGCAATTTATGTAGTCGGTAAAGAACAATAATAATTGCGAATACTCTGACATAATTAGCTCATACTATAATCAAAATGGTGCTATGAACCAAGCCCAGCGACTCTTAATGATATTTCGTATATCCAGGGAAATAAGTAAGATTGTGGGCACAAGTAGAAGAGTAACAAAAGTGGCGAAGAGAATACCGAAACCGAGAGAAACTGCCATAGGCACAAGGAATTGAGCTTGCATTGAATCTGCGAACATTAAGGGGAGTAATCCTGCAAAGGTAGTAAGAGAGGTTAGTAGAATGGGTCGGAAGCGCGTTGTGACCGCTGTAAGAAGGGCCTCTTTCAGCGGTATGCTAACTTTTCGTAACGAATTGATCTTATCCACAAGAATTAGAGAATCATTGATGACAACTCCTGATAGGGCTAAGACTCCAAACATACTCATGTATGAGGGGGTTATGTCCATAATGACATGACCAAGGAAGGCTCCAATAATACCGAAGGGAACCGCTAACATGACATAGAAAGGTTGGACTAGAGAATTAAATGGAAGGGCAAGTAAGGAAAAGAGAGTGAATAGTAAGACGACAATACCGATTGCGAACCGTTTTCGAATCTCTTTATAATCAGCAAGGTAGCCGTCGAAAGCCCAATTTAATTCAGGATACTCTCCAACTTGCTCATTAATCATGGGACTTATTCGGGTCGCTAATTTGACCAAATCATAGTCTTTGTCTTTTGGTGAAGCAATAACGTTAGTGACGGTCGCGCCATCCTGCCTAAAGATCCTCGCAGGAGAGTAAGAGAGGCTTAAATTTGCTACAGAGGAAAGAGGGGCGGCTTTTCCGCTTGGAAGTGTGATATGAAGCTTTTTTAAGGCATATCTGTCTTCACGAATTTCATCTGGAAGCTTTAAAAATACTTTTATTTCTCCAGTTTTTCGAGGGATGCGGGTGATTTCGGTGCCTAAAATAACGCTTCTAATTTGCCTTGCAAGGGAGGTCTCAGTTAGCCCTAAGCGGTGCCCTTCTTCATTAAGTGAGATGTTAATTTGTGATCTCTTAGAGGGTTGAGTATCATAAATAGATTCTAGCTGGGCTTCAGGGATTTCTTCTTTGATTAAACTCTTTAGTTTAGAGAGGATTTCTTTATTTTGCTCCGTGAGTTTACCTCGAATAGCAAGATTGATCGGTTCGGGGTCATCATTATGCCGACTACTCTGTTTTTGCGCACGAATAGAAAGAGATTTCACTTCTGGAATGTCACCGATTAGCTCTCTTAGGCGCTCCACTATTTCTGCATTTTTAGCAAAGTTACTCACGCGTTTTTCAGGAGGCAGCAGCTCTATTATGACATACCCTTGGTCTTCATTGTATCCACGTGAGGGGTATCCGCCTGAAGAAGTGAGAATACCAGTCACTAAACTAGGAGCATCTGCATTATTGCCGTCACGTAATTCTTTTCTTAGCTCTTCAGCTGCTAGATAAATACGTTTTACTTGTTTCTCAGTTTCTTCGCTCAGTTGATCACCTGGCATTGTAATTTGGCATGTGATTTTAGAGCTATCTACAGTGGGGAAGACTTGAAACCCCATTTTCCCGCTCTGCCAGTATCCTAAACACGCCAATGAAAGCGAGAGAAATAAAGCAAGTGTAATGTAGCGGTGTTTGGCGCACGCCCACACCGCGGGCTTGAGGATATTACAGGTGAATGCACTTAGCTTTGAATTAAACCAATCTGGTATGATATTATACCACCTCTTAGAGGAGGCCTTTAAATCTAAGTGCTTAAGGTGCCCTGGGAGTATTAACTTTGACTCTATTAATGAAAATATTAGAACAGGAGCAACGATGGGCGGTATTTGCTTAGCCAATACACCCCACCACCCATCAAAGGAATAAAGAGGTAGGAATGCAACAATGGTTGTCAGAACGCCGAAAATTACAGGAGTAGATACGTCCTTGGTTCCTTTAACGGCGGCTTCCAAGTGAGTCTCTCCTGACTGCATTCTTTGGAAAATACTTTCCCCTGTTACGATGGCGTCATCGACCACTATTCCAAGCACGAGAATAAAGGCGAAGATACTCATCATATTCCCTGTGATGCCAAAGAAGGGCATGAAGATTATACCACCAGCGAAGCTCACTGGAATGCCCAATACTACCCAGAAGGCGATCGCAGGGCGAAGAAATAGACCAAGAATAATCATCACTAGGATGCCGCCTTGTAATAAGGACATGGAGAGGGTCTTTAAGCGTCCTTGGATATTGAATGACTCATCGTCCCATATGTGTAAACGGAAATTAGGGGGCGGAACATAGCTCGCAACTAAGCCCTTAACGGTCTTAGCGATCCTGATGGCGGATTGCTCTCTAGTCTGTAGAACCTCTACGATGAGAGCAGGCTTACCATCATAATTGATTAGTTTTAGTTCTTCAGTGAAACCGTCATGAACCTCTCCTAATGCGTTTAATGGTATCGTTTCTCCACCGCCTAAAGGAATAGGGATTTTTGCAAAGTCTGTATCTACCAGAGCGATCTTTCCTGGGCGGAGAGCCAGGCTTCCCGTTTCATATTTGATCATTCCTGCGCCCAGCTCTTGCGAATTATTTTTTATAGCAGAAGAAATACTATCAAAGGTCAGTCCGTAGGAGTAGAGCTTTTCTTGGTCAAGACGAATGGCAAATTCGCGTGGACTGGTTCCGATTACCTCAACTCTATTTAAGCCTGATAAGGCTAAAAGGGAGTCTTTTACTTTAAAAGCTTCTTCCGTGAGTTCTTGAAGAGATACACCTTTATGGCACGCTTGAACTACCACTGAGATGACCTCGAAGTAATTAGCTGTGTCGGGAATGGTATAACTAATAGGGTCTAAGTTAGCAGGGAGGCTACTAACACTACGCACTCTTCTTTCGATTTCAGGCAAGCGTTCCTTAGGGTCTACCCCATCCTTCATGTAGACGTAGATAGAGCCAGAGTTTTGACTGGAAGAGGAATTGATTTCATCAATCCCACTCATACCACTTAAGGTTTGCTCTACAGGAATAATAATTTCCCGTTCTATTTCTTCAGGAGAAGCACCCCTGTAAGGGATGGAAATAGAAACCATAGGGTATTCGCGTGTCGGGCGAACTTCTAAGGGCACTTGGGTGAGGGCTACAATGACGCCGCCCACTAAAATCGCCGCCATCAAAAGATTGGCGGCGAGATCATTCTTGGCAAACCAGCGGATCATATCTCTGTATCTATAAGATACTTAAGAGGTCATGCCACTAATATTTGCCAAGTTTTTATGGTGCTATATGCCCATTGCGCCTTTTTCTAAAACTGAAGCAGGCACTCCGTTAGCGTATGTTTTAAAGTTTTCTTGAAAAAGTCCAATAAGCTTTTGCGCGGTTTTCTTGTAATCCTCCTTATTGTCCCATGCATCGATAGGGTTTAAGACTTCATCTGGAACATTTGGACAAGATTGAACGACATCTAATCCAAATTGTGAGTCAGGAGAAGTTGGAGATTTAGAGAGCACGCCACTGTGAATTGCATCAATAATAGAGCGAGAGTTTTTCAAGCTTATGCGCTGTCCTGTGCCATAGCTTCCTCCACTCCATCCAGTATTTACAAGCCACACATTTACATCATGCTGCTTCAGTTTTTCAGCGAGGAGTTCAGCATACTTTGCAGGGTGCCAGAGTAAGAATGGAGCTCCAAAGCAAGCAGAGAAGGTCGCGATCGGCTCCTTAATTCCTTGTTCTGTGCCTGGGATTTTTGCCGTGTATCCAGAGATGAAGTGATACATAGCTTGTTCTGTAGTAAGTTTTGACACTGGAGGAAGAACTCCAAAGGCATCACATGTAAGGAAGATGATATCTGTTGGGTGATCTGCGATAGCAGGTATCTTAGCGTTCTCAATGAAGTCTAAAGGGTATGCACCACGAGTATTCTCTGTAATCGTCGTATTAGTGAAGTCCACTTGGTGATCCTTGTTATATACAACGTTTTCTAGAACTGCACCAAACTGGAGAGCTTTATAAATGTCTGGTTCAGACTCTTCTGTTAGATTCACCGCCTTCGCATAACAACCACCTTCAATGTTAAAGATTCCATTATTAGTCCACACATGCTCGTCATCACCTACCAATTTCCTTTTTGGATCGGCTGAAAGCGTCGTTTTACCTGTGCCAGAAAGACCGAAGAGAATAGAAGAAGAATTTGTTTTAGGGTCTGCGGTGGCAGAGCAGTGCATGGAAAGGTGCCCCGCTTTTGGCATGAGGTAATTCATAACCGTGAAGACACCTTTTTTCATTTCTCCCGCATATTCTGTCCCTAAAATCACCATCTCGCGGTTTTCGAGGTTTAGCTCGATCGTCGTTTTAGATGTCATTCCCGTGGTGCGACGGTTAGCAGGGAACATTCCCGCATTATAAATAGTAAAGTCTGGTTCACCGAAATCCTTTAATTCCTCGTCAGAAGGACGAATGAGCATATTCCACATAAAAAGGGCATGGTATGGACGTGAGCATATGACGCGAATTTTTAAACGGTGCTCTGGATCCCAACCTGCGAAGGCATCCACTACATAAACCCTGTCGCATATATTTAGGTAATCTACAGCACGTTCACGATTAATATCGAAGATCTCTTCTTCTATAGGGATATTAATATTACCCCACCAGATGTCATCTTCAGATTTAGGATTTCTAGAAACTCTCTTATCGGAAGGAGAGCGTCCTGTTTTAGTGCCAGAGTAAGCGATTAAAGCACCTGAGTCTGCGACGGCTCCTTTTTCATACTTGATTGCTTGGGTGTAAAGCTCTGACGGTGCGAGGTTTCTGAGAACCAGAGGGGCACTGATACCGTAATCGCTCAAATCAAATAGATTATCAATGTGCTGGTTGCCAATAAGGTGAGCCTTAACTTCAGGCGTTAGGGAAGACGGTGATGTGGACATTTTAAATGTGAATTACGATTTATCGTTTTTACGAAGCTGAAATACAAAAAAAGCCAACCTCATTATTGGGCTGACTTTTAATAAAAGTTTTATTTTTCTAAATTTAGAGAGAAGCTTTCAAGTTTGAAGAAGCTTTAAATCCTACATTCTTAGATGCTTTGATTTGGAGTTTTTCACCAGTCTTTGGATTGCGACCCACTCTAGCTGGGCGTTCACGAACATCAAATGTCCCAAAACCAATAACTTGAACCTTACGGTCCTTCTTAACTCCTGTAGCAATCGCGTCTAATACTGCTGATACTGCTGCTTCAGCGTCCTTTTTTGTGCTTCCTTCGCCAAGATTGGCGTTTACTGCTTCAATAAGCTCAGATTTGTTCATAGTAGTTTGGATTAAAAACTATGAAAATAAGATGTGTAAAGAGAAAATGAACCAAATTCTATAAATACTTCCTCGTTAGACCGAATTTGGTTTTGCAATATTAAATCAAATCTTTTTAGTAAATAATGCGCTCAATAGACTTTGTGAATTTTTTCACAAATTCACTTGCTCACTAATAATGCGTATGCCTATACGACTGCCATATCAGTCATGAGAGCACACACTCGCATCATACAATCACTATTAGTTTTATTGCTTATTTCGCCATTATTAGGGGCAGAAGAAGGGCATAAGTTGTCCTTACATGCTAATCAGTTACCTGGGCTGGGTTTTTCAAACTCAATGATTATGACGTGGATTGCAGCAATCATTCTTATTGTCTTCGCGAGAGCCGCATCACGCAAGACATCAATTATTCCTACAGGGATACAGAATTTCGCTGAATGGGTTATTGAGTCACTATATGACTTCTATGAGGGTATATTAGGAGAGCATTTAGTGAAAAAAACGTTTTGGTTTTTCGCGGCTCTTTTTCTCTTTATACTCACCACTAATTGGTTAGGGCTTCTTCCTGGAGTAGGAACTATTGGATGGGGCATGGATACGAGTCACCCGATTCCATTATTGAGAGGCGGAAACGCAGATATCAATAAGACATCAGCACTAGCGCTGTTATCATCAGGCACTTGGCTAATATGGGCTCTTCAAGAAAATGGGATAAAGGGCTTCCTAGGTCACATCTTCTCTCCGAAAGGCGAGAGTAAAGGATTTATGACCGTCATAATGGTTATTGTATTCTTCGTAGTGGGTATTTTAGAGGTTGTTTCAATTGCTATTAGACCTCTCGCTCTATCATTCCGTCTCTTCGGTAATATTTATGCAGGGGAGCAGGCTTTAGAGTCTCTTCTGATGATGGTTCCTAAGTGGCTTAAATTCCTGCCTCCACTTCTCTTTTACTTTATGGAGCTTCTTGTAGGTCTAATTCAGGCGCTCGTATTTACTCTCTTAACCGCCGTCTTTGTGAAGCTTATCTGCGATCATGGAGAGGAGGCGCACTAAACCAATTTCTGTAGTTCGACCATTTGGCATTGTTGCTGTGGGAGCTACTGAGAAAAAAACAAATAACTAACAAAAACTAAATAACACTATGTTTGAAATCATTATGACACTCCTTGCTGAGATTGGCGGATCACTCCACATCGGACTTGCAGCTATCGGCGCTGGTCTTGGAATTGGTCTTCTTGGAATGAAGGCAGCAGAAGCTACTGGACGTAACCCAAGTGCGGCTACATCTATCCTCATTCTCGGCATCATCCTTGCCGCTCTTATTGAGGGTGTATTCATTATTACTGCACTTGTTGTAGGTCAATAATTACAGACTCTGACGCGGTTTCGCATGAAGCCGTTATCCCCCAAATTTTCATTTACATTACTTACTACTCCGTTCAAAACCCGATTTACTATGATCTTTGAAATTATAGCATCTTCTTCAAGTGCAACTGAATCAACTGGCAACGTCGCTGTTGATCTCGCGAACCAATTTGGCTGGAAGCCATGGATGTTCCTCGCTCAGTGCATCAACTTTATTATTGTAGCTTTTGTTCTTAAGAAATTCGCTTTCGGGCCAATCGGGAAAGTCCTGGCTGAGCGTCATGAACGCATCAAAGAAGGAGAAGCTAAGCTTAAAAAAATTGAGCAAGATTTAGCGGACTCTGAAAAACGCACTGCTGCTGCTATTGCTGAGGCAAACCAGAAATCTAAAGAGATGATAGCAGAAGCTAAAGAAAGCGGAGCTAAAATTACGGAAGAGAAGACGCAAGAGGCGATTTCTTCAGCTCAAGGGATTCTGGCAAAAGCGGAAGACGCAGCGAAAAGCGAGCGTGTTCAGATGGTCAAAGAGCTTAAAGGTGAATTTGGAAAGCTTGTAGCTACGGCTACAGCGGCGGTCTCCGGTAAGGTGCTTACGGACACAGACCATAAAGCGATTAACGAAGAGGCACTCTCCGTAATCGAAAAATAAATTTTTCCTTATATATTTGAGATGAAAGTATCTAAAGCATCTAATGAGTTTGCAACCAGAGTATTCAGGCTTTGCACAGAAAATGGCTCTCTCAATGAGAAAAAGCTTTCTGATTCTATAACATTTCTCAGTAAGAAAAGACCGAATGATTACAGAGGGATTCTTTCTGCTCTTAAAAAGCTTGTTCGCTTAGATGTTGAGAAGCGCACTGTGCATGTAGAAAGTGCGTTAGATATTTCTCAAGCAGATTCAAAACGCATACAAGAATCCATCACTAAAAAGCATGGTGAGGGTCTCGTATTTAATTTTGCTACCAAACCAGAACTCATCGGTGGTCTTAAGGTGCAAGTCGGCAGCCAAGTCTATGATGGCAGCGTTCTTGCCAAAATTAACCGCCTATCTCATTCCCTTTAATTTACAAAAACACACTAACTAACTTTCTTAAATATTCCTGCTATGAGCACCATCCTAGAACAACTAGAAAAAGAAATCGCAAACGTCTCAACTGCTGTTGAAACGGCTAACGTCGGCATCATCCGTGAAATTGGTGACGGAGTCGCAAAAGTGGAAGGCTTAAGCGATGTCCAGCTAAATGAAATGATCGAATTCCCTGGTGGAATTACAGGTCTCGCCCTTAACCTTGAAGAAGGACAAGTAGGGGTCGTATTACTTGGAGAATTTAAAAACCTTAAAGAAGGTGATGAGTGTAAGACGACTGGAAAGCTTCTTTCGGTTCCTGTAGGTGAAAATCTTCTTGGACGCACGGTGGATGCGTTAGGTATGGCGATTGATGGAAAAGGCGACATAGAAGCAGCCGCGCAATACCCTGTAGAAAAAATCGCTCCTGGAATCATTAAGCGTGAATCTGTATCTGTGCCAGTGCAAACAGGAATCATGGCGATCGATGCGATCGTGCCTATCGGACGTGGACAGCGTGAGCTTATCATTGGTGACCGCGGAACGGGAAAAACGACTATCGCGATCGATACGATCATTTCTCAGTCCAATCAAAATAAAGCAGCAGAAGCTGGAAAACTTAAAGATCACAAGCCCTTATATTGTATCTATGTCGCAATTGGACAAAAGCGCTCAAATGTAGCGGGAATAGTGAAGACTCTTGAGGATGCTGGCGCCATGGAATACACTACCGTTGTCGCCGCTACCGCTTCTGATCCAGCGACTATGCAATACATCGCTCCTTATACTGGTTGCGCGATTGCAGAGTATCTCATGGATCAAGGCAAAGAGTGTCTCATCGTATTTGATGATCTTTCTAAGCACGCTGTTGCATACCGTCAGATGTCACTCATTCTTAAGCGTCCATCTGGTCGTGAGGCATATCCTGGTGACGTATTCTACCTTCACTCACGTCTTCTAGAGCGTTCAGCACGTCTTTCTAAGGCAGCTGGTGGCGGATCACTTACCGCCCTCCCGATTATTGAAACACAAGCGGGAGACGTTTCCGCCTATATTCCGACAAACGTGATTTCTATTACAGATGGTCAAATTTTCCTTGAGACAGATCTCTTTAACCAAGGGGTGCGCCCTGCGATTTCTGTAGGTCTTTCCGTTTCTCGTGTAGGTGGTGCCGCTCAAACGAAAACAGTGAAGTCAGTAGCTGGAACGACCAAGCTTGACCTCGCACAATATCGTGAGCTTCAAGCCTTCGCTCAGTTCGGCTCTGATCTAGATGCTTCCACCCAAAAGAAACTCGACCGTGGTGCTCGTATTGTAGAGCTCTTCAAACAAAATCAATACTCACCTCTCTCTATGCAAGAGGAGTCCGTTATTCTCTTTGCGATGCAGCATGGATACTTTGACAGTGTAGACGTGGAAAACGTGCTCGCTTATAAAGCAGAGATGATCGAATTTTTCCAAACGCGTAAAGCAGACCTTCTGGAGCAAATTGCGAATGAGAAGCCTGATCTTAAGAAAAAGGATAAAGAGATGATTTCTAAGGTGAAATCAGCTCTTGATGACTTTGCATCTACTCAAGCTTAATTTTAGACTCTTCAGTATAGTTCAAAACCTATCGCACCGATAAAGGATGGCAAACCTACAAGACATCAGACGACGCATTAAGTCCGTCCAAAACACAGCGCAAATCACCAAAGCAATGCAGATGGTGGCTGCTGCGAAAATGAAAAAGGCGCAGGACCAAGCAATTGCTGGTCGTGCCTACGCAGATCGCCTTAATGCTGTTTTGACAAATCTGAAGTCTAATATGGAAGGGCTTGCCCATCCTTATCTAGAAGTAAAAGAAGAGGGGAAACATCTCACCTTAGTGATCTCCACTGACAAGGGACTTTGCGGAGCTATTAATACTAATGTTCTGAAGAAAGTGCGCGCAGAATTACCACATGATGGAGACTTCGTCACTGTTGGTAAAAAGTTACGTGAACAAATCGCCAAGGCGCAGCAAAATCTGATTGCGGACTTCCCTGTAGAAGACCCAGTACCTTTTGAAGAAGTGAAAATCATTTCTAAGCTCCTCGTAGATAAATTTACCAGCGGTG